>NZ_BAABRO010000010.1 GCF_039545035.1 Novipirellula caenicola
TTAACCCCCGCAAGGTGAAGAAACGCAGTCAAGCTTGGCCCACCAAACGCGACTGCGACCGCAATCCGCCTCCGCCCAATGGCATCTTCGCCGACCAGGTGGAAATGTCGATTTAGCGGTATTGGCCGTAAGGCACCGGGTCGTGCATGGGACCCGGCCGCTTACGCGTCGCGGCTCAATAGACCGACGAAAGTCTTGACGACTTCCGCTACGCCGAACCGCCTGTAGCGGAACTTGTCAAAAGTTTCGTCCCCCCTCCCCCTTCCATCCGCGCAACGTCTTCTAACCCTACTCAACGAAAGCCTCAACAGATCGTTGATTATTTGAGCCGTGGACCGTATGGCACCGGGTATCGCGGAGACCCGGCCGCTGACGCGTCACGGCTCAGGAGACCGACGAAAGTCTTGACGACTTCCGCTACGCCGAACCGCCTGTAGCGGAACTCGTCAAAAGTTTCGTCCCCCCTCTCCCTTCCATCCGCGCAACGTCTTCTAACCATACTCAACGAAAGCCGCAACGGATCGTTGACTATTTGAGCCGTGGGCCGTCAGGCACCGGGGCCTGTGTGGGACCCGGCCGCTTACGCGTTACGGCTCAGTAGACCAACAACCCGTCAAGATTTTCGTTCCACGGCTAATGCGAATCACCACCTTCTGGCGAAACTATCTAACGGAAAATGCCGTTACGACCATTGATGTTCATGCAACACTTTGCCGTCGAGGTCCACGATACGGATCATTAGCGATTTCTGGTTGCCGTCGTCACTCGCATCGATGATCGTCAATGTGGCTTGATCCGGTTTGGGACCACCACCGACGAACTGCAGGATCGGCATCTCCTTGCTCGCCGCGTCAAGCCGGTCGCGATGCATGTGCCCCGATACAATCGCTTGACAATTGGCTTGTTTCAGCATGGGCAGCCATAGCTTGGCCCCAAAACCGCTGTAGCTTGCGTAACCATCGAGCGTCGTGCCGTCATTTTGTCCGTCGGTTCCTCGCAGCGGGATATGGCAGGCGACGACCTTGTAGCGGGCATCGGCGATCTCAGGTCGCTTGAGCGTTTGAGCCAACCAAGTCGCTTGTTTTTCTCGGTAGGGTTCGTAGGCTGCGGTGCCTGCGAATACGGGATGGTGATCCGGTTTGTCTTCTCCGGTGTCAAGTGTGATCAACGCCAGAGGCCCGAACCGTAGAGCTTGATTGTAGGGTAGTTCCGATGACTCGGGAGCCGCAGCAAAACTGTCGATGACTTCACGAGCTCGTTGACCTCGCACGTCATGGTTTCCATTGCTAAACAGTATCGGACGAGTGCTCGCCCAAGATCGCTGTGGATCTTGGGCGGGATTCAGCAAGATCTGTTCAGGAGAATCGGAGGCGTCGAAATCGTTGCAGCTGTCGCCATTCCAAATCAGCAAATCGGGATCGAGTTTATCAATCTCACGGTGAAGCGCATGGATTGTTTCCAAGTTTTCGTGCGTGTCATTGATACTGACGATGCGAACCCGCGGAGCCGATGCACTCGTCAATTGCAATGGATAGGTCGCGGTGGATTGAGGTTCGCCACGCTCGAGCACGTACGCGTTGGCATAGCGAAGCGGTTGAACTTTCACGCGGTAAAAGATCGGCCGATCGGTTGGCAGGGCTTCCGGGTGATGGACGCGAACATGCAGGACACGATCATCGGCGTGAATCAATCCATACTGGCTCGCCACCGCCGTGAACGGCAAGTCATCTTTGCTGAAGCCATACTCAACCCATGCCGTCGCCAACTGGTTCACAGCAACGCTAACGCCAAACCCATTGCTGCGAGGATTTTGCACGACCGGAGGGCTGGCGATTAGTTCGCTGGCACTGGTGTGGCCCGTTGGCAACTCCGCGCCATCAGCCTGGGCATCTAGGTGAACCGAGGAAATGGCGACCGCAGAAACAGGCACGGTGCCGAGAAACTGACGACGATTGAACATGTTTGGACTCGAAAGGAGGGAATGCTAGGCAGGTGTCATCGGGCGGGATAGCCGTTTTAACCCATTGGGGCGCGTCGTTCCGACTTCTCTGGTAGTTAGCTTCGCTAGATGGTGGTGACATGCACTTGCGCGGCCATCATCCACGCTCTGGCGAGCGTAGCCACAACTCGCAAAGCCGTTGTTCGGTGCAGCCAATATAACCCAAAACCACAGCACCATGGCGGCACAAGTCGTCGAGCTTGACGATCGCGGTAACGATGTGATGCAAGGTTAAACTTATCTTACAATGGACCCAACCTTACTCGAGATGATTCGGGAAGGGGCGGTGTTTTCAAATCACTCGATTCACGTGGATGATCAATGACTCGTTGGCCCGGTATTTCGCAATTCAAACTCGACAACCAAGTCGCCATCGTCACCGGCGGATCTAAGGGACTCGGGGAGGCGATGGCGGCGGGGCTGGCGTCCGCCGGAGCGAACCTGCTGCTCGTCAGTCGCAACGATAAGGAAGCCCAAGATGCAGCGGCAGCGATCGCAGCGGAGTATCCCATCAAAGCGATTGGATTGGCCGCGGATGTTTCGGATGAAGACCAAGTTAAAGCGTTGACACAGCGCTGCGTCGACGAATTTGGTCGCATTGACATCCTCGTCAACAACGCGGCAATCAATATCCGAGGTTCGATCGAGGAGTTAACGCTGGAAGAGTTTCGCGAAGTCCAAAGCATCAACGTCGATGCCATGTGGTTGTGCTGTAAACATGTTTCGGCGGTGATGAAGCAGGTGCAGTATGGCCGGATCATCAATATGGCCAGCACGCTGGGGGTGGTAGGTTTGGCCAACCGAACGCCCTACGCAACCAGCAAAGGGGCGGTGGTCCAAATGACGCGGGCGCTCGGTTTGGAGTTTGCGAAGGACAAGATCACCGTGAACGCAATCTGTCCCGGGCCGTTTCTGACGCCGATGAATGTACCGATCGCCGAGACCGAAGAGGCCAAACAATTTATCGTCGGCGCGACGGCACTGCAGCGCTGGGGAGAGTTAAGCGAGATTCAGGGTGCCGCGTTGTTTCTCGCCAGTCCCGCGTCCAGCTACGTCACCGGTAGCCTATTGACGGTCGACGGAGGTTGGACCGCAAGATGATCCTGTGGGGACCACTCAAGAACGCACGTCGCCTGATGCCCGCACTCGCTCACGCATCTCTGTCGACAGAAATATTTACGCGACAGAAAAATGACGAAGCACCAAAACCGGTAAACAATCTTTCTGTCGCACCAATCTTTCTGTCTTCCCTTGACCGTACACACAATCGCAAGGAACGTTCGACGTGGAGCCGGGGCAACGTTTCAGCGGCTGTTACCGTTGTGGGTTGCGAAACGAGATGTCTCGGCCACTGAAGAACGGATCGACAAGATCAGGACGCAGCGGTTGCTGAAGCGATTGGTCCCCTCGGCCTGATTGCTCGTTGTCCGAAGCGGAACCGCGACGTTGTCCACTGTCGGACCGTTGGCCCGAGTCGGAGCCCGAGCCGGAGCGTTGAGATTTGTCACGATGGTCTGACCCCGTGTCGCCGTCATCATCGCTGAGCGAGAAATCAATATTCTCCAAATGGACGTCCCCGGTTGTTATCGCAACCTCCTCCACCGCGATCGTCGAGACAATGTCGTCGGTTTGCGAAACCAGATAGATTTCGTATTCGCCCGTCCGTAGACCATCTTGAACATCGAAGCGGTAGTTGCCCTCGGAATCGGTTGTCGTTTCAGCAACGATTTCCCCTTCACTGCCCAACTGGATCACCTGTCCCGAGACCCCTTCGGTTGTACCACCCTCCTTGGACTTGTCGTTCCCCTTGGACTTGGTTCGGCCATCGCGATTGTTTTGCTGGACGGTTTCCTCTGTGGTGACTGTGCCTGAAATCGAAGCGCTAAAGAGGAACACATCCTCTTGCAGATCGGTGAGTTCCGTATTGCGCTCGATGATGTCGGACAGCGTCGTACTTTCGATTTCAGCCAACGCGGATCCAGAGAACGTGTTCTCGTACCAAAACCGATCGGCGTCGCGAAGTCGCTCGAATTGGTCCGTGATGATGGTTTGGAACGTTTCGCCGACACTGGCGCCGTCGACATGGTCTTCGGCCAATCCGCCCACCCACAGGTCGATATCATCGACCGTGCCGTAAAGTTGCTCCAGTTTGGCTTGTAGATCCGGGTCCGACGTGATGTCGGCAAAGCTTTCGACGGGATCCAATCCGTAAGCGACCCGCGTCGAGTTGTAGTCCGACAATCCATGGTCCCTGCCCCGCTGGATGTTCAAACTCACCAAGTCGAACCCGCCCGATCCGGGAGGACCAAACAAGAAATTGCGGACGCTGTCGACGACCTGAATATCCAATTCCGAAGATGGGTCGGCCGTCAAATACTTGATGATGGAATCGATTCCATTTTCCGAGACCGCTTCGGGGTTTGAAAACGCCTGGCTCAGCGGGATCTCTTCTGCGATTGCGTTTCCCTCGTTGTCCAAAAACTCGACATCATCGCCAAGCAAGCTATGTCCGAATCGGAACGCGGCGGTCGAGAACTCGTTGGCAATGGTGGGATCAACCGATGAATCGTAGCCATCGTATTCGCTGAGCGCGTCTTCGCCTAAGACCGCCGGAAGCCATTCGTTGTAGGTGATTGCTTGCAGTTCAGCGACCACAATCGCACGCGCTTGCTGATAGATTTCTTCGTCGGTCAGCGTTGGATCGGTAGCTGCAATTTCGTCGGCGAGTCGATTGTGCTCTCGCACGAACAACGTTTGCAGCGCGGTCAGTTCGATGTTCTCGTTTGCGCGTACGTCTCCTGCGGCAAACAATTCGTCGTCAGGAACAATTCCTGCATCATTGTCCATCGGAAGCGTTCCGTCGGGAAACGTTTCGTCGTTGTTGTACGGCAACAAATCGCCTTCGCTCGTCTTCAAATGGCCGCCTGAAAGCGTGCTCAACGCCATCGCGGTTGCATCGTCGGATCCATAAATCACCGAACCGTCGATCCAAGTGGTGATGGCGTTGATCTGTTCGCGAGCGGAATCGGTTCCGGTTTCGGGATCGTAAGCCGACCGGGTCAGCGAAATCGTCTGGGTTCCCGTTGCGAAGGGATCAAAGTATTCGTCGCCCGTAGGGACTTCGATGTCAAACGACTCTTCACCCGTAGGCGTACGTGAGATGTCGTGGTCGATGAATTGGCCCCACGCATAGACGAATGCGGACAAGTCGCGATCGTTGATCAGGCTTTCATCGGTCGCCAGCACATTGCTGATCTCTCGTGCGCTGGGGCGATCTTCACCGGCAGGCTCCGAGATTCCGTCAGCATAGTCGCTGTCCGCGATGCGAGTGAGTTGAGTACCCGCCGTGCCGAGTTCGGGGTTTTCGAGATTGTTGCCCGACCCGTCGATGGACCGATATTCGGTCGGCAGCCCCTCTAGTGAAGTATCGGTTGGAAGATCACTGGGCGCGTCATCCCTCTCGTCTGACGGAACGTCAACGTCATCATAGGACTCTGGAATCTCATGGCGATCGTGTTTGTGCAATCCGCCGCTGTCGGATCGCCGGTGCATATGGTTGGCATTAGCCAGTGATTCGACCGCCGGTGCCACCTCCTCTTGGTGCAAATCTTCAACCATGACGTCGTTGTTGAAGAGATTGGCGGCCAACAGCTGTCGAGCCTCCAAGGACTCTGTCTTCAGACATCGCCGAGTGTTTTTGCGTTTATGCCCCTTCTTCTTTGCTGTAGAGGCTTTGCGGTTGGCGGCGTGACGAGGCTCGGCCCATCGTCCAAAGAAGTTTTCCATGTATGCACCTGATGCAGAGAAGTGGGGGGAGAAGCAACGCCGATAGCCGCTCTGTTTGACCGCCACCGACGTATCCACTTGTGAAGGACGACTTCCCGCCGAGGCTGTCACAGTCTCTAAAAAAAGGTGTCCACTGAGGAAAAATTTCCAGGTGGCTCCAATTCACCTAATCGCCCCTGCAATGGCGACGAGAACCGCCAACAGAGTCGGCGACGGTATTCATCGGTGTTTGTTTCGTCGGGCGCGCACGACGATCGCCAGCGGTATAAAATGAACTTCGCCTGAACGACCGACTCGTGATCCTTCGGGCATCGATGGAGCTGGCCCACCGCCCACCTTGTCAGCTCTTCGTCCTCGCCACTGGATGTAAAACTTCACACCTTCCCATATCCAACCTCGCTAGCCCACGGAATTGCGTGCCGAGGTAAATTGTTTTCCCACCCCAAGCTCGCGGAAGAATGTTGATGATCGTGCTGTTGCCGCTATTGTTCGCTTGTGCGTTTGCATCCCCAGCGACGCCAACCCTTTCAGAGCTGAATGAATTGTTGGACTCGCTACGCGCGACGCATGCACCTGATAGTCGAATTGAACTTTGGGATGTCCAGGTTCATGCCTCACAAAGGGGCCTACGGGTGCAGGGAAACCTGTTGAGTCAAGAAACGTTTGACGCGGTCTCGCAATCGCTTCAGCGGCAGTATCCCGAGGTGGTCAACCAATTGGTGTTACTTCCTGAAAAGGAGACAGGTTCAATCGTCAATGCTCTGGTGAATAATTCAGTGATTCATTTGCGTCGTGAACCCAGCAGCACCAAGGAACTTGTGACTCAGGCCCTGTTGGGCACCCCCGTGCGGATCCTGAAGTCAGAGCGTGGCAAGAGTCTGATCCAAGTTCCCGACGGATACATCGGCTGGGTGAATAACGCCGAAGTGCAGCGTGTCAATCAACAAGAACTGACGGCATATAGAGACTCCGAAAAAGTTATTTACACGGTCCAGTCGGGACGATCCTACAGTGCCCCAAATGTCGAGTCGTTGCCGGTCAGCGACCTCGTGATGGGGAACATCGTCCGCAAAGTCTCGGAGCAGGCTGGATTCACTCAGGTCCTGTATCCCGATGGACGTCGAGGATGGGTGGAGAGTCGCGAGCTGATTTCGGCGGAGGCGATTTTTCATCAAACGACCGTGCAGGATAGTCTTGTTCGGACCGCTCTAAAGTTTCATGGGATTCCTTATCTATGGGGAGGCACGTCGTCCAAGAACATTGATTGCAGTGGACTGATATGCAATGTCTATTTCATGAACGGCATGCTGTTGCCACGCGACGCAAACATGCAGGCCATGGTCGGCCGGGAACTGACTACCGACTTTGTTTCGGACGCTCTGGAGCCCGGGGATTTGCTGTTCTTTGGCAGAAAAGCATCGGCAGCAGCTAAAGAGAAGGTAACCCATGTGGCCATGTACATCGGCGGAGGCGAATACATTCACTCCGCCGGTTACCGGGAACGAGTCAGTATCAACAGCATGGACAGCACCCAACCCAATTTCATCGAGAGCTACCCCGCGATATTTGTGAAAGCGGTTAGGATTGTGGGCGAGCCGTTTGAAGGTTTCCAGTCCACTGCAGAGAATGCCTTTTACAACGAAATCATCAGGAGCAGAGAATGAAGAGCGGACGACGAGCCTTTCTGAGCGGAATGGGAGTGACCTCGCTGGCGACTGTACTGCCACAGACCAAGTGCACGGCGCAGGAAAATCCTGCATCGCTCGCGGCGGCGCCGGCATCGATTGGCAACGGGAAAATGAAGCTAAGCTTTAGGCCCTACGAGTTGCAGCTAGAGCACACCTTTACCGTCGCTGGAAACTCTCGGAAAACAACGCCCGTAGTGCTTGCCGAGATCCAGTACGAGGGATTGACGGGGTATGGCGAAGCATCCATGCCTCCCTACCTGGGCGAATCGCAGCAGTCGGTGATGCAATTCCTCAGCAAGGTGAAGTTGGAGCAGTTCAAGGACCCTTTTCTGTTGGACGATATTCTCGCCTATGTCGACTCGCTGGAAGCAGGCAACCGAGCGGCAAAAGCCTGTGTCGATATTGCCCTGCATGACCTGCTAGGCAAGTTGGTCGGTAAGCCACTGCATAAGCTCTGGGGGATCAATCCAGCAAACACCCCCATGACCTCGTTCACCATCGGGATCGACACTCCTGAAATGGTGAAGATGAAGACGAAGGAGGCTGCCCGGTTCAAGGTGTTGAAAGTCAAACTAGGCGGAGGGAATGACCGGGAGATGATCGAAGCCGTGCGTTCGGTGACGGACGTGCCCATCTATGTCGATGTGAACCAGGGATGGAGTGATAAGCACGAAGCGTTGGAGATGGTGCACTGGTTGGCCGAGCAGGGGACGGAGTTTGTGGAGCAACCGCTTGCCAAGACCGCCGTCGATGATTTGGCTTGGCTGACATCCAAAAGCCCGCTTCCCATCATTGCCGACGAGGCGTTTCAGCGTCTGGGGGATGTGGCCGACTTTCAAGGCGTGTATTCCGGAATCAATATCAAGCTGATGAAGAGCACGGGCTTGCGCGAGGCTCAAAAGATGATCACCGTGGCCCGAGCATTGGACATGAGGGTGATGATGGGATGCATGACAGAAACGTCTTGTGCAGTATCGGCGGCCGCACAACTATCGCCGCTCGTGGACTGGGCCGATCTCGATGGGAACCTGCTAATCACCAACGATCTCTACGAGGGAGTGAAGGTGATCGACGGCAAGTTAACCCTCAGCGACTTGCCCGGCATCGGGATCCGAAGGCGGAACGCCTGATGGCTTGTTCCCCCCGCCGCATCACCGTCGACAGCACGCAATCCCATGCGGCAGTTCTTGAATTTGCGAATTCTTTACAACCCGAAGCGTCAGCGAGGGACCGAGTCAAGATTACGATTCCGCGCTGACGTGTCGGGTTGTGATAACTTGGCACAACACGACTCAGAAATGATTCATAACGTTTCCCAAAACCGCGAATAGATCGAACGACACCTGGCTACCTGTTTAACCATCATCTCGCACTGACGATGATCGGTGGGGATTGTGTTTGGCAGTACGGAGAGACGGCCACCCAAACGGTCGCGCCGGTGACACGTCGAGGGTGGGGAACTAAAGCTGACATCCGTTGACGTCTCCTTCGGTGGGGCTCCTCACGATTGTGATTTCGGTCAAGGGAAGACAGAAAAATTGGTGCGACAGAAAGATTGTTTTACCGTGTTGGTGCTTCTTCATTTTTCTGTCGCGGTAATATTCCTATCGATACAGATGCGTGAGCGAGTACTGACACAAATCAGCGGAACTAAGCTGGTAGGCTGGGATATTTGGTTGGCGTCCCATTTGTCGCTTCGACCAACGCTGCGAAGCATTTGTCACAACCCGAACGCGTCAGCGAGGGAATCTTAAACTTCACTCGGTCTCTCGTTGACGCGTTTTGAAGTTGCTGTTTTTGTGCCGGAGGCACATTGTGCAATAGCCTTGGACTTGAGTCCAAGGTTATCGGTTCTGAAATTGGGACCCCGTCGCGGAGCGACGTTCTGTGGCGGACGACCATGTCACAAAACGTCCCGTTGGGACTCGATTGATACTGGCGAAAATCCTCGGACTAAAGTCCGAGGTTACCGAAATATGTGGCTCCGCGACAGCAAATAACGCAACTTCAAAACGCGAAAGCGAGGAAATCTTTTGCTCGACACGGTCCCTCGCGGATGCATCGAGTTGTTATTCGCCGTGGAACACAACGATAGGGCAATTTCCAGGCGTGTAAGCACGGAGGACTCGGGAGTCCGAAGTCCAAGAGCAACGGTATCAACGACAACGCTTACACACCTCGCTAAGTTTCCGAAGCCGGCAGCGGCACCAACCAGCGTTTTTTGTCTCAGGCCAACCCATCTCCACGAGCGTGCTAAATTAAGTCCCAACGGGACGGCACGATGTAGCCACGTGGCGTGAGCCCGTGGTTGCTGGACACAACGCAATCCCAAAGCCCCGAAGGGGCGACATGAACCACGCGATCATCGAACACAATACCTGACACCAGCGCAGCTTCTCCTCGAAATCAGCTTCTCCGTGAAAGGTGGTTGCCCGCAGGTTGCAGCGGTTCAACGCGAGATAAAGCCCACCTGCCACGTCCGCTTGGAGCGATCGAGGCATTTCGCTAAGCAGCCACCTGCTCCCGCTGATGCGAAGAGGATTGACCCATTTGATTTCTCAAATTCCGAATCTCGCGTCTCATCCTGGCGCAGCCACAAGCAGCCTGTATTGGAAATTGGTAAAAAAATTTACGGGCAAAATGATGAAAAGCCAACGCATCTCCAGTCTGGAAATCATTTTGCCAACGAATCATCTCGCCTAGTGCACGCGTTCGAGAACCAACCAGAACGACTTACTGCAATGAGTCATGGCAGACTGAATCAAACACACGGGGCAATCTATCGCCAAGAGTGTGGCAGGTGAACCATGAGCGGACGAAGTTCGAAACGCTTCCCGCCATCGAAGAAGCGAGGCTCAGCGAGTTTCGATTCGTCTAAACTGACTACAACACAAACCGTATCCACCAAACACTGAACGATCAAACACCGGACGAGTTCGAACGAGCTCACGAACTAACTCTGGCGACCTCAATCAACTTATCCACGGTTCGCAAGTCATGAACCTCGAGTCAGCCTCCGCAAAGCCCCGTCCTAGTTGATTGATGATTTGGGGCCACCACCATTCCCGCAGATCGGTAAGGCTTTGTTGTAGACATCGATATCGACCCGACGAATAAATAACTAGGCCTCAGCGCGGTCGAAAAAATCTTTCTGTCGCACCAATGTTTCTGTCGTCCCGATTCGAACGAACAATGGCGAGACGAGCCGTCAAGACAAAAGACAACGGCTGTCATTTTTTGTTGCCAACATCGCTTACGCTTGGTTTCGCAGCGAGTGACTCTCAGGGGACGCGATCGCTTACCGCCGTGTTGCCCTCGGCAAAGCGTCATTCGGCCGCCAGAGGCGACGGCACCTGTCACCTCGTTTGACAAACTCAATTCGGCTACGGATCCTGAAGACCGGTGCGTGAGTCGCAAATACCGGTGCTCTGCTGTCAAATCAGGCGAGCTGGGGAGTTCGTCGGGACGTGATCCCAAATACCATCCGCGCACGAAAAAGCCCCGTGTATTACGGGGCTTTTTGAATGCGGCCGAGAGGACTCGAACCTCCACGGGATTAACTCCCACTAGGCCCTCAACCTAGCGCGTCTGCCAGTTCCGCCACGGCCGCTCTTGTCGTGCTTTCGCTTAGCAGTATGCAGAGTTTTGCGTCCGCGGCCCAATTCGTCAACTCCCCCCATGCGATTCCTTTTTGTGCACCCCCACCCACCGCATTTTTCAGTCCGTTTGTTCCTGTTTTAACGACCAAATCGCCTCCTGAGGGACGCTGGGTTTAGGCTTCGACAGACGTGCCGGGGTTGCAATACTAGGGATGAGGAATCGTGGTAGCGGCGTATGAGTTTCGTCGTGGGTGGTAAACGTCGAAAGTCTTGACGACTTCCGCTACGCAGTTGGACGAAAGTCTTGACGACTTCCGCTACGTGCTTTGGCCCGCTGCACTGCTATGTGTCGAAGTTGACTCGCTTTCGCTTGCGGCCGCGACCGATCATCGCGTAGGCCCAGTCGGTATGGAACACTTCGTCACTGCCAGTGAACTCACGAATCATCCAGCCGCGTCGGGCCGCCGGGGATCCCGAGGGTGGGGAACGGCGGCGTCGATCGACGTTTTGCTGTTTGACAAGGACCGCTTCTGGCAGCCGCCGGATCAGCTGCTGGAAATACCCCGCGGCGGATAATTCGTGGTAACGCAAATCAATCTTCTTCTTCTCCGTCCACTCGGACTTCTCACCAAGCGCATCGATCAAGTGCTTCTTCGTCATCCAGTCGATGCGTCCGATCGCGTCGCGTGTCTGCGTGTGGTCTCGCCGGAACGCCGACAGGATGTCGATTAGCGATCCCCAGCGACTCAGCACCGTCTCGGATTCGCCATGCCATTGCTTTGACGTTTCGCCAACAAATTGTCTGGCCGCCATCAAGTACTTCTTTTGTATTTCCAACGCCGACAATTCGCCTTGCGACGTGGGCACGCTCGAAATCAAATTCCAATCACTTGCGATGCGATGGATCGATGCGACGCTGTTCTTTAAAACGGGCAAGTCCGCGACCGCTCCCGCTTCGATCATATCGAGCACCAGTGACACCGATGCAAATTTCACATACTCGGCATGATCGGCCATGTTCGAATCCGACAATCCGATTTGCAAGCGTTGACGTCGAGCGAACATGATGCGAGTCGA
Source organism: Novipirellula caenicola (assembly GCF_039545035.1). NCBI lineage: Bacteria > Pseudomonadati > Planctomycetota > Planctomycetia > Pirellulales > Pirellulaceae > Novipirellula > Novipirellula caenicola. The sequence goes on from NZ_BAABRO010000010.1 coordinate 12,150, forward strand.
CGCCAACGACAGGAACGTTTTCGCACAATAATGACTGAGCCAATGTCCATAAACAAACACCGGCCGCTCGCCACGAAAGCTTCCCATGTCGGCAATCGTATCGATCGCCATCGCCTTGCTGCTAAGCCGATAACGTCCTTCGTAATCCAGACCTCCCGATCCACAGACCGCTAACCGCGAGGCCAGTAGTGCGGTCAAGTAACGACGTTGGGGGCGAAAGGCAATGTGCCGAGCAACAAAACGCAACACGAGTACGATGGGCAGGTGAATCACTCGCAGTGCAGTGACGAAGAACATCGCAACCACTGGCGGTACCGAATCAAATGCGGTCTTCGGCGGTTGATCGTGCAACGAATCGTGTTCGGTAAATCCGGCAAACTCGCTTGCGTCGTATTCCGCAGCCGAGTTTGGGAAATCCGCCGAGTTTGCCCGCCCACGACGACGCTGTGCCATCCAACCGATCGCCAGCATGCACCACAGCAGCGGTACCGAGACGACCAAGCTGACGACTTGCATCATCCACAGCAGACAGACAAATATGCGGTAGACCAGCAACCAGACGCCGCTGGCGACTTCGGCATCATAGCTCTCTTGGCAACCGTAAATGTGTGAATAGGAATCGGAGCTGTTCTTCAGCACGCGAAGATCAAAACTGGTTTCCGATTCGGCCGTGGCATCGGCCACCAATTGGTCGATCGATCGTTGACAGGTCAACAGTTCTTCGGGGCTTCGCACTTCAGGGGTTGCGATCTCGATCAAACCGCCGGGAGTGTCGTGTAGCGTTGGATTGGATTCAAACGTGACCGCACCACCGCTGGCTAAAAACATCTGCTCGCTGTCGAACAATCCTTTCGCAGTCGGCTGGTCGCGGCGAATCGCTTCGCAGATTTGTTCATAGACAAACAAGGACGCGGGAAGATCTTCGGACGACAACGCTTGCGGGTCGACCGCCAGCGTGGCGTATTCGGTTTCCATCCCCATCAATCGCGATACGAGCGCGGTGGTCCGCTTCGGTCGAACCGCCGCGGAGCGTCGGTGTCTGTCAGCGGAAGCACGAGCGTTCACAATCGCGACTATGGATAACCGAGGTCTGGGAGTGATTAAAAACGGACCCGCCCTAACGCGTCACATTCTAGGGTGTCGCGTAGAGAGCAGATAGACCCGGGAGTGGGGAGTGGGGAGTGGGGAGTGAGGAGTGAGGAGTGAGGAGTGAGGAGTGACAGGGAGACACGGAGACACGGAGACACGGAGACACGGAGACACGGAGACACGGAGAGGGGGAGAGGGTAAATGCTGCGGGTTGTGATATGAGAGGGGGGCGGACAGCAGGGCTGGCAATTTTGGCGTGCGCTGCAGCCCGCTTTTGTATAATAAGATACACGCCGCGAGCTGGTTGGTATTTCGGAGTTCGTTTTTGTGAGGAGACTGCGATGAGTGTGTCAAAGGAAGCCCCACGCCGCGAGACGGCGAACGTGTCGATCGGTCAATACTTGGTGCGGCGTCTGCGTGATTACGGGGTGGACGACCTGTTTGGAATTCCCGGCGACTACGTGCTGGCACTCTACAGCGAACTCGAAAAGAGCCCGATCAATGTGGTCGGCTGTACGCGTGAAGACTGCGCAGGGTTTGCCGCGGACGGCTACGCGAGAATACGCGGGATGGGAGCATTGTGTGTGACCTACTGCGTTGGAGGACTGAGTGTCTGTAATTCGATCGCAGGCGCCTACGCGGAAAAGTCGCCGGTGGTTGTGATTTCGGGATCACCGGGGATCAAAGAACGCAGCACCGGGGCACTGCTGCATCACATGGTTCGCAACTTCCGCACGCAGATTGACGTGTTTGAAAAGTTCACCATTGCGGGGACGGAGCTTTCCGATTCGCTGACCGCGTTTTCAGAGATCGACCGTGTTCTCGATGCCTGTGATCGCTATAAACGCCCCGTCTATATCGACGTGCCTCGCGACATGGTCCACGTTGTGCCTCCGGTCACTCATGGTTACACCGGCGTTTCCTTCAGCAACAGTGAGGAAGCGACCAACGAAGCGATCCAGGAAACCGTGCGGCGTCTTTCGAGTGCAAAGAACCCCGTCATCTTGGCGGGAGTCGAAATGCATCGATTCCGATTGCAAGAACAACTAATCCAGCTGGCTGAATCGGCGAACCTTCCGATTGCGACCACCATGCTAGGCAAAAGCGTGGTGAGCGAACGTCACCCCTTGTTCATCGGTTTGTACGAAGGCGCGATTGGCGATCCGCAGGTGACGCGGTTTGTCGAGGAAAGCGATTGTGTGTTGTTGCTGGGGACGTTCTTGACCGACATCAATTTGGGGGTGTTTTCAGCGAAACTGGATCCAGGACGCTGCATTTTGGTGACCAGTGAAACGCTGCGTATTTCGCATCATCATTATCATGACGTTGATTTGAAGGCGTTTTTGACAGGATTGATCGAAGCCTCGCCGCAGACCACCGAACGCAACACCACCAATTTGATCCCACCACGCAACACCGAATCGGCGGACGAAGCGGGGACCGATTTGTTACAAACCAGTTGGATGATTCGCGAGCTGAACAAGCGACTGGATGCCGACACGATTGTGATCGCGGATGTGGGGGATTCGCTTTTTGCGGCCACCGAGTTGACGATCCACGAGCAGAGTGAATTTCTAAGTCCCGCCTACTATGCGTCAATGGGCTTCAGTATCCCGGCAGCGCTCGGTGCGGCAACGGCCAAGCCGGATCATCGGATCGTCGTGCTGGTGGGCGACGGTGCATTTCAAATGACAGGCCAAGAATTGAGCACACTGATCCGCCACGGACACAATCCAATCGTAATCTTGCTGGACAACCACGGATATGGCACCGAACGCTATCTGCACGAAGGCGAGTGGAAGTACAACGAGATCGCGAGATGGAATTATGGCGAATTATTGAAGGTCTACGGCGGTGGTGTGAGTCATTTGGTGAAGACCAAGTCCGAGTACATTCAGGCACTCGAGCGTGCATGGAACGAGAACGATTCGCCTCATCTGATTCAAGCGAAATTGAAAGAGAACGACGCGAGCCAGACCTTGCGAAAACTGGCTGAACGCCTGAGCAAATCGGTCGGATAAACGCCCCCCATCTCCGTAGCGGAAGTCGTCAAGACTTTCGACGGTTGGGGGGCATATTGCGGGCGTGGGGATGAAGTTGTGGCGTGGAACGAAACTTTTGACGAGTTCCGCTACGGCAAATCGAGAGTAGCGGAAGTCGTCAATACTTTCGACGGTTGGGGAGATATTGCGGGCGGGTGGATGAAGTTGTGGCGTGGGCCGAAACTTTTGACAAGTTCCGCTACGGCAAATCGAAAGTAGCGGAAGTCGTCAAGACTTTCGACGGTTGGGGAGTTTTTACGAGCGGGTGGATGAAGTGGTGGCGTGGCACGAAACTCTTGACGAGTTCCGCTACGGCAAATCCAGAGTAGCGGAAGTCGTCAAGACTTTCGACGGTTGGGGAGATATTGCAGGTGGGGGGATGAAGTTGTGGCGTGGGCCGAAACTCTTGACGAGTTCCGCTACGGCAAATCGAGAGTAGCGGAAGTCGTCAAGACTTTCGACGGTTGGGGAGATATTGCGGGCGGGTGGATGAAGTGGTGGCGTGGGCCGAAACTTTTGACAAGTTCCGCTACGGCAAATCGAGAGTAGCGGAAGTCGTCAAGACTTTCGACGGTTGGAGAGATTTTGCGAGCGGGTGGATGAAGTTGTGGCGTGGTCCGAAACTTTTGACGAGTTCCGCTACGGCAAATCGAAAGTAGCGGAAGTCGTCAAGACTTTCGACGGTCGGGGAGATATTGCAGGTGGGTGGATGAAGTGGTGGCGTGGTCCGAAACTCTTGACGAGTTCCGCTACGGCAAATCGAGAGTAGCGGAAGCCGTCAAGACTTTCGACGGTCCGGGAGCTTTTGCGAGCGGGTGGATGAAGTTGTGGCGTGGTCCGAAACTTTTGACAAGTTCCGCTACGGCAAATCGAGAGTAGCGGAAGTCGTCAAGACTTTCGACTGTTGGGGAGATATTGCAGGTGGGGGGATGAAGTTGTGGCGTAGGCCGAAACTCTTGACGAGTTCCGCTACCTGAATCGCAAACATTCGAATCTTCTATCGATATCCGCTACAATCAAAGACACAGAGTCGAACTTTTTCACGAACTCGGTTGGATGCATTGCATGACCGTTCTTCATCCTGATCGACTGAAGCGTCTGACGCCAGAGTACTATCAGGGGGATGCGTGGGTGCACTGGATTCTCACGATCGAAAAGCGACGCATCGGCTGGCTCGACGCTCGCTTTCTGTATCGGTTTCGTGAGTTGTTGACGCATGGTGCGTTTCGATACCAATTTGCGTGTCCCATTTATTGTCTTATGCCCGATCATATGCATCTTCTTTGGGCTGGATTGACGGCGAAATCGGATCAGCTTCTTGGGATGAAAAGCTTTCGCAAAAATCTGAACGACACACTTCAACGAATCGGCTTTCAGTTGCAGCGTCAACCTTATGATCATGTGCTTCAGGACGATGAACGTGAACAAAAGGCGATCGAAGAAGTCGCTGAATACATTGCCCGCAATCCAGAACGAAAGGGTTTGGTCGCAGACGACAAGTTTGCAAAGTATCCCTATACCGGTTGTCTGCTGCCGGGTGCACCGCTATTGAAGCCGTTTCAGGCCAAGGGATGGGATCCGATATGGACGACCATGTCCTTCCTCCGACGCACCGAATGCTTTCGCAAAGCAGATCCGAAATACCCTACTTCGTAGCGGAAGTCGTCAAAACTTTCGATGGTCGGGGAGATATTGCGGGCGGGGAATGAAGTTGTGGCGTGGTCCGAAACTTTTGACAAGTTCCGCTACGGCAAATCGAAAGTAGCGGAAGTCGTCAAGACTTTCGACGGTCCGGAGAGATTTTGCAGGTGGGGGGATGAAGTTGTGGCGTGGTCCGAAACTTTTGACAAGTTCCGCTACGGCAAATCGAAAGTAGCGGAAGTCGTCAAGACTTTCGACGGTCTGGAGAGATTTTGCAGGTGGGGGGATGAAGTCGTGGCGTGGAACGAAACTCTTGACGAGTTCCGCTACGTGTGAGGGGGCGTCGGAGGGAAAGAATATTGCGATTCGTTACATTCGTACCTCGAAAAAAACTTTCTTGCGAAGAATGCGGCGGTGTTGGGCTCTAATCGAACGTAGTCTTGCCAATAGCCACGCTTCCGTTTTGGCAATTCGGCCCCCCGACTTTCTCACTCTCCGTCTGCGTGTTCGATATGTCCGATCGCTATCTTCCTTTCAACTCTGGTTTACTGAGTCGGTTTGTCGTCGTGTGCACGCTGATGATCTGCACGGCAGCGTCGGCACAGTCGCCACCGATTCCTGAAGTGCTGAAACCATGGCAGGACTGGGTGACCTGGGATGTCGACAATCGCGATTGCCCCAAAATTTTCAGTAATGCAGGCGAGGCGATTTGTGCGTGGCCGTCGACGTTGAAATTGACGGTGGACGACGACGGTGGTGCGTTTGAACTCGAGGTTCAACGGTTTGACGAAACCTGGATGCCGCTGCCTGGTAACGTCACGTTTTGGCCACGGAACGTACAACTGGATGGGGAACCGGTCGTGGTCGTGCAGCATGACGGAGCTCCGTCGGTCAAATTGGACAAGGGCAATGGCAAGTTGACGGGCGAATTTTCGTGGCAACAAATGCCGCAGCGCATGCAAATCCCGGCATCCATTGGCATTTTGACTCTCTCGGTCAACGGCGCCGACGTGGCTGATCCAACCTGGGACGCGAAGGGCGAGGTTTGGTTGAAACGTTCGCGTAGCGAGCCTACCGACAAAGACCTGTTGAGTGTGAAGGTGTATCGAAAGATCGAGGACGGCATCCCACTGTGGTTGCGCACTCAAATCGAGTTGACGGTTTCTGGGAAAAGTCGCGAAGAGTTACTCGGTTCAGTGCTGCCCGAAGGCTGGCAGCTGGCGACCGTGCAAAGCCCCATCCCGGTGGCGATCGATGAACGTGGGGTCATCAAGGCTCAGGTGCGAGCGGGAAAATGGACAATCACGCTGGATGCGTTTCGCACGCAGGATGTCGATGAAATACGTTTCGCTACCGATGCGAAGCCACTTGCCGATAACGAGTTGATTGGGTTGCAAACCGATCCCGATTTCCGAGTCGCTCAGATCGAAGGATTACCGACGGTCGATGTGTCGCAGACGACCTATCCGAGCGGATGGCGAAATATTCCGGTGTATCAGTGGGATGTCAGCAAACCGTTTCAGTTGGTCGAAAAAATGCGAGGCATGGGGGATAAGGCTCGCAAGGGGCTGGAGATCCGACGGCGGTTGTGGTTGGACGAAGACGGCGAGATGTTCACCTATCACGATCAACTCGGTGGCCAGATGCAACAGATCTGGCGATTGGATGTCGCGGGGGATCATGAACTCGGTGCGGTGCGCGTCGATGGGGAAGCTCAGTTGATCACCTTGAATCCGGTCACCGGATCAAGTGGCACCGAAATCCGCCAACGGAACCTACAGCTGGACGCGGTCGGACGTGTGCCCATGAGCGACGCGTTGTCTGCGACCGGTTGGCAAGCGGATGCGGAATCGTTGCAAGTGACGATGACGACTCCGCCCGGTTGGCGAGTGTTTGCTGTTTTCGGGGCCGATCAAGTGCGCGGCGACTGGTTGACCGCTTGGTCGCTTTTGGATTTGTTTTTGCTACTAGTGTTTTCCTTAGCCGTGTTCAAGCTGTTTGGCTTTGTGGGCGGCGTGGTGGCACTGCTTGCGTTCGGGCTGTCGTATCACGAACCGGGATCACCGCGAATCACATGGCTCTTGTTGCTGATGCCGATCGCATTATTAAGAGTGGTTGGGGAAGGCAGTATTCGAAAATGGATCGTTGCATGGAAAGTCATTTCGATCGCGGTGCTGGTCCTTTGCCTGGTTCCCTTCATTGCGTTGCAAGTTCAAAGTGTGATCTATCCCCAGCTTGAACCGCAAGGGATTTCCTACGGCGATCGCGGCTTGTTTGTATGGAGCGGAATTGGTGCGGAGCCGCGTGCGGGACGAGCGATGACGGACGAAGCTGTTTCCTTTCAAGTCGACGCGCCCTCGAGTTCACTGGCACCGCAAAGGAGAGGAGAATCTGCCGCAAAGCAACTGGGCAAGGCGATCCATCAGTACGCCAATCTGAACTACGACCCCAAGGCAGTGATTCAAACCGGGCCCGCTCAGCCGCAGTGGAATTGGAACAACGTCGTATGTCGCTGGAATGGCCCCGTCGCGGCGAATCAGACCGTTCATCCGGTATTGGTTTCGTTGACGACCAACCGCATTCTGACGTGCATCCGAGTCGGGTTGCTTATCTTGTTGGCCGCGATTTTATTGCGACAGCGCGGCCGACGTTGGCCATGGTCTCGGGCAGCTTCACGCTCAGCAGTGGCCGTCACCGCGTTCGCAATGATGTGGTTGCCGAGTACTGCAATCGGGCAAGACACTGCGACCGACAGTACCAACGCAAATCCAAAAGCAACAAGTGCCCCAGGACCTGAAGTCGAATTGTTGGGCATTCCGACACCCGAGATGCTTGACACGCTGCGTGCGCGACTGCTGCAAACATCGGATGCGTTTCCCAATGCCGCCGCAATTCCGAACGCGGAGTTAAACATCACCGATAACGTGTTGACGATGAAGGTGACGATTCACGCGGCAGCGGATGTCGCGGTGCCGTTGCCAGGACGATTGCCGGCATGGTCACCGCTGTCGGTTACGACTGATGGAACCGATGCCGTCGCGGTCACGCGTCGTGACGGATACCTGTGGATCGCGCTGAAACAAGGGATTCATCAAGTCACGGTGAAAGGAACAGTGGCCGAAGCCGCCGAATGGGAATGGAGTTTCCTATTGAAGCCGCACCGATTGACGATCGACGCCGATGGATGGAACGTGACCGGATTAGACCGCAACGGGGTACCCGCCGAACAGGTGTTCTTTGTCAAAGACCAGGAGGTGAGCGATGACCAAGCGGCGTATGACCGCACCGAGTTCAGTCCCATTGTTCTGGTAGACCGGCGACTCGAAATTGGCTTGATTTGGAAGGTTCGCACCACTGTGACGCGACTATCTTCGGCGGGAAAAGCGATTTCATTGCAGGTGCCTCTATTGGAAGGCGAGCAGGTCTTGACCGCAGGGCGAGACGTCAACGACGGAGCCATCGCCGTTCAAATGGCCGCAAATCAGCAATCGTTTGGCTGGGAAAGCGAACTCGAGCGACGGCCACAAATCACGCTGTCGGCTTCGGACACCGAACGCTGGGTCGAACGTTGGCAATTGGTCACTTCGCCGATATGGAATGTGTCACTCGATGGGCTCGCTCCAATTTTCGAACCCGATGAACAAACTTTGATCCCCGTTTGGAAGCCATGGCCGGGGGAAACCGTAACGATTCAGTTTAGTCGCCCGATTGCCGTCGCGGGCGATACCGTGACGGTCCAGCGCGCGGATTTGACGACCACCTTAGGAGACCGACGCCGCACCAACACGCTGAAGATTGATCTTGAGTGCAGTTTGGCTAACGATTTTGGGATCACGCTTGCACCAGAGAGCGAAATCACTTCGCTAACGCTTGATCAGCAATCGATCCCGGTCCAGCGAGTGGACGGCGATTTGATCATTCCAGCGCATCCCGGTCGTCAAACGGTCGAAGTCCAATGGAGCAGTGCGGTGGCGATGGATCAGATCGTTCACTCGCCTGCGGTCACGCTGCCCGCGCCCGCGTCGAATGTCACCACGACGCTGGACGTTCCCGAAAGTCGCTGGATATTGTGGGCCGATGGGCCACTGCGAGGCCCCGCAGTGCGTTTTTGGACGATCCTTGCGGTTGCGATCATTGTGGCATTGGTGTTAGGCAGCGTTCCGATTTCGCCACTGCGACGTTATGAATGGGTGCTGCTGTCGATTGGATTGACGCAAGTCCCGCTGTTTGCATCGGTATTTGTCGTGGCATGGTTGTTTTTGCTGGCGTACCGCGGCAAGTACCCGGTCGTCGGAAGCTATCACCGTAGCGACTATGTGTTACAAGGGGTGATTGTACTGTTGACCGTGATTTCGCTATTGGTGCTGTTCATCGTGGTGGGCGAAGGGTTGCTTGGGAACCCCGACATGTTCATCGCGGGTAACCAATCATGGCGAAATCATCTGATTTGGTTCACGCCTCAGTCCGGTACGACGCTACCAATCACCACAGTCGTTTCGATCTCGGTTTGGTTCTATCGATTTTTGATGTTGGTATGGGCACTTTGGTTGGCCGCAGCATTGTTGCGATGGCTGGCGTGGGGCTGGAAGCAATTCAGCAAGGTTGTCGATGACGAGCCCGTGCTAGATGCCACGGTGGTGGAACCGGGAGAGGACGTAGAAGCTTAGTTAAGCCGCGTGCGTTCATTTCGCAACCCAACCGCGGTTGCGATGATGACTCTGGATTCATGCGGTTTTCCGCGGATTGACAATGCCCCGCAGTGCGAAGGCGGAAACGCTTATTGAGCGGACCGCTGTGCGGTGAGCAGGATCAGACGGTTCTCGTCAAAGAACTCGGTGACTCTTGCTGTGATCGTCCATAGGCTGTCGTTTGCGTCAGCGCGGATTGCGTTAACCACACGCTGTAAGACTAGATTTTCAACGATTTCAAGCGACTTGGCTTGCTTGACCGGTTTTGTCGGCGCGGAATCACGTTCGTATGTTTCGATCGACGTGGTAAACACACGTGAGATTGCGTCGTTTTCAACCGATTCTCGAAGCTGCGTTTCTGTTTTTCGCAAACGGTTATCGGGCGAAACGTTTTCGTGACGGTTTTCGTCGCTTGGGGTGAACAACCATCGGCGACCGGACATCGAGATTTGGCCGGTGATTTGAGGAATCACCGTGCCTTCGCGCAACTGATGGCGCAGCGAGTTATGATGCGTCAGCTTGGGGCTGTCGCTATTGTTACTGCGTGAAGCGAAATCCGAGCTGGAACCGGTTCGCTCAATCTCGTTGCGGTTGTGACCTGTTGCGTTCACTTGGCTTTCGTCGCCAAACCGGTCCGTTGCCAAGACGCTGCCGTCAAGCGTGACCACGAATAACGGAGTCAACACCGCGATCAGCGTTGTTGTTGGGATCAAGCATGCCATCAAATATCGCGAAAAATACATTGGCGTACGGGCCCACAACAGCAAGAGCGGTAGTAGCAGCATGACAGGGTATCGCAGTGGTAACGGTTTCAGGGATTGAAACAGTTCCTCGGATAACGGCTTCCATGCTGGCCGGGAACGAACGGAGCAAAACGCAACAGGTCGATAGATTCTTGCAAAAATGAATTTGGCGTTTAAATTCAGTTTTCTTTTGGCATTGCAAACGCATGCAGCGTGATTACGGCGCCGCAAGCGATCATGGAAAGTCCCAACCAACGAGGTGGTTGCACTCGTTTCATTGGTTTGGGATGAACTCGCAGCAGGATCGAATCGAGCGTAGGCGAATTATTCGCGGTCGTCGTTTCGCTGAACCGTGCCAACGTACGCGTGGTGGATTCATTCAAGACAAACGAATCGACCATTCGGAACTGGACACCGAGCAACACGAGCAGCAGACCGAAAAAGAAATAGCGGTGGCGATATCTTGTCATGACAATCAAAGCCCTAGCAATCTCGTGCCCCCCGGTGATTTAGATCGGATGGGCGGGTCGACACGAGTGACGTGGATTAGTGGAACGAAGCGACATGGATCGGTTGGTGTTTGGCAATCAGCCCAACCTTGGCGACTAATAATGCAATCGTCGTGATTAGCGTGGCGACGTCAGCGGATTTCAAAAGGAATCGATCGCAGCAAAAGCACCGTTGGTGCGTCGCGCAGCGGTCGTGCCCTCCTTGGCGGACTTGGTGAAAATGCCACCGGAGCGCGGCTGAGTAGCAATATTGTGAGATTTAGCGAGCGAATTCGTTTGCCACTTTGCGAGTTGCGCGCCATGCCCCCGCAAAACGCACCCCCGCCACATGTAGCGGAAGTCGTCAAGACTTTCGTCGGTCTCCTGAGCCGCGACGCGTCAGCGGCCGGGTCTCCGCGCGATACCCGGTGCCTTACGGCCCGCGGCTCAAATACTCAACGAACTGTCGAGGCTATTCTTTGAATAGGGTTAGACGACGTTGCGCGGATAGAAGGTGGTAAGTGGACGAAACTTTTGACAAGTTCGGCTACACGTGTTTCGGCGTAGCGGAAGTCGTCAAGACTTTCGTCGGTCTCCTGAGCCGCGACGCGTCAGCGGCCGGGTCCCACGCACGACCCGGTGCCTGACGGCCCACGGCTCAAATATTCAACGAACTGTCGAGGCCTTCGTTGAGTAGGGGGAGAAGACGGTGCGTGGATGGAAGGGGGTAAGTGGACGAAACTTTTGACAAGTTTCGCTACGTTTGGTTCGGCGACGCTTGGTTCTGCGACACGTGGTCCGCGCCGGAGCGACTAGTTGCGGCTGAGCGAGACTTGTTTGCTCGCCAAACGCAGTCGCAGTGTTGGGCTGACCAGGAAGATCACCAAGCCGCACCAAACGAATCCGAAGCCGAGGATTCGCCATGCATCGAGTGGTTCACCAAAGACGAACGCGCCGACAATGAATTGGAGCGTGGGGCCAATGTATTGCAGAATTCCGATCGTCGACAGATTGACTCGTCGCACGGCCGCCGCGAACAACATCAGCGGTGTGATGGTGACCAAACCGCCACCGATCAACATCATCTTGACCGCGGAAGTCGATCCGATCATCGCACCCTCGCCTGAGACCGATCGGGATCCGATGATCAAAACCGCTGGCAACACCAAGACCGCCATCTCGAACCACAGTCCGACGATGGCGGGCAGATGCGTTTTCTTTTTGATCAGTCCATAAAACGCAAAGGAACTTGCCATCGCCAATGAAACCCAGGGTACAGTGCCGCCCGCGATCGACATCACCAAAACGCCGACTGCAGCCACTGCGACCGCAACCCACTGGATTCGCCCGAGCTTCTCACCGAGCACGACGACTCCCAGCATGACATTCATCAGCGGGTTGATGTAATAACCCAGCGATGCTTCGAGCACTCGGTTGTTCTTGACTGCCCACAGGAACGCTAGCCAATTGATCGCAATCATGACTGCCGCGAGCGAGTAGACCGCCCAAACCTTGGGAGTGCGAACGGCGGTGACAAACGCCTGATACCCTCCCAGGTTCCCTTTGCGAAGCACGACCGGAAGGATCATACACAGCATCACGAATGACCAGAGGATCCGGTGCCACACCAATTCCGTCGCATCGACTTGGCCGAGTTGACGCCAATAGATCGGAAACAGGCCCCACAAGGTGTGGGCCGCGATCGCACAGAAGAACCCAAAACGCAAATCGAGCGGCGAGGGGGCGGTCGTGTTTGCGGACGCGTTCAATGAGGATGCTCTGATGGGGTAAGAGAATATGCCGAGCTGACACGAACGATACTACTGAGTGCGACTTAGGTAGAGGGGATGGGAACCAGACCGCTCAGGTTTTATCCCTTGGGGGCCGGAATCCTCCCTTTCATGCCGCGAACGTAACGACGTCGCTGTGACACCGAACACGCCCCCGACGTTCACGACGTTTTTCCTCGCGGCGCCGACGTCTAGATACAGCGGTGATGGGTGGGGACGATCGGGCAGGAACGATCGGGGACGCCAACCGCGGCGGGAATCGGAGCAAAGGGTGGGGTTTACTTGGCCGCCGTGCAGCGAAGCGGTCGTTCCAAGTCCGTCTAGCACTCTGCCGCGGACGTCAACGTTTTGATCCGCAGAACCTATGGATCCAGCCGGCTCGATTCGGACAACGTTCCAGGGGCTGAATGAGGAAACTCAGACGTTACCAAGAACGTCTGAGTCTCCGTCGTGACGATGCCGATGTGTGCAACGTATCGATGCAGCGGGTCGAGAATCTTACTCGATCGTTTTCGCGGATTTCCCAAGCTCAAAGTCTTCGGGTTTTAGCCCGCGTTTCGGGTAATAGTCTGCAGGTTGAAATCCATAGAATGATGGATCGTAGGGATCGACAAAACTCACGTCGGCTTTTTCCGGCACTTCTTGGTCGGTCAGAAAATAGGCAGCGTTGACAAACAATCGACGCAGATCCTCACTCAACAGATCGACGGCGGCACCGGCGGTGGTGGCAAACACCTTGCCTTCGGTCTCGCCCGAGGGTGATTTATAGCTTTTCAGCCATGCCAATGGCATCATGGGATCATTGACGGGGCCTTCGACGATCGGTGCGTTCGGGTCCAACGCGGCGATCACCGCACCTCGCAACAATACGGTTGCGGCTTCTTGATCCAAATGCACGACTCCATAGATGTCGGATGCGGTATAGATATCCGAGACCGAATTCAAAACGGGATGGTCGGCGTTTTCAGGGACCACGACGGCGCGGCCGCCTTGGACTTTATGCCGACCGTGATGGCTGTGCCAATTCTCGCCGATCACGTTGATGCCAAAGTTGGCCCAGTTGTACCCGCCATACTTCCCACTTTTGAAAGCGTGAGTCGAGGTGCGAAAGCCAATGACCGGTTTGCCCGCGTTGAGATAATCCAGGATCGGCGCCATTTGTTCATCGGGTAGCACTCGCCATCGAGTTCCGATGATCATCAAATCGGCATCCGCCAGCGACTCGAGACCGGGGATGTTAGTGTTGTCGTTGGGATTGATGACGCCGGTTTCTTTGTCGATTGCAAACAGCACGGTGCATTTGAAACCGTGTCGTTGGCTGAGGATCTTGCCGAGCATCGGACACGATTCCTCGGTGCGATATTCTTCGTCGCCCGAGATCAATACGATATGGCGGCCATTGGCGGTGTCCGCAGGAGGGTCGAACACAAGTCGATCCGCCGCGAGCGAGAAGGTGGCGGCGAAGGCCAGGCATAAAAAAGTTGCGAAGCGAGTAGTGATCATCATGAACCCGTTGGAATAGCGAGTGGGGGGACGGAAAAAATTGGACTTGGCGGCCCGTCGGATGCCGCATCCTGTTTGCGAATCAGTGTAGTTGACGGCCGTACCGATCGACAAGCAAGGCGTGCTAAACCCCTGGCGAATCCGCGATTTGGATCGGTTGCGGCAGGTCGTCCGTCCAACGCGTCAATTGGGCAAAAAACGTGGTATTTTGCTGGTCAGCGACTCGCCAAACTGTTTCCTTTTTACCAATCAGGTATCGCAGATTCCCAATCCAGTGGTCGAGACACTCAAGGATCGCAGCGTGGTGGGGCTGCGGCACCTCGCTGGATTCGAATTGAATTTTGCCGCCACGCGTGGCTCGATCCAGGCGAACCAGCCGGCCAGATTCGGCGGCATATCGCTGGCCTTGAAAATAGACACGGCGTAGTTCTTGTTCCGCGTTGAACTGAAACACGGGATCGGCACCGCAGTACAGACTGAGCTGCCCTGCGTCACGAAAACCGATAACAACGACGATGTCGTTAATCGTCGTCTCGCCGCGGATCGCCATTTGACGACCATCACGGAGCAGGTCTTCGCGATCTTGTTCTTGTTTTGCCATCGCATTGTCGCCGGATTTCGCAGAGAACCAGGCGATTGATCGTTTTGGGGGACGGAGGTGCCAGCCCCGCGCCAAGGAATCGATAGGGACGGGAGCCAGCTTATCTGACCCGCATAGTTTGGTCGGTCGGTCACGCGAACGTCAATGACGTCAGTGAGAGGGCGTGGTGGCGTTGACCAGTACTTCAGGCTGCGACGCCCCCAGGCGATTGATTTGGTCAATCAGCGATGGCAATTCGGTGATGGTCCGAATCACTGCATGCGCGCCGGCGTCACGAAAGATCGATTCAACTTCCTGCAAACGCTGCGATCGTTCATGGCCGGGCAACCGAGCATAATCCGTTTGGGAAACCCCCATCAAACTGCTGCTATCACAGACTGCGATCGACCAGCATCCGGCGGCCAGTCCCGCTTTGATGTCGGCAACGGTGTCGCCGATTTTAACGACACGTTGGGGAGCTTCGATGTTTAGCTCTTGCATCACGCGGTGGATCATCCGTGGTGCGGGGCGACCTTCGGGGACATCGTCGGAGCAAACGTTCGCGTCGGGGACGAAGCCTGCCTCGGCCGCATGTAACGCCACCGCCTCGGCCGCGGCACGAAAGTAACCCGTCGTGCCGCCTATTTTGACGTTTCGCTGCCTCAACTGGCCAACCACCTCGATCAATCCCGGTACCAAGTCGGCATGTTGTTGAATCGCTGCCAGTTGTACGGGGATGAAGGCTTCATACAGGTCATCAACGTCGTCCTCGTTCCATTCGTTCCCCGTAGCGCGGAGCCATGCCGAAGCGATCTCGGGGGCACTTAGCATCTCCACCAAGTGGTCGCGTTTATTGAGCCCCATCGGTGCACACGCTTGTTCGTTGGTGACTTGGACGTTTCGCGAAGCGAATACGTTCATGAATGCGGCGGCCGGGGCGCGTGAACCGAAGTCGACGGTCGTACCGGCCCAATCAAAGATGACCAGGGCGATCGTTTCGGTGCGGGGGTTTTCAGAGTGGATGTTCATGGAGGGTATCGTCGCGGACGTAGGGTGCGAACGGCGTGTTCATTGCATGAAGATTGCATGTAGTTCTTCTTGTCGGTCGCGAAAAGTCTGCTGCGATCGAGACTGCGGCAGATTGGAACAATTGCCGAGCCGACCGGAGCTGAATGCAAATTGGAATTGGTGATCCGCAATTGCCACGTTCATGCCAGGTCATGCCCGGACGCTACAACCCAACCATGAATTAAGCGTTCGAATCGTTTAGCAATTGCATCAGCGACTCGTCGGTGGTCCGCCGCGGGTTGTTCGACATTCGCTCGGCATTGACTCCGGCGACGATCGATTCCCATTGCGATCGCTGGGTGATTCCCACTTCGGCCAACGACGCGGGACCACCGGCATCGCGGATGATCGAGCGAATCCCTTGGCAGGCTGACGGGACATCATCTGCTCCCAATAGGTCGACGATCGTTGCAATTCGTCGACGCACGTCCTTCACTCCGCGAGGATCGACACAGTCCGAGGCGGTTACTTTGGAATTGAATGCCAACATCGGCGCGAGGGTCAACGCGACGGCGATGCCGTGTGGAAGATCGTGCAGTGATGTCAGCGGGTAGGACAATGCGTGGCACGCAGTTGTTTTGCTGATGTTGATTGCCTTGCCCGCCAAATGGGACGCTTGGCACATCGCCAAACGGGATTCGGGCGTCGGATTTTGGACCGCTGCAACGAGCGAGCGGACCGCAAGCGACGCGGCTTGCGTTGCATAATCACACGACTCGTCCGTGGCACCGACGGCCCAAATCGATTCGATCGCTTGGCAGAACGCGTCTAGCCCCGTTGCCGCAGTGATATTCGCAGGCAAGCTGTGCGTTAATAGCGGGTCGATCAACGCGTACTCGGGTAGCAGGGTCGGGTCGGCGACAGAAAATTTTTCTCCGTCGACGTAAACCACGGCAAAATGAGTCGCCTCGCTGCCGGTGCCTGCGGTCGTGGGAATCGCGATCAGCGGCGGTCCATCGCACCGAATCGACTGTCTTCCGAGCACGATGGATCTTGCAGCACCGGATTGGACCGCCAGCGTGCCGATCAATTTGGCGAGATCCATTGCCGTTCCGCCCCCCAATGCGATCACGATTTCTGGATCGACGTTGCGAAATTGCGAAATTCCTCGCTGGACGTCCTCGAGTTTTGGATTGAGTTGAAATTCTGAAAACTTAGTCACCTCACAGCGATCCAGCGCGGCCGCGAGCACCGCGTCTGCCCCGCAGGCGGCCGCTGCAATCGGATCGATGACAAGGAAGACGCGAGTGATCGAGAGCTGCGAAAGGATGCCGCCAAGCTGTAAAAGCGAGTCTGGGGCGAGAATTACGGTCGAAGGCGTCGCGGTTTGAAGGTCTACAGTCATGTTCGGAGCCGTTCGGAAACTCGAAAACAGAATTCGATTGATCGCGGCGAGCAATCTTTCTTGTTGGGTGTGTCGCCCCCTCGTGCCGAGGGGTGCGATTGCAGCGATTAGTGGCGTTGTGCGCTGTTTTCACCTTTTCAACCGTAATATGCGAAGGAACAAAGACGCAATTCCTTTTGCCGGTTACGGAGCTTGCGTAGACTATAGGGTATAACGTCGAGACAATGCACGCGGTGCTAACACCTCGTATCGTTCTGAGGCGATTGATGCGGCTGGTTAACGCCGCAACGGTCCCTTCATTCCTATTCTCAAGCGTACCCGGCAACTCTCTTGTCTTGCACTTCTCTGTGATGCCACCGATTCCCCTTCTAAACGGCTTCGTTTGCGCGTGTTGCATGCTTGCGACACGACGATTCGGCGTGCGTTTAAGTGGTGGACGCATGAAGGTTGCGAATCCTGCGAGCAATCGCGGTCGGGATGCTTCGGTATTCCGCAACGATGTCGATCGGCGATGCCGTCCAGGCCGCATGGCGGTGCTAGCGATGTTCGCGATTGGGTTTGCAGCGTTCACCGGTGCCGCGAAAGCGCAAGGGCCTGGTTCGGAGCCGCCTCGGAGCATTCTGCAATCTTCGAGCGATTCGGAATCGTCTACCGGCGGCAGCCAGTTACGAGTCAAAGGATTCTTGTTTCTTGATCAGTCGGGCGTGCCGGTACTGATGCCTGGGACGACTTTCGAAGAGATCGAACGGCTACAAAACTTGGAAGCCGGCGTCGATTCACGCAGCCAAGTGTTTGATTTCCAGTCGCTCGAGATCACCGGCGCTGCGTCACAAGGGATCACCGGGGCGGGATCCCCAGGCCGTGCTGAATTGAAGATTGTGATTCGGTTGACGATTGATTCCACCGGCGGGCGAATGGTGGCCATTCCACTGCGGATGCGGAACTTCTTTTTGTTGGGACCGCCTGATGTCAGCGGATTAGATGAATATCGCATGACGGTTTCGGGAAGCGATTCCGGGCATGTATTGATGGTCAAAACCAACCGGCGTCGCGAGGCGGTGGTGACGATGAATGTCGCCGCGCGAGTGGAACCGGGGCCAAATCACTCGCTACAGTTTCAATTGCCCGACGTTCCATCGAACGTTCGCATCACGACGGATGACGAACAATTCACTGGCGAGATCGTGGGTCGCGGCGACGAGGTACTACAAACCCAGCGGTCGGCAGCCAATTTGGCCGAATTTGTGATCGAAAGCGGCGGCGGCGTGTTCACGTTGAGGTGGGGTAAACGTGATCGAGCATCCGACGGATCTCCGCTGTTAGAGATCGATAACAGCCGGATTGTGGTGCAGTGGGACACGCCACAAGACCAACCGATTGCGTCATGTCAGATGATTATCCGCAGCGTTCGAGGGACGATCAACACGTTGAAGCTGCGATTACCCGAGAATGCGGTGTTGTTGGATACGCCCACGCTGGGGTCCAACGGTCAATCGGTCGAGATCACCAGCCCAGTGTCACCGACCAGCCCGTCGACCGGCGGCGAGGGGACGCTGCTTGATATTGTGATTCCCGAGACCGAACGTCAACAGCGGATCGATTTGAACTTGGATATCCAATTCTCGGCGAGCGATCCAAATGCATCCAACCCGCTGATGTTTCGTGCTCCGGAAGTCATCGGGGCGCTGCGGCAGCGTGGCGAGATCCAGATATCGACCGGCGATGATTATCGCTTGCGATGGCGGTCGCGTCCTTGGGTGCAAAGCATCTTGGCCCAGCCAACCGAAGAAACTGGGCGTTCGTACTTGTTTCGCTACGATCGTGCTTCGTTTGACTTGCCGATCTGGTTAGCCACGACGCGGCGTCAATTGCGATTGTCGACCGAATCGGAAATCTCGCTTCACGATTCAATCGCTCGGATCAAGTACCGTATCCTGTCGAGCGGACGCGCGGCGGAGGGAACGCTGCTAAAAATCGATATGGGATCGTGGCGATTGCGTTCGATTGAAAACGAAGAGACGTCCGAGCAGATCGAATCCGGTCTGAATGGCAACTTGCACGAAATTTATCTCGAGTCCGTTTCCAGCAGTGATCCATCGCCGATCCGAATTGTTGCCGAACACGACTTGCCGATCAACGTTGCGGATCATTCGGCGATCCGTAGCGAAGAAGATGACGGTATCACGTTTTGGCTGCCGCGCATTACCGACATCGAAGACACCATGTTGGTCCAATCGGCGACGGTCATGGTGGCCAATCAAGGCCGCATGTCCTTCGTCGTCGATCTACAAGATTCACAGAACATCGATCGTGTGATCAGCACCGACAATGCATCAACGGTGGAAACGCCTCGCTCAAATTACCGGATCATCCCTCCGGATGCGGCGGGGAAAATGGTCGGGCACGTGGTCCAACAATCACCCACGATCTCGCTCGCTGGCGACGCAACGATCGAAATCGAGGGCCGCAGCCTTCACACCACGCTGGATTGGATTGTCAATTCAAGTCTGGATCTGGAAGGCCGACTTCCCATTCAAATTGCATCACAGGATTATCCGTCGACTTCCAAACCGGAGGATGCCAGCCTGTCTGACGATTCGCTTCACGGGACGGTGTCGGATGGATCCGTTTCGAAGGAAATGAAGGCGGAAACCACGAAGGATTCTGATACATCCGCAACCGACTTTGCGTCCGCGTGGACCGTCCGAGTGAACAATCAACCCGCGGTGCTGGAACCCCGCGGAGACGACCGGTATGAATTGATCTCGGAACAACTTGGCAGCGGATCGATGTCCATTCGATGGGAACAATTGCGTCCGATCCAAGACGTGCGGTCGGCGGACCATATTGAAACATTGTCGATTCCACGTCCGTTTGGGGTGGAAACGACATTCCGCGGCACGATGCGTGTGTTGATGCAAGGCGATACGACCACGGAAATCATCGCGGCTGACCGGCTTAGCAAAGCCAGCGGGATGATTGGCGACGCGTCGACATCGGACGAGACTGCATCGCCGGTTTCGCCGATTCAAGATCGCGACAAATCGACGATGATTTTAGAAGCGTTGCCACGCGAACCACTGCGTTTGCGATTTCGTTCGCGGCAAACGGATACCGAGGATGTGTTCGTGTCCCGCGCGGTGCTACGATCAGCAACCGGTTACGCCACTCGCATGGAACAATTGCTGGCCAACGTCGAAGGCAGCCCCGAGCTGCGACTGGGGATTCCTGCGGGAGAATACAACATTTCGACCGAGGCGTTGGTCGACGGCAATGTTGCTCGAGTGCGTCGCGAGGACAACACGTTGGTGATTGCATTGCCATCGGACGGAAAGAACCATTTGGTGGATTTGCGAGTTTGGTTGCCAATGGATGCGTCGATGATGGTCGAAAGCATCCGGCCGGCACTCGAGTTGCCGATTGGTGTGGGGCGATTGTATTGGGAGATTGTGGCACCGCATGATTCGCATGTGATCTGGGCTTCACCGACGCTTGGACGCTCGATGGCATGGCGTTTTGATCGGTGGCGGCTGTATCGTGAATCGACACAGACACCTAGTTCGTTGGCAAGCTGGGTCGGCGGCAATGACCTTGTCGAAGTCCCACGTGGCAATCGGTATTTGTACGTGGGGGCCGACGTGCGGTCGTTCCGCGCGATCGTGGTGTCACGGACAATTTTGTGGGCGGTGACCGGATCGATCGTGTTGTTGATGGCGGTAATGTTGTCGTTCGTGCCTCAAACTCGGCATCCGTTGTTTGCCGTTGCGGTGGCGGTGATGTTTGCAGGCATGTTGGTGGTGGCTCCCGACGCGGCGGTGTTGGCAGGGCAATTGGGCATGATTGCAATGGTGTTGGTCGTGGTGATGTCGGCGATTCGGACGATGGTGCAATCGCGGGACCACAGCAGCGCGTTGGATTCGCGTCCACGCTCGCGTCGCATCGAAGGATCGACACAAATGCACAAAGAAAACTCTGGCGCAAGCCGTGGCACCCTGTCCGCAACCCGATCGATCGCTCCCGCTTCTAGCGTGAACAAGGTGACGCCGTGACACGCAGTGTTTGGCTCTGCATCCTCGCGATGGTTGTCACATTGGCGGTTTCGCCAACGTCCAGTGCTCAGGATTCGCCAATCGCTGATCCACCGGTGAATTCGGCAGCCTCCGAAAACGAAATAAACGCAGCCAGCGACGTCGATCCATTGGCGGAACCCGCCGGTGAGCCCGGCTCGAATGACACCGCCGGTGCGAACGAAGCCATGGCCGATTCGGACTCGGCCGATGCGGAAAGCGTTTCGAACGACCCAAGTGCGCCAAATACCGACAAGTCGGACAAGAGTGAGTCCGATGCAAACGAGCCAAAAGGGGAGGAAAACGCGGGAGAGGAACCTGCTGCGGCGACCAATCCGTTGGCGGTGCTGCCGGACCGACTACCCGACGGCAGCCGGTTGCGTCCGATTGCGCTGTTTCATTCCCAGCTTACCGAACTTGTCCCTGACAACTTTCAGCCGATTTCGGTACTACGGCTCAAAGAAGCGATCGATCTGGCTAGCAGTTTGGTGCCTGATGACAACGCGAGTCGACTGCGGCATGCGTTGTATGTGATCGAATTGGACGGCAACACCTTGGTCAGCGAGCGTTCGGTGCTTGACATCCAATGTGACGACAAAGGCATCGTGCGTCGACGGTTAGGCCGAGTCAACCTGGCGATCCACTCGACCGCCCGCAATGGGAATGTCAACAACACTTCGGCGATCCCGCGTTTGGAATCGCTACCGGACGGCGATTTGATGGCGGTGGTCGACGGTGATACGTCGCTCGCGTTTTCGTGGAGTTTGAAGAGTTCGACTCAGGGACTTGTCAAACAATTTGATTTGCGACTGCCGGCGTCGCCGCAAACGCGAATTATTTTGCAAGTCCCCAAAGGCATCGCGGTCGATTCGCTTGACGGCGTGGTCCGTTTGTCGCCAAGCCCGCCACCCGAATTGGAATTGAGTGCGCGAGGTGTTGATTCTCGCTACTACATCATTGACGCTGGCGGACTTTCGCGAGTCCGTTTGATCACCACCCGCGAAGGTTCACGCGAGAATCCGCGTGACTTGTTAGTCCGAAATCAATACACGCAATATGCGATCGATACATCACGCGTCGTATGGACGCATCAAGCGATCCTGCAACTTCATGTACCCGATCGTCTGCCTTCGATGATTGTCGGCGACAGCGCGATCACCTCGATTGCCATCAACGCTGTCGAGACTCCATTTAGTACGACCGAGATCGCCGACGGGGTCAACCGGATCGACATATCCCCGCCGTCGGGATCGTTGCCGTTGTCGGACAACCCCACATCGATCACGATCAAGGGGCAATCGGTATGGCAGGAAAGCGATGGTTGGTGCGACCTGCCGCAGCCCCACTTTCTGGTCAAAGGGATCGTTGTTTCCGAAGTGATCAGCAAGGTGGATCTGACGATGTCCAATCCACTGCGGGTGATTCAGTGGCAATTGCCCGACGGATGGACCATGTCGACCGAAACCCCCGATGACGAAGAGAACCTGCAAATTTCGGCGTCGGGGCCTCCGTTCACGCTCGACGAATCGGTGATCAAACATTTTGCATCCAGCGGCGAATCGGCCGCCGTGACATCGGATGATCGCGATGACGCCGAGTCAAGTTCGCCCGAGCTAGCCGACGGTTTGCCAGCTTGGTCCAAGGTACGGATCGCCAAAGCGTCGCCACTTCGCGATTCATCGACAGTGATGAATCTGAGCCTAGCTGACGGACTGATCACGGCGACGACTCGAATGCGAGTTCGCATGGATCCTCAGCGTGTTGAACCGATCCGGATCGAATTGCAACGTGGATGGTCATTGCAATCGATCACTTTGGTGGGCTCGGGACGCGTGATTGAAACGCCCGCCATCAATGCGGCCACGTCTCAGTTCACGATTTGGCCCGAAGCGAGTGACGTTTTTGATTCGGAGTTGCAGATCCAGGCAACGGGACAATCGCGAATCATTCAAGCGGATCCGCAAATCATTGTTCCACGAAGTTGGTTCCTCCGTTTTGTCGACGTGCAAGGCGAGTTTATCGCTGCGGTCACACCGCCGGCCAATTTAGATTGGTCAAGTCAGATGTCGTTGTTGAGTCAACGAATCAAACGTAGTGATATTGACCAACCGTTTCGCGATTTCATCGAACCGGCAAACAAGAACGCGATGTACTTGCGATGCCCCACCGGTCGCACGCCTACACTGGTGCTGCAGCCGCCAAGTGTCGCGTTTGATGTATCGACCGCGATGGCGATTCGCTTGATCGGCGACGAAGTGCTCGAAGACCTCGTCATCGAAATGTCGACGACCAACCCATCGCCACAAACGATCACCGTGCAAACAGGGCCGAATCACGATCGCCCCGCTTTGTCGTGGAGTTTGCGTCAATCCGATGGAGGATCGGCGATCAGTTTACCCGCGTCCAACGTGCTGCTGGAACGTCCCGATTCGGACGGTGTCTATACGATCGATGTTTCGCAGTGGAACCTTCGCGGCAAACGTCTTGTCGGCCGTCGGCGTTATCCACTCGCCGGCGACATGTCGATCCGACTTCCCGTGATCCCCAATGCAACCTCACAAACTTCGGAAGTCTTGATCGGTGACGGCATGATCGTCAAGCAAAGCGACGACTCGGTTTTGCGTGTGCCCATCGATGCCAATTTCCGGCTCGATGAATTGATTGATGGACGGCGAAGCAGCGAAGATTCTCCATCGGCCAATTCGGAGGATGCTGCGGAGGGGCCAGCGAAACCGGCGACGTCATCACCCGATGTCCCCTCGGTTGCGACGAACCCAGCCAACGCGATTAAGACCCGACTGCGTTATGACGCGGTCGACCAGCCTTCGTTGACGATTGCGAAAACGCAAGCGAACCCGAACATCAACATCGTTTGGAATCAAGACGTGACGCTGGTCGCATCGAGTCACGGCACGGACCGCGTGGAAGCGATCCTGCGGGTCACCGCGTCCAAGCCGCTACGAATCGATTACGACTCGGATTTACAGCTTGTGTCGGTCGAACAGAACGGCGTTGCGATGTCGTCGATAGATCTGACGAGTCGTCCGGTGGTGATTCAACCGGTCCAACCGATCAAGAGTCAACAGCTAAGGTTGATTTGGAGTCGTCAGCAGGTTTACCGAACTTGGTGGCGAAAATGCACGATGCCGTCGATCGACGTTGATGCCGTCGTGATGCAAGCCGAATCGCACGTGCGTGCGTCATCCGACTCATTTTTGCCCAAAATCCTTTTGGCCGAAACGCCCGAGATGAAACCGCAGTCGACGCTATCGCTAGACGCAGGCTCCGAAATCTTATTGGTGCGTCGCAACAACGCGCTGGCGATCGGTTGGTTGGCGGCGATGTTGGTATTCGCGTTTTGTTGGATGACCGCGCGTCGCTCGTTGTACCTGAATTTGATGATCGTGCTGCTGATGGCAATGATGGCCGGATGGTGGTGGCCGTGGCACTGGATCACGATCGGCTGGTTCTTGATTCCCGCGATTATGGGCGCGCTACTCGTCAGCACGTTGCGTTGGAAAGCGTTTACCGAATTCCGATCCGAACGCCGCCGTCAACTCGAAGAACTCGAACTTGAATCTCAACGGTCACAAGAACAGGCGACGGAGTTTTCCGTGACGACGCCTAGTGTGATCGCGTTGGCAGCGCTGTTGAGTTTGGCGTGTGCCGTCGCATCGGCCCAGGAAACGGGTGCCTCAGCGACCGATACAAAATCAACCGCCTCGAATTCGCCGATGGTTCCCAGCGTGGATTTGTTGGTTCCTGTGGACAAGGATGGAAATCTAGTTGGTGACAAACTTTACATTCCACGTGAATTGAAGTCGTCGCTTTTAGCACTGTCGTCGCGTTCGCAACCCGAGGAAGCTCGGTTCCAATCAGCGAGTTATCGGCTGCGAGTCGAATCGGACGAAGACTCGCTGCGTCCAGGTGCATTGTTGCTTGATGCCGACTACATCATCCACACCGATCGCGCGACCGATCGGATCATTTTGCCATTTGCTCCGGAAACGATTCGCCGGATCGAATTGGTTCAGGACGAACAAGATCGGATCGTCCAGTTCGTCGAGGCAGCGGCAGACGAAGTGGTCGCTAGCGTGCCACTGGGTGACCGATTTCGCTTGCGAGTGACGCTGATCCCGGATTGGATGGCCAGCGAGAACAAGGGGCAATTGACCGTCAGTTTGCCGCCTGTTTCGTCGTCGCGTTTGACCGTCGAAGGCAGCGGAACGTTGGACCGTGTGCGAATTTTAGGGACCACTGGACAACTGATCTCGCAACGTCAATTGCAGATTTGGACGGCCGAATTGGGGCCGATCAGCAAATTGGCAATCGAAATTGAATTCACCAAAGGCACCGCCACCACCAGTTCACTTCCGCTGAGGCGGCGTTATTGGCTGCACGCCGGAAAATCGCATACGACCGTCGAATGTCAAGTCGAACCGACCTATGCCGTGTCCGCCGGCGATACGGTTTCACTGTTGATTCGTGATTCCTTGATGCCGACGGTGGTATCGACATCCTGGGAAATCCGGCAAACCGATTCACTCAGTCCAACGCGGCGTCAAGTCACAATGGCCGCCTTGTTGGATTCCCCCGGTCCGATCCAATTGTTGTGGACATTACCCTCGCGAATCAGCCAAGCGGACTCATTCGAGGATGCGGTGTCGATGGTGATTCCCGATGTGGTGCCAACGACCTCCGGCGACAGTGAACCCGCTTGGGTCGGTATCAACAGTGATCCAGGCATCCGCGTTTTGCCGGTCACACGAGAACCGCTGGACGCATTGACCGACGACCAATTCCTTGCCGTTTGGTCGGGTTATCGCGGCAGCAAACCGGATCGCACGTTTGTGGCGTTTGGTCAACTGCCATCGTTCCAACTGATTAGCATACCAAGTCGTCGCTCGACGATTTCGCAAACTCACCAAGTGCACATTGCGGTCGATGCGTTGGAAATTCGCTACCAGGCCGAGATCGTTCATCAAGGCAAATCGTCACAGCGATGGATCTTAAAGCTGCCCGCCGGTGTGTCGCTGCGTCAATTAAACATCGATGGACAACCCAGCGACGCTCGCCCGTTGGTATCGAAATCATTCACCGAAGTCATGCTGGGCGATCTGTCCAACCAAACGACCAGTGTGGTGGATGTGATCGCGGTTTCGAATCTGCCGTCCAATGGCCGATTCACGCTGCCTCGTTTGACGCTGAGCCCGAGTTCGGAAACCACCGACCGATACTTTATCACACGCGACCAATCGCTCGATGTGCGTATCGCGACACGACCGCCGAAAGAGTTTGTCGAGCGAAACACGACGGGGGATCTTGCCCATTTGGCCAAGGGGTGGGTGCCGGTGGCCGGGTATGAATTCGACTCCAGTGTGGTCGGCGATGCGATGAAGATCCCTTCGATGGTGCTGCGAACATCGGTTCGCCCGACTCGTTTTGATGCGAATCAATTGATCACGTTGTCATGGAGCGAAGGGCGATGGAGCATGCAATCGTTAACTCGATTTGGTCCCGGCAAGCTGCCGGATTTCATCGACATCCAAGTTCCGACACGATGGTGTGAATCGCTCGACGTTTCGTCCGCGGCGCGTTGGTCGCGGCAACCGGCCAATGACGTATCGAATCAATTGATACGGGTTTCCTGTGACGAACAAGTGCGAAAGAGCCGAGTGATCTCGATTCAGGGCACCTTGGCTTCGTCGGACAAGTCTCGCGTGAGCGTTCCTTCGATTCAAATTCTGGGCGAGGGCAAGCGAACCGTTCATGTTTCGGTACCGAGTCGTTTGACGAACGAACCGATCCGCTGGCGATCCAGTTCGGTGCGAGCAGCTGAACTGCCGCCATTTTGGGTTGCGATCACTCAGCAAAAGGAACTCGAACTCAGCGGGCCACGTGCGACGTATGCGGTAGCGGCTAGCGGTTGGTCGATTGAACTTGCTCCGCTGCAACAGCAAAACCGGATCGCCAAAGTCATCGCTGCGGACACACGTGTGTTTCCGGGCCACCAGCGGATTGTCGTCATGACGCGGTTCGATTTGGTTCCGGGCTCATTGGATTGGGTCGATGTCGCGTTGCCCGAGGGAGCGACCTGTTTGGGCGCATGGACGGCGAATCAGGCGGTCACTCCGACGATGGTATCCGAGCAGAATGATAAACCAATCGGCGAGAGTGCTGCGGAGAAAACGGACGGAAACCAAACTGGCAAAGCCGTGGGAAACAAAGACGATTCGCCATCGGATCCTCGACATGTCATCCGGTTACCGCTGTCGCTTTCCCGTCTCGCGCAAAGCGTTGAAGTGATGTTTGATGTCCCATTGTCCCATGCCCGTCGTGGCGACTACGCGGCGACGATTTTGGGAATCCCGGTTAACGAAGCTTGGGTGTCGACCTATGCCCAATCGGGCGATCATGAAGCGGACCCGCCTGCATTGATCGAAACGCTTGTCAATCACGACGGCGAGCAACAGGTCTTGACGCCGGAACAAGTGCGTGCGGTGATGGTTCAGCGTCGAGGATTATCGCTAGCGGCATCGATCGTGCAAATGATTAACGATTCGAGCGACATCCTGGCGGAACGCCCCACCGCCGAATCGACCACTTGGATTCGCCCAATGATCGCGCGTTACGAAGACTTGGCGACCGAAGCCGGTTTTCCGGTGGAATGGATTTCGCCGGCTACTTCCGATGACAATGAAAAGGAAGGGGCATCCGAAGAGGCTGGCAGTGCGAAGTTGAAAGTGGCATCGCTGCCGAAGACGTCGGATCAACAATCGTTTCTTGCCGACGAGGTGATTCCCGGGCTAGCTAGCTGGGAGAAGCTAAATGCCGAGATGTTGGTACATGTCAAACGATATTCGAGTGGATCGATCGAGATTCCCTTCCTGTTTTCGAATCGAGCGAATTTGAAAGGATACCGGTTACAACAGATCCAGCGTGTGGGCGATCAAGCGGTATTGTCGCCGTTTGTGCCCGCCGATCCGAATGAAACCTATCTGAAGGCGATCATTACCAACACGATTTCGTTGTTGGCTGCGATTGCGATCTTGATCCTGTTATGGCCACTGAAACCTTATTTCAATACGGTCGTTTCCTACCCGGCATTCTGGCTGTGTCTTGTCGCGATCTGCGGTTTCTTTGTCGCGCCGATTCCGGTTGCGGCTAGTTTATTGTTGGTCGCCATTTCGGCTCCGGCGCTTCCCCACAAACCGTTTGGTCGACGCATGATGCGTTGATGATCCATCTTGCGATTGATTTGGGTGGGCGCGTAAAAACGGCTCGCTTTGGAGATCCAAGGCAAGCCGTTTGAGAATACGATTTTTGTGACGCTTAGGCTCTGCAAACAGGGCCGTCGGTCACGAGTCCATCGGAGACGTCTTAGTAACGATCGCCGCGGCCACCGCCACTGCGACCACCGCCGCCGCCACCACCGTAGCCGCCGCGACCACCGCCGCCGCCACCGCCACCGTAGCCGCCGCGACCACCGCCGCCGCCGCCACCATAACCACCACGTCCGCCGCCACGATCTTCACGCGGGCGAGCTTCATTGACTGTCAATGAACGACCTTCATGTTCTTTTTCGTGCAGTCCAGTGATAGCAGCTTGAGCTTCAGCATCGCTGCTCATCTCAACAAAGCCAAAGCCTTTGCTCCGGCCGCTATCGCGATCAGTGATGACCTGGGCGCTTTCAACCGTGCCAAACTCAGAAAACAAGTTTTCCAGGTCAGAACTTGAGACACTAAAGCTCAAGTTTCCACAATACAATTTCCTTCCCAACGCTAAACTCCTGTGCAAGGATTGACCGCCCGCCGTTGGAAGTTGCGGGCATAAAAGACTGCGGCCTATTTGGAGACCTACCAAGTGGGACGGACGAAACTGCACGCCCCGGCCTAAATCCGGCTACGAGCTGCACGATCAACCAACCAACCACGATTCAATTTACCGTATTAAACAGCCGCGTATAGCCCAAAGTCTCTCTGGAAATCGCCCCAGAGTGCCAAAATATCGTAAAAATTTGCCCCGCACTGGCTGCCGACCCAGCACGCCAAAATGCAAAAACGACCGTCCTTAGCGAGGCGGATTTTGATTAAGCCAGCAAAACAGACGCCTCGCTGCTGATCCGCTTTGCCACGTTACAATTAATCCACTTTCTTGATTTCTCACTGTGGACACAGCCAATTTGCATCGACGATTAACGTTCTCGCCCGGCAAATGCGTCGTCAAACCGGTTGTAACAATGAAATGCAGCGACCTGTTTTTGTTGTCACAATCAACCATCCCACCACGCCGCCGACGCTCTCGCCAGGACGGTTGGGTTACCACTGTGTCGCCCGGACTTCGGCAATGGCTTCCTCACGCGTCGTTAGTTCGCCATCGAGTTGCCGGCGGCGAAGTTCACGCAGTATCTTTGTGTACACTGGGCCCGCTGGGATTTCCAGCTTTGCCAGATCGCTGCCATTGAGTAGCGGCGGCGGGTCCAACACATCCGCAGGAAGTTGCAACGCTTCTTTGACTCGCCGGATCCCTTCATCCCCCAGCCCTTCGGCGGCTGCAAAATCACTTGCCACGTCGAGCACAAAGGCGGCATCACGATCCGTCAAAATGGGTTGGATCTTTGACCACGGGACTTGATGTGCAATCGCTAGTCGCGGGGCGGTTCTCAGCGCCGTGGTCACAATCCGAACCTCTTCGTTCGATAGTTTCCACCGCTCGGTGATTGCTTTGAGTGCGGCGTTGGCCGCTGGGCTGGCCAGCAAAAGGATTGCTAGCGCGACGGGAAAGTCACGCGGACGACGTTTTTGAAAAAACTGTGCAATCCGAGCATGGTCCATCTGCAAAAGTTCCGGCAGCACGTGTTGCGCCAATTGAAGCTCGCGAAGATAGTCCAGCCCCGACAGTAGATGCTCCGAAGCCATGCAGCGTCGCATTTCAACACCGATGCGTTCTCCGCTGACGACTTCGATTTCGCCAGCATTTTCGGCGATGGCATTGGCGGTTTCAGCGTCAATTTGAAAGCTGATCGTGGTGGCAAAGCGAACCGCCCGTAACATCCTCAACTTGTCTTCGGCGAATCGTTGACGAGGATCCCCGATCGTCCTCAGCAGTGAACGATTAAGGTCTTCGCGGCCGCCGACGTAGTCGATGATCTGAGATTCCACCGGATCAAAGAACAGTCCGTTGATGGTGAAATCGCGACGCAGCGCATCTGCCTCGGCGTTTCCAAAGTGAACGCTATCGGGACGTCGTCCATCAAGGTAAACGCCGTCGCTGCGAAAGGTTGCCACTTCGGTCGGTTCGACCTTTTCGACGCTCGCTTGCCGTGAATCGCCCGGCGACGCACTGCGGCGGTCGGGCAACACTCCCATCACTCCGAAACTGGCTCCGAATGCGAGCGTCCGCTTGCGGCCGAACACGTCGCGGATGGCGTCGGGCGTTGCATCGGTCGCGACGTCATAGTCCTTGGGCGATTTCCCCAACAACGCATCGCGGACGCTGCCACCAGCTAGGTACGCGGTAAAGCCGGCTTCGCGTAAGCGGTTGATAATCCGGATCGCTTCTTGGGCGGGGGGACTGGAAAAATCAAAATCGTAGCGGGTGCGAATGGGGTTCAATAAATCGTTGCAATGGTGACAGTGAAACAGCCGTGATGGGATCCGTTGGGCGTGCAAAAACAGCCCCAATCGACACGGTCCCTCAAGACCTCCGATTGTGGCTAAAGCCGATCTTGGGTAAAAGCACGGTATGAGTCATTTCAAGCAAAGAATCGGAAAAAAGCGAGGTGTCGTGGGAGTGATCTTCCGCGACGAAAAATTATTGATCATCCGTCGTTCGCTTACGGTGACGGCCCCGGGCAAGCTCTGTCTGCCCGGCGGGACGATCGAAAAAGGAGAGACCGAAGAGTTCGCGTTGGTTCGCGAAATGCAAGAAGAACTTACGATTGATGTCTCGCCCGTGCGCTTGGTCTGGCGGAGCGTTACCCCGTGGGGGACAACGCTGGCGTGGTGGTTGGCACACCTTGATGCCGACGTAACCCCGGTTCCCAATCCCGACGAGGTTTCCGAATATCGCTGGATGAACAGCGACGATATCTGTGCCGCGCGTGAGATGCTGCCGAGCTTGCCCGAGTTCATTCAAGCCGTGCGGGCTCGCGAAGTTGAACTCGATTTCGCGTTCTAATGTTCGCGATGCAAAATCGACTTGCCATACTGGGACGCAAGCAAGCCTGCAGACTAACAGCAACGCTGGCTAGCCGCGGGCAAACTTAGTTTGCAGCAAACCGATGTCGTTTCGGTTTGCTCTTGGCTATGCAACGAAAGCGATCCTAACGGGGACGCGTTGCGATGCGAGACGCGTCGCCTTCGCTGATCGATAATGCAACCCAGCCTTCGCGCAATTCCAATTGGCTGATCTGTAACCCATTGACACCGGGGTGGCGTGCCAATGCTTCGGTCGTCAACGGGAATCCGTGGTTTGGCGAAAGCACCTTGTTAAAGATCGCACGGATTGGCAATCGCTCTCGCATCGACAAACTCGGACCACTGATGCTCAAGTGACCGTCACGTACCAGCGTCGCATGCAGCCCATCGACTTGCGGGACATACGCCGCACGCACGATGAAACGTCGCAGATCAAACGACTCGCCACGTGTCAATCGGACGATCCGCAGCGTTAGCCAAAGTTTGCCATCTTCGATCTCGACCGTGATCGGTCGAGTCTTGGCAAATTGAATCATCACATCATTGGGAATGTCTTCAGGGATCGTCGGTGTTTCTTTGCCGAACAACACCATTCCTTCGTGAATCATTTCCGAGATCAAGCGAGGACGATCGCGTGGGACCAATTGCTCAAGCGTGTTGTTCATGGTTGATTGATGCACCTGAACGCTCATTAAACTGTCTCGCAGTGCACGCGGACGCGGCGTGTGGGCACCGAGCTGCCAATCGCCCGCCAACCGGTAGCGTGCCAACAAACGTTCGTTCGTGGTTTGCATATCAGCGACCTGCGGATCCAATCGCAATGCTCCAAGTGGCCCAAGCACCATTTTCGATAGATTGCGTGCCGACTCGTTAATTTGGTCATCAACGCGTTGATCAATTTCGCCGCCGACTTGCTCGCGAACCTTTTCTTGAGCAATCCGGTTCGAGATCGGCTCGAGCGAGTCGTAGCGTGATTCGGCGATGCTGCGGACAAGTGCGCCGATCAATGGCCAATTGTCATAATCGGTCTCGATGCCTTGCAATCGGTTTTCACCGCGTACATCCACCCACGAATCACCGAGTTGAACGCCGTCCGGAGTGATTTCGATTGGCGTTGTCGCTCGGAAGTCGGCGTCACCGTGCGTTCGCAAGGCGACGGGGCCATTGAATCCGACCGACTGCGTACGCACATTGCCGGTCGTTTGCAGATCGAGCTGCCAATGGTTGGGCGACGGTAACAATTGAACGCTCAACTTGCTTTGTACATGGCTGGTGCCACGCACGCGGCTGCCCAGCATCTGCGTTCGCACGGGAATCGTTTGTGGATCGATTGTCGGTAACATGCGCTGCAGCATCGCTTGGCTGATCGCAAGACGCACATTGGCGTTGCGGTAGTGCGAATCGATTGCCGCAGCGACTTGCACGGCAACGGGGTTGTCGGCGTGGCGAAGCGTTTGGACGGCCTCGGCAATTTCAAGCGAGACAGTGTCGATTTCGTTGGACTCTTGATGCTCGATCTGGTTCAGCAAGCTGGCGTAGTCCACGGCTCCTCGCGTCCAGGGACGGACGGCGACGGCAAGTTGTTCGACCGCATCGTTTGCGAGCCATTCGCGATGCTCGGGGTGCAAGCCGTGCCAGCGCAGACGTGCCAGGAATCGCTTGGCCAACATCGCACGGTCTTCGTTGGACGAACCGGTGGCCGCATTTTCAATCGCATCAAGCAACAGGAAACGGGCCCAACCTTCGGCATCCCCGGTCTCGTCGAGGATTTGCCGGACGTTGGCGACGAACTCGCTTGCATCGACGTCCGCTTCCAAAATGCTCCGCGATGCGAGCGTTTGTGTGTCACCACGTTGGGTCAGCTGCCAAATCGGTTGCCACACCGCCACACGCCGCTCGATTGCAAAGCAGGCATACAAAAATCGAATTTGGATTTCGCGGGTCGCCATCAATTCGGCGGTCTGGCGGCCCTCGCTTCGAAGTCGGTCGAGCGATTCAATCAGATCACCCGCACGCATGTCGCCAAGTCGAGGAAGCGTCCTCAGTTCGCGAAGCGTTTCTTGAACGGCGTGAGTCCACTGCGAAACCGCCGCCAATTCTTGCTGACGCAGCGCCGTCATTGCGTGGTCGGCTTCTGCTTCGGTCTTTGAATATTCGGCCAGCAGTTCGAGCTGATGATCCAAGCTGGTAGTCACAGGCCAACCGGCAGGACTGAGCTGGTGCGATCGACGGTCCGGCTGGAATACCGACGTTGGTTGTTGTGACGACTCAGTCTCGTTGGTTTGGTCCTGCCCTGAGATCACCTCGGGGGCATGAGGATCCAGCGCGGCCCGCGGG
This sequence comes from Novipirellula caenicola, assembly GCF_039545035.1. Classification (NCBI taxonomy): domain Bacteria; kingdom Pseudomonadati; phylum Planctomycetota; class Planctomycetia; order Pirellulales; family Pirellulaceae; genus Novipirellula; species Novipirellula caenicola. The sequence goes on from NZ_BAABRO010000010.1 coordinate 45,730, forward strand.
CTGATTTTTGCCAGCACGGAAATCGATTTTGGCAGAATCGACTCGCGGGGATTCGATGCAGTTGTCTGCGGAAGTGTCGCCGTCGGCTGCCGCGAAGCCACTGGCGATGGCGCCGCCGCGTTTAAAACCACTTCGTTACCGCGAACACGCGAGTAATCGACATCGGGCGAGAGGGTTGCGAGTTCGTCGTACGAATGTGCTAGCGATGCATCGTCCTGAGCGGCGAGGGTGGGGACGGCCGCATCGTGGCCAGCTAGTTCTTGTTGTTCTTCGCGAATCGGTGCCACCAACCGCTTTTCACTTTCCGCCACTTCTCGGGCCGCGTCGACGCTGGCGTCTGCATCGGCGTCGACGATGACTGTATTTGTTTCGCCCAACGCGAGGTTGCCGGTTGTGGCGTCGTCGTTTTTGGGTTCGAAAGCAAACGAGTCGAATTGATTCGCCGCTTCGTCTCTCATCTTCTCGGTCAGCTGATCACTGGGGCGCTCGGGTGTCGCTGGCACAGACGGCGCCGCGGGTTCGTCCTCGGGCAGCTCGGTTGGCAGCTCGCTCGTGGCAATCGAAGCGGTTGGCGAAATTAGTTCGCGTTCGAGCCGCAGTGGCAATCGCATTCCACGCGTTCCATGCTCGGCTCGTTCCACCACGTCGACGGCGACATCGGGAGGCGAAATTTGGCTGTGCAAGACGTTGATCTGGCTGGTCTTTGCGGTTGCTTCGGTTCGTGAAACCGGCTGCACAACTGGCCCGGAAACGGACTTGCCCATCAACATTGCCGAATCGTCCGTGATGCCATCGGTTCGTGATCCGGCTTTCGCGTCCGCGTGGGGCGATACCAGGCCTCGAGCCCTCGTGGTAAACTCGCTCAACGACGGAATGGTTCCAATCCACGACAGCGATAGAACCGTGATTGAAGTAAGCAGGGGCCAGAAAACCAGGGATCTTTTGACGTCTTTACGCATCCCGATCTCATCTTGAATTAGCGGGAGAAGTGAACAAGGACGGCCGTGTGCTGGGCGATTGCCAACCATGGCAATTCTGTACGGCCGTTGTAGACTAGCATCGGCGATCCAATCGGCTCAGTTCACAATGCTCTTTCGATCGCTACAAAAAGACGAGAAGTCGCCATTCCCCCCAACCCGTAGGAGTGGTTTTTATGTACTATTTTGCGAATTCAAGTTCGTGTTGGCTCGAAAGCGTAAATTTGCTATCAGTACGCTAAATTGCCTTGCCAATCATCCTGTTTTTCGAGACACCGTTTCGCGACATGACTGAAATCTCCGGGAAAATCTACGTCGCCGGCCATCGTGGTATGGTCGGTTCAGCGGTGTGCCGAAGACTGGCCAGCGAGAAAAATTGCGAAGTTTTGACTGCAACTCGCGATCAGCTCGATTTGACAAACCAACGTGCCGTGGAGGATTTCTTCGCTCGGGAGCGTCCTGACGCGGTCATCTTCGCCGCCGCCCGCGTTGGCGGAGTGCTCGCAAACGACACGTACCCGGTCGAATTCTTGGGCGACAATGTGCTGATGTCGACCTTTGCCATCAATGCAGCCTATACAGCTGGGGTCAAACGGTTCCTGTTTCTGGGCAGCACCTGTATCTACCCACGCGACTGCCCGCAACCGATTCAAGAAGATGCGTTGCTGACCGGTCCGCTTGAAAAGACCAACGAAGCGTACGCGCTGGCGAAGATCGCTGGGCTGAAACTTTGCCAATTTTATCGTCGCCAACATGGCGTGATGTTCCACAGCGCGATGCCGACGAATCTGTACGGTCCCGGCGATAATTACCATCCCCAGCACAGCCACGTGTTGCCGGCGTTATTGCGAAGGTTTCATGAAGCCACCCAGCAAGAAATCGACAGCGTCACCATTTGGGGCACCGGCACCCCACGGCGTGAGTTCTTGTATGTCGATGATCTCGCCGACGCACTTGTGTTCATGCTGACACAGTCAAATCCACCCGACTGGGTCAACGTCGGAACCGGGGTCGATTTGTCGATCCTCGATTTGGCGCATCTTGTTGCAAAAACCGTCGGTTATCAGGGAGAAATCAAGACCGATCCTTCCAAGCCCGACGGCACCCCGGTCAAATGCAGCGACGTTTCGCGGCTGAACTCTTTGGGGTGGAAGCATCAAGTCGAACTCGCGGAAGGTTTAGAAAGAACGTACGATCACTTTTTGAGCGAGCTGGAATCGGGGCTAATGCGTTCGGTCTAAGTTCCACCCTTTCATCCAAAACATTGGATCCCATCAACTCTATTTCGTAACCCAAACTACTCTCCGATACAGACATGACCAAAAACGCATTGATCACTGGAATTACCGGTCAAGACGGCAGCTACCTCGCAGAACTGCTGCTCGACAAGGGATACACCGTTCACGGCTTGGTGCGCCGCAGCAGTACCTTTTCGACCGAGCGAATCGAGCACATCTATCAAGACGTTCACGAGGATTCACGGCTTCGCCTGCATTACGGCGACCTGACCGATGGCCAAGCGTTGACGAATCTGGTGCTGGAGATCGAACCGGATGAAATTTACAACCTGGGGGCGCAGAGCCACGTTCGCGTCTCGTTCGACCAACCGGTCTACACGCTACAAACGGTGGGCGTCGGAGCACTCAACGTACTCGAAGCAGCCCGTTTGCTGAACCAGAAGAAGCAGGTCCGCGTTTACCAGGCCAGCAGCAGTGAGATGTACGGCGACGTGTTGCAAACGCCGCAAACCGAGTTGACTCCCTTCAACCCACAATCGCCCTATGCATGTGCAAAGGTCTTTGCGTTTCACCAAACCGTAAACTACCGACACAGCTACGACATGTTCGCCAGCAACGGGATTCTATTTAATCATGAATCCGAGCGACGCGGAGAGACGTTTGTCACACGAAAGATCACCCGAGCTGCGGGCCGTATCAAAGTTGGAATGCAAAAGAAATTGTACCTCGGCAACCTCGACGCCAAACGCGACTGGGGCTACGCGAAAGATTACGTCGAAGGGATGTGGCGAATCTTGCAGCACGACGAGCCAGACGATTTTGTGCTTGCGACCGGACGCACCGAGACGGTTCGCGACTTCGCTCGTTTGGTGTTCCAACAACTGGATCTGGACTACGAAGATTTCGTCGAGATCGATCCACGTTACTTCCGTCCGGCGGAAGTCGAGTTGTTGCTGGGCGATCCCAGCAAAGCAAAAGAAAAACTGGGCTGGGAAGCTGCCACCGACTTAGAAGAACTCGCGCGCATCATGACCGAGCACGACTTGGAACTGGCCAAGCGTGAAGCTCACGCCAAGAGCTTCGTTCCCAGCTAATTCGGCCGATCGACTCCAGAGCGATTCGAAAGATTCCCGGCGGTGGTAGATCGCCGGAGAATCTGCAACGCATAACCCATCAGCGGTGCGACGATCATCTTGATCGTGAGCACTGCTGTCAGGTGTTTTTTAAGACACGGCGACTGAGCACCATGATCTACGTTGGTTGTAGCAGTAGCAATGCCGCGGTCACGGCTCGCTGCAACAGGACGGCTTGCGCCGTGCCACTGCTTGCAGTAGACGGCATTGTCCTTTCAGCTCACGTCGCACCGTCTTGTTTGCGTCGCTACGCTCGCCAACGCGTGGATGGTTGCAGCTCCAATCAACTCGCGGCGCTGCTTTGTGACGGTTCCTTGCGTCCGCGTAGTCGCTGCACTCCGTTGACAATCAATAGACAGAGCGTGCCGCCGATGATTCCTAAGATTGCATCGAGCAGCATCTTCGCGATGCTGGATACAACGCCGCCAATCCCTTCGATTTCGGTCAATGGATGAACCAGAGACTCAACGAGGTGGTGCAGCGGAGGAATCCCATGCGTCAGGATGCCGCCGCCGACCAAAAACATCGCAGCCGTGCCGGCGATCGACAAGAATTTCATCAAGTACGGGGCTGTCGTGATCAGCGCGTAACCCACTTTTTGCTTGAACCCTGGTTTGGACTCCGCCGAATCGAGCCGCATCAGCCGAGTTCCCAAATCATCGATTTTGACGATTCCGGCAACCAAACCGTAAACGCCGACGGTCATTAGCATCGAGATCGCGACCAAAACCATCAATCGTGTGGTGAACGACGACGTCGCCACGGTTCCGAGCGTGATCACCACAATTTCGGCGGACAAGATAAAGTCGGTCCGGATCGCGCCGCGAATTTTGTCCTTCTCGATCGCGACCATGTCGATGTTCGGATCCACAAGCGCGGCGCCTAATTCTCGCTCGTGCTGTTCATCTTCCTTGTGGTGAAAGAACTTGTGGGCGAGTTTCTCGCAACCTTCAAAGCATAGGTACAATCCGCCGATGATCAGCAGCGGCGTGATCGACCAAGGAGCCAGTGCGCTCAAGCCGAGCGCGATGGGCACGAGGATGGCTTTATTTAGCAGCGATCCTTTGGCAACCGCCCAGACGACGGGAAGCTCGCGACGCGCGTCGACCCCGGTGACCTGCTGGGCATTGAGTGCTAGGTCGTCTCCGAGCACCCCCGCCGTTTTTTTTGCGGCCACTTTGGTCAAGACGGCGATGTCGTCGAGGATGGTGGCGATGTCGTCCAGCAACATCAACAAACCACTGGCCATAGAATAAACCCCAAAAGCAGTGAAACGGTTGAGAAGCGTCGCGAGATCGGACGCGTGAATATCGATCCCCGACGCAGTGATGGTTATACACCATCTGAGTAACCGTGGGAGAGTACCGATACGGTACAATGCCCACCTGCGTTATCCCTCGCCATATTTCCTACCGGATGGGCTGTCCATGAATCGTTCGCCTGACCGTCGCCAAATGCTCGGGGCGACTGCCGCAACCGCCAGTTCACTGATGTTACCCAAGCTCGGCTGTGCAGGTTCGGCGGCGTCGACGACGATCGCGTCAGAGAACGCCAAGGCGGGAACGCAGCAGTGGCGACTACGTAAAACACGAATCGATCCTGAAACGAAATACCGCTGCCCTTGGATCGAAGGCTATGTGTCGCACGCCAGCATCTTGCCGGGGGAAACGCTGCAAGTGATGGTTAGCACCGATCCGGTCAGCGAGTTTACCATCGAATTTTACCGGCTGGGCTACTACGCAGGCGACGGCGGACGGTTGGTTCACACCAGCGGGAAATTACAGGGCACCGTCCAAACGATGCCATCACCGGGCCCGCGTCGCTTACAAAATTGCAAGTGGGCGTCCAGTTTTGAAATGCGGATTCCCGACGATTGGGTCAGCGGTGTGTACGTCGGCAAGCTGACCGAATTGACCGAAGGGTTGCAAAGCTACGTCATCTTTGTCGTCCGTGACATACGGCGGGCCGAGTTGATGTTTCAGTGCAGCGATCATACATGGCAGGCGTACAACCGTTGGCCCTCTCAGTATTCGCTGTACGACAATGGCGAAACACCGTGGCATTGGGGCGGCGAATCGCAAGTCAGTTTTAATCGTCCGTACGGCAAGTATTGCCAGATCCTTGATGCTCCTCTGTCGATTGGCTCGGGCGAGTTTTTCTTGTGGGAGTTTCCGTTCGTCTACTGGCTCGAGAAAGAAGGTTACGATGTGACCTACGTCTCCAATACTGATTTGCACCGTGATGCCCGCGAGCCACTCCGCTGCAATGGCTTCCTCAGCGTCGGGCACGACGAATATTGGTCGATCGAGATGTTTCGCAATTTGCAAACCGCGATCGCCAGCGGCGTTAACATTGGATTCTTTTCAGGCAATGCGGTCTGCGGTCGCATCCAATGGGACGAAGCGACGCGGTCGTTCTACCGCGTCGGAGTGTTCGGGCCGCCTGGGGGAACCCGTGAATTTAAGTCGATGTCTTCGCTGACGCACGAGCGTCCCTACGCAAACGAGATCATCGGCGCGCATAGCACCGGACCGGTCACTGGCGGAGCGGATTGGATCTGCACCGCTCCGGATCACTGGCTCTACGAGGGCACGCAGATGCAGCGGGGCGATACGATCCCGGGCGTGATTGGATGGGAGTGGCACGGCGACCCCGCAGCGATAGCCGGGCTAGAGATTGTCGCTCGCGGACCGACTCAGTCGGCACCGGGAATCCCCAACGGTGGCGAGTACACCGCCACGGTTTATCCAGGCCCCAAGAACAACATCGTGTTTAATGCCGCCACCTGTTGGTGGGCGGACGGTTTGTCCGACCCGCCGGGCTATGTTCGTCCGAGCGTGTACACGTCACCGCAAGGCCCCGATTCACGGCTGCAGCAAATCACCCATAACGTGCTCCGCCGAATGCGGCTAACAATGTCGTGATTCGCTCGCCGAATGCCATAAACCCTCCAGTGAAGTTTGGTCCGTTCCGCTAGCGTTTTACTGGAACGGGCATAGGTAGGCCAGCATTTGAGGTAATGGACAAGGCAACGAGTCCCCACGACGGAGAGGCACGACGGGACTCGTTGCCTCGTCCACTACGGAGCAAATACTTTACCCGCGTGATTCGGCACAAAACTCGAATGACGAAGTTGTTTCCCAGCAGTGCTTTACGAACCCCTACGAAGCGATACGGAATCTCGCACGGTAATCCCGTGGCGTCATTTGACGTAATTGACGAAAACGACGGTTGAAATTCGAAAGGTTTGCGAACCCTGCCTGCATGCTAATCGACAAAATAGAATCGTCGGTGTCGGTTAGTAGCCGGCAAGCCAAACCAATCCGCAATTCGCTGATGTAATCCGATAGCGTGCGACCGGTCGACTGTTTGAAAAAGCGACTGAATGCCGACGCGTTCATGTCGGCAAGCTCTGCCAATTCGCTGTGACCAAGCTCAGGGTCGGTCAAATGATTTGCAATATGATCGCAGATCTTTTGGATTCTTGTTTCCACATCTTGGCTGGACGTGACCGAATAAAATTCGCTCGCCAATTGCACGCTTTGGTTGCAAGAGGCCAGTTCGTCTAAGATCGTGAAGAGTTCGATCAGTCGTGTCGCACCTTGCTTGTGTACCAGCGAGGTCATGCGTGCGCCAATCCGGGCCGCTACATGCTCGGGAAACCACAATCCACGGCTCGCGGTTTGCAACAGTTTGTTGATACTGAGCATTTCCGAGACACAAAAGAATTGGTTTCCCAGAAAATCGGGGTGAAATTGCAATACGATCGCAGGATGACGGTCGTACTTCTTTCCCCGGTATTCGTCGGAAGCCCAGGTGTGCGGAAGTTGAGACCCAAGCAACACCAAGTCGTGATCGCGATAGCTGCCAATGTGATCACCGACCACGCGTGACCCTGCGCCTCGGTAAATGTACGTCAGCTCGATTTCGGGGTGGCGATGCCATTTCACCGGAGAAAGTAACTCAGAGCGATCGAAGCAGCGAAACGACTCTCCGACCGCAGGAACAAGTTTCTCGTAGGACGGTTTCATGGCAGTGATACGGGGTAGGAGGCACTTCCGAATCGAGACGCAATGGGATTCTGCAATCGCGTGGTCAGGGGGGAGTGGCGAATGGGCGGCGGTTGGTAGGCGTGGCGGGGATGTCGCAGGCGACTCGGCGAGGACACCAACCATCATACCAAGCGAACGATTTCGGGATCACCCATCGCGGATACGTTTGGTTGACGCGATCCCGCCAAAGCGTCGATCCGGGACACCGGTGGACTGTTGCGATGATCTGCAATCCGCTCCGATCGGTGCGACTTGCAGACCATCGTTTCAACGTTTTGAAGCTGCGTGTTGATCACAACCCGACGCGTCCACGAGGGAATTTTCATCATGACTCGGTCGCTCGCTAACGCGTCGGGTTGGGATTTACCGGGAAAAATGACAACGTCGCAACTTCAAACGTACTACTTCGGGTCTAGCGTTGATGCCGCTGCCGAATCCAAGGCGAACTGAACGTCATCATGACCTTGCAGATAGGTTGCGGGCACCGAATCGGTGATCTCGCCTTGGACGCTACGCGCGACAATGGCGGATTTGTGCTGGCCAAACGCTAACAAGCGAATACGGCGGGATCGAAGGATCGTGCCGACTCCCATCGTGATCGCCAGTTCAGGGGTATTGTCGAGTCCACCAAAGTCGTTTGCCGCATCTGAGCGTGTGATGTCGCAAAGTTCCACAAGCCGGGTGGCTGAGTCGACTTCGGATCCAGGTTCATTAAAACCAACATGACCGGTGCGTCCGATGCCAAGCAATTGAAGATCGATGCCGCCGGCGACATTGATCGCGTCCTCATATTGTTGACAGTACTCGTCAACACCGTCGCGACCGATCGTGCCATCGGGAATATGAATGCTGGACCGAGGAATGTCGACGTGGTCGAAGAGTTGTTCGTTCATGAACCGAACATAGCTCTGGGCGGCATCCGGTTGCATCGGGAAGTATTCGTCTAGGTTGAACGTCACGACATGCTTCATCGACAGGTTTTCTTCGCGATGAATTCGTATCAGTTCGCGATAAACACGAACGGGCGTCGATCCCGTGGCAAGGCCCAAAACGCACGACTCGCCCTCAGCGGCACGTTGGCGAATCAGTGCCGCGATCTCGGACGCGACGGATTGACTAGCGTCAACGTCACTGCCAAACACACGAACCGCGATGCCGTTTCGAATCCACTGGACAAGGTTGTCGTCTTTCTCGGTCGGTTGGGTTAACAAAGTCTGTTCCTATTCGCGTACGGGAAAATCGCTATCGAAGGGATCCGAACTCAGACGCCGTGTGCCACCCCGCGGGGTGACTGTTCTGGGGCCGCCGGTTCCAGGTCCGGATGTGCCCCGGCCAAGGGGGAGGCAACGTCCACTGAACCCCTACGGCGTGACGGGGCCAACGTGTCTGAGCAACCTATCTTAGAGGCAATCAGCGATCGATCCACACTAGGTCTTGCTATTTATGATACCGAGTGTGCGCAAATACTATAAAACACTATGGTTACTGCAAGATTGCTGCAACAGTGATACAAAGATGATCTCGCTCGATTGCCGCATTGTTCGCCGCAATGCTGTGGCCAGGGGCCAGATTGGCGCCAAAACAGCCAATCATAGAGTTTTTGGAACCAGTGTTTTACGCGTAATAACGGTAATTCCGTTTGTGATTGCGATTTGACTTGCCTATCAATCTTGGCGTCGCCGCCCCCTCGGATTGAGGGCATTAACTGGGGCGTGGTGCGCAATTATCTCATCATCTACGGCGGTGATGCGCATCCCCTGGAATGGATGACTTACTGTGGCGCACACAGAACACCAGAAATGGCAACCGAACAAGAGGACACGGGCGGTGAAGCCAAGCAAACTACGTGCACGTCGGACTGAGAACATCACGCATCCTAGAGGTACCGAACCATGGCCAGCACGGAAAAAAGCACGCAGCGCAAAGTCGCACTGGCATTGATGGCTCACCCGGATGATGCAGAAATCACTTGCGCGGGCACCTTGATCCGCTTGGCCGAACAGGGCTGGGAAACCCACATTGCGACGTTGACTGGGGGTGATTGTGGGGCGTTGACCGGGGATGCCGCCGAGGTGGCGCGTATCCGCATTACCGAGGGAACCGAAGCCGCAAAATTGGCCGGAGCCACGTTTCACTGTTTGAACGAACCCGATGGGCGTGTGGTTTATGACCGCAATGCGTTGCAGAAGGTGATTGATCTGTTTCGCACGATCGCCCCCACGCTCGTGATCACGATGCCCATGTCGGATTACCACGCCGACCATGAAATCACCGGCCAACTTGGGCGTGCAGCGAGTTTCGTGTTTGCCGCTCCGAATGCTTCGACGTTGCCGTTGGTTGCTGGATCCACGATTCCACATCTCTATTACTGTGATGGTCACGGCGGGACGGATCGCTTGGGACAAAAAGTGGAACCGACGACACGCGTTGACATCACCGAGCAACTCGATCGCAAAACTGAGATGCTGGCCTGTCATGCAAGCCAACGAGAATGGCTGCGAGTGCACAACGGAATCGACGAATACTTGTCGACGATGCGTTATTACAACGAAACACGCGGCGAGGAATGTGGTGTGCCAGCAGCAGAGGTGTTTATTCAGCACACCGGGCACGCCTATCCGACAAACGATCTGCTCGCAGAACTGTTCCCCTTGAATCGTTCGTGCCAAAGCAACGCCATCGGCGCGTCGACCGTGATTGGCTCCTGATCGCCTTTGCTGACAACACAGCAATCGATTCACTGTACCGAACTCAATAAGCTCCCCCGCTTTTTCAAATCGCTTCCCAACAACTCGCGACTCTATCCATTCGAAAACCTCTCGATCGAGAAAAACGATGAATCCTGAAAGCGAGCATTTTATTCAATTCGGTTTGGTCAACGATATGTTATCGGTGCCTGATTTGATCCGCAATTTCGATACGGATCGGATGAGTGCGATGGCGGACGCGATCGTTGAAGCGGGCAATTTGATGATCACGGGTGAAGGATCGAGCCGTTTCTTTCCCGCCCGACAAGCGATCACCTGGGCGAGAAAACGAGGATCCTCGATTGGGATTCATACGGAATCGGCGCTGCAAGCGATGGAATACAACTTGCGAGATTGGGCCGTCTTGGGGCTGTCCAATTCCGGGCAAACTGCCGAAGTGATCGAATTGTTTTACAATTTGAAACTCGATGGGCACCCGAAACGATTCAGTTTGACAAGTTATCCAAACACACAGCTTGAGACGTTCGCGACCGCCGGATATGTACTGGGATGCGGCGAAGAAAACGCGGTGGCGGCTACCAAGAGTGTTGTCGAACAGGCGTTGTTTTTGCGAGCGCTGTTAGAGCATGTCCATGGGGTCGACACGCTTGCACCGCGTCGAGGCCAGCTAGCCGATGCCGTCGAGTCTGCGCTGTTAAGCGAGTTGCCCGCTGAGTTGGTTTGCCGCGTTGCGCGAGCCAAAACGGTATACTGGGCAGGACGCAACGACGGGGTCGCGGAGGAATTGACGCTCAAAACGAACGAGGTGATTCGAAAGTCCGCCGATTTTCTCGACGGTACTTATGCCGTACACGGGATCGAGGAAGTGATGGACGCCGAGGATGTCTTGATCTGGATCGAACCGCACTCGGTCAGTGAGGCCAAATTCAAAAGCGTGCTCGAGCGTAGTGTTGGAATGGAGATCATCGCCATTGCTTCGCGTCCGACGAGTTTTCCAACCATCTTGATTCCCGACGCCCGCGATTTGTCGGGGTTCGTCCAGATGGCGGCGGGGTGGAATTTGTTGGTCAACGTCGGGCTGAAACTTGGCGTCGATGTGGACACTCCCGTACGTGCCCGAAAAGTCGGAAATGCGTTTTCGCCTCAGTTGGTCTAGCCGATCGTGTCCATTCTTTTGAGTAACAAACCACGTTTACAGAGCATCGTTGTCCTAAGAACTTGAAGAAAGAATTGCAAATGAAGTCGTCTGTGCGAGTGTTGTGCGTCGGGGCAGGGCATATGGGGCGATCCCATGCGTTGGCCTACCACCGAATCGACGGATTTGAGATCGTCGGCATCTGCACTCGATCCTCTCAATCGAGCAGCAAGTTAAATCGTGAACTAGGCGGTGGGTATGCCGAGTTCCATGACTTTGCGGCTGCGTTGCAAGAAACCCAACCGGATGCGGTTTGTATTTCCACATGGCCCGACACGCATGCCGAATACGCCACCGCGGCGATCGAAGCGGGATGCCATGTGTTTGTCGAGAAGCCGCTTGCTGATTCCGTCGCCGCGGCAGAACAAATCATCCAGCATGCCAACGCCTCGGACCGCAAAGTGGTGGTAGGTTATATTTTAAGGCATCACCCAAGTTGGACGCGGTTCACGGAAATTGCCAAGACATTGGGCAAACCGTTGGTGATGCGAATGAACCTAAACCAAAGCTCCTCAGGATCGGCCTGGCAAACGCATAAAAAATTGATGTCAACCGTTTCGCCCATCGTCGATTGCGGCGTGCACTACGTGGACGTGATGTGCCAAATGACCGAGTCGCGGCCGGTGCGGGTGTCGGGGATTGGGGCCAGATTGACCGACGAACTTCCTGAGGGCATGGTCAATTACGGGCAATTGCAGGTGACCTTCGCCGACGGTTCGGTGGGCTGGTACGAGGCCGGTTGGGGGCCGATGATGAGTGAGACCGCGTTTTTCGTCAAAGACGTGGTCGGTCCCAAAGGCTCGGTTTCGATCGTCGCGGACTCTGCAGCAGCGGCGGGCCAAAGTGCCAACGTCGATGCGCACACCCAGACCGAATCGCTGCGTTTGCACCACAGCCAATTGGACGCCGAAGGCAACTTTGCCAAACAAGACGAACTGCTTCGGCTAGAGGACGAACTTGATCACGATGCCTTGTGCCAACGTGAACAAGAATACTTTCTTGAAGCGATTCGCAGCGATATCGATTTGACCGATCATTTAAACGACGCACTCAATTCGATGCGAATCGTCGCGGCCGCGGATGAATCGTTCCGCACCGGTCGGACGATCGAACTGGTGCATGAAGACAGCTCGAACACGGTGGGAGCCGGATCATGAAGGCGTTGGTAAAACGAGAAAAGCAGCCGGGACTGTGGCTCGAGGAGGTTCCGATGCCAACGATCGGCATCAACGATGTGCTGATCAAAGTCGACCGCACCGGGATCTGTGGGACGGACGTGCACATCTACAAATGGGATGCGTGGGCCCAGAAAACGATCCCCGTTCCGATGGTCGTAGGGCACGAATTCGTCGGCGAGATCGTGGAAACCGGTTCGAACGTGACCGATTTCTATCCAGGCGAAATCGTCAGCGGCGAAGGACACGTCGTGTGCGGTCGGTGCCGGAATTGTTTAGCGGGACGACGGCACTTGTGCGCCGACACCAAAGGGATCGGCGTCAATCGCCCCGGTGCGTTTGCGGAATACATCTCGCTACCGATGACCAATGTGTGGCACCACGACGAATCGATCGACCGTGACGTGGCGGCGATCTTCGATCCGTTTGGGAATGCGGTGCATACGGCACTGTCCTTTCCGGTGCTTGGCGAGGATGTGTTGGTCACCGGCGCAGGGCCGATCGGTTGCATGGCCGCGGCGGTCGCAAAGCATGCCGGGGCTCGCCATGTCGTGGTGACCGATGTGAACCCGTATCGACTGCAGTTGGCTGAGAAAATGGGAGCGACTCGCACGGTCGATGTTCGCACTGAACAGCTCAGCGATGTACAAAAAGAAATCGGCATGAAAGAAGGCTTTGATGTCGGATTGGAAATGTCCGGCAACCCAGCCGCATTTCAAGAGATGATCGCTCAGATGAGCCATGGTGGAAAAATTGCGATGCTTGGCATCCCATCAGCCGACATGGCAATCGATTGGAACACGGTCGTCTTCAACATGTTGACGATCAAAGGAATCTATGGACGCGAAATGTACGAAACGTGGTACAAGATGAAGGTGATGGTCCAAAGCGGCTTGGATCTTTCGCCCGTCATCACCCATCGCTTTTCCTACGAAGAATTTGAGCAAGGATTTGACGTCATGATGTCAGGCCAATCCGGTAAAGTGATTCTGAATTGGAGCTGAACGACGCCTCGCATTTCGCTTTTGAAGTTGCGCTGTCGTCATTTTCCCCGGCAAATCCTAACCCGACGCGTGAGCGACGGAGCGAGAAAATATCGAGAATCCCTCGCTGACGCTTCGGGTTGCGAAAAAAATGCGACTTGAAAACTTTTCCCTTACCCTCCTTTTGCAACGAACAACGAACCCCGTTGATCCATTGCAAAGCCATTTTGTCCCTACCCTTCGGAGAAACTGATGACGAACCCTAAATCCAGCAATGACCGTGGCACGATTGCCGGCAGCGGCAAACCCAATGCAAGCGTGCCGAATCGCCGCGAAGCGATTCGCAGTGGCACCGCATTGTCGGCCGCATTGGGCACCGCCGCCCTGGGAAGTGGAGCGATCACGCCCGGCATGCTACACGCGGCGTCGTCATCGGACGATCCCAATCGAGTGATCCGCATCGGTATCGTCGGAGTGGGCGGACGAGGCACCGGAGCATTGAATGACTCGCTGTCGATCAACGACAATGTGCGTTTGGTTGCCATGGCGGATTTGCAACAAGAGAACTGCGAGCGAGCACGCACGATTCTGAGCAAGCGTCATGGAGAAAAGATTGACGTCAAAGATGATCGCATCCACATCGGGTTGGACGCCTACAAAAAAGTGCTCGAGGATCCCGAGGTCGACTTGGTCATCCTGGCGACGTCACCCGGTTTCCGTCCGTACCATATCGCCGAGGCCGTGGCCGCGGGCAAACACGTTTTTGCGGAAAAGCCGTCGTGCGTGGACCCTGCTGGTTATCGGATTTGCACCAAGGCGCATGACGAAGCGGTCAAACAGGGGACATCGATTGTCACCGGAACTCAGTATCGTCGCCAAGTCAACTACGTCGAAGCAATCAAGCGAATTCACGATGGTGAGATCGGCGACATCGTCAGCGCCACAACGCGTTATTGCTCGGGCGGCATTTGGTACAAGAATCGCAAAGAAGGCGTCAGCGATACTCAGTACCAATTGAACAATTGGATGCACTTTATCTGGTTGTCTGGGGACCAAATTACCGAACAAGCGGTGCACAACATCGACGCCATCAACTGGGTCATGGGGTCGGCGCCGGAAACCGCCTACGGGTCCGGCGGCCGGTTCACCCGCCCGGCCGACAGCGAGATGTGGGATAACGTTGCAATCGACTACACCTATCCCGGGAATCGAGTTTGCTCGTTCATGTGTCGCCAGATTCCAGGCACCAAAGGTGACAATGGAAACATCATTTACGGTACCAAAGGCATCGCCTATATCGATGCGATGAGTGGCGGTTCGCGGTTCACCGATCGCAACGGCAAAGAGACCTGGAGCATGAAGGGCAGCATCGCCGACGCGTACCGTCAAGAACACAAGGATCTGGTGGATTCGATTCGAAGCGGCAAGCCGATCGTCGAACTTCGCACCACCGCTGAAAGTTCGCTGACGGCGGTGATGGGACGAATGGCGGCCTACACCGGCCAACTGGTCGATTGGGATTTTGTTACCGAGAAGTCTTCGCTGGATCTGTTCCCCAAAGATTTGGATTGGAACGGTGATCGACCGGAACCCTCGTTTGCAATCCCCGGCGTCACGAAACTGACCTAAGTTCGATCGTCTATAGCGTAGACGACCCAGTTCACTCACACGAAAGCAAGCTTTATGTACGGCGCGTTCCAAACCCATCTGTCAACGCAACTCGGCGAGATCCGTGATCAAGGGCTTTATAAGTCCGAACGCGTGATCACGTCGCCGCAGGATGTTCGTATTCAAGTGGGAAGCGGTAAATCGGTGCTAAACCTGTGTGCCAACAACTATCTAGGGTTGGCCGACGACCCTGAGATCGTCAAGGCGGCACACGAGGGGCTTGATCGGTGGGGGTACGGGCTTTCGTCGGTTCGTTTCATCTGCGGTACTCAGGATGTTCACAAACAGCTCGAGCAATCGCTCAGCGAATTCCTGGGTACCGAGGACACGATTCTGTACACGTCGTGTTTTGACGCTAACGGCGGTTTGTTCGAAACGCTGCTTAGCAATGAGGATGCCATCATTTCGGACGAACTAAACCATGCATCGATCATCGATGGCGTTCGATTGTGTAAAGCACAGCGGTTCCGTTATCGCAACAATGACCTTGCTGATCTAGAAGCGAAATTGGCTGAAGCTTCAGCGGCTCGGTTTCGCATGATCGCCACCGACGGTGTGTTTTCGATGGACGGCTACATCGCCAATCTGCCGGGAATCTGCGATCTGGCCGACAAGTACAACGCGTTGGTGATGGTTGACGATTCGCACAGCGTCGGATTCATGGGCAAACATGGTCGCGGAACGCACGAGCATCATGATGTGATGGATCGAGTCGATATCATCACTGGAACGCTGGGCAAGGCGCTCGGTGGTGCCAGCGGCGGTTACACAAGCGGAAGACGCGAGATTATTGAATACTTGCGTCAACGCAGTCGACCTTATCTGTTTTCCAACTCGGTCGCCCCGCCGATCGTTGCTGCCTCGCTGCGTGCGATTGGATTGCTAAACGAGTCGACGGAGCTGCGGGATCGTTTGGAATCGAATACTCGTTTCTTTCGCGAAGGGATGCAGAAAGCTGGTTTTGACATCCTGCCAGGCGAGCATCCGATTGTCCCGATCATGTTCGGCGACGCGGTCGTGGCCTCGAAAATGGCCGATCTGATGCTTAGCAAAGGGGTCTACGTGATCGGATTCTCGTTCCCGGTGGTTCCTAAGGGGAAAGCACGAATTCGAACTCAGATCTCTGCTGCCCATAGCCAAGAAGATCTGCAGTTCGCGATCGATATGTTTTGCGAAGCCAAGGCCGAAATGCAGCTGTAGGGTGGTGGCATGCGGCGATCGCGATCTTGGCACCTGCGGAGCGGCTGGCGTGGAAAGGTCTACCAGTGCACGACCGTGTGCGGCCGCACCGCTAGAGCTTTACTGGAAATGAGCGTAGCTCGATCATAAGCATTGGCGGTAACGAACGAGGCAACGAGTCCAAGCGACCTAGTGGCACGACGGGACTCGTTGCCTCGTCCACTACCTAGGAAACACTTCACCGCCACGGGCATCGTTACTGGATCTATGTCGCGTCGTTGCCAAGCCAGTGAGAGAGCTTGGCCAGCAATTCACGCCGGTCGATCGGCTTGGTCAGAAAATCGCTGTAGCCGGCGTCAAGGCATCGCTGTTGGTCTCGGCTTAACGCGTTTGCGGTCAACGCGATGATGGGCCCCTGAAATCCCTGGTCTCGTAATTGTTTGGTCGCCGTGATTCCGTCCATGACCGGCATCTGCATGTCCATTAGGATCGCGTCGATGGGAATCCCTTTGTCACGATAGCTGCGCCATTTCTGGATGCCTTCGGATCCGTTGGTCGCGGACAAGATTTCGCCTCCCGCCGCACGTACGAACGCTTGAACAAGAAAGCGAATGTCGCGGCTGTCATCGACCGCTAAAATGCGTCCCGAAATCCCCGGCATCTCGTCGGCAGTTTGGTCGTCTTGCGAGACGTGATTGGGGTTGGCGTCTTCGCTGGTGGCCGAATTGATTGATGCCGCGGATGTTGCGGGTGTCGCTGTCGCAGGGGTTGGCGAGCTTTGATCGTGCGGAAGCGTTTCGGTGGGCACCGTAAACCGAAACGTGGACCCTTTGTTCACTTCGCTTTCTACGTCAATCGTTCCGCCTAACAAGTCAACCAAGCGGCGAGTGATCGCCAAACCTAATCCGGTACCGCCGTGTTGCCGGGTCGCGCTGTTATCGAGCTGTTCAAAAGGCGTGAAGACCGTTGCGAAGTCGTCAGGCGGGATTCCGATTCCGGTGTCCATCACGGCGATCTCGAGTCGCGTTGGTTGCGTGTGACAACGGACGACAATTCGGACTTCCCCTTGATCGGTGAACTTGATCGCGTTGCCGACCAGGTTGATCAAGATTTGCCGCAGCATTTTGACATCGGTCCAGATCAGATCGGGAATCGGCCCGTCGTATTGGACATGAAATTCCAGTCCTTTCTCGGCCGCACGGCCGCTCAACAGCGTGTGCACATGATTGATCAATGCGGCGACGCGATGAGGTTGGCGACGAACGTCGACCTTTCCCGCTTCGATTTTTGCCAAGTCAAGGATGTCGTTCAGGATTTCGCACAGATGGTCTCCGTTGGCTTTGATCGTTTCCAAGCAAGCTTTGTCCTCGCGACTTTGCAGTCGTGAATTCAATAGTTCCGTAAAACCGAGGATTGCCGTCATGGGAGTGCGAATCTCGTGACTCATATTGGCCAGGAACTGGCTTTTCGCTTCATTGGCTGCTTCGGCAGCGTGACGCGCCGTTTTGAGTTGTTCTTCGTACCGATGTCGCTCGGTAATATCCATCGCAACGCCAGCGATGTGTGACGGATGACGCGCCGGGGGATCGCCTGCAAAGACGGTGCTGCCACGCATCATCACCCATCGCACCGAGCCATCGGGGCGCACGATCCGGTGCTCATCCTGGAACTCGCCGTTCCCGCTGGGGTCCAGGCTTTGATCCATTTTTCGGGCGACGCGGTCACGATCGTCACGGTGGACCGCGCTCAGCAATCGCTTCAGACGAATGGTATCGTTGTGGTCGGCGGGCAACCCAAGCAATTGCATGAATTCGCGAGACAAACTCACTTGATTCGCCTGCACGTCGCCATAGTACGTCCCAAAGCCCGCGGCCCGAGCGGCCAATCGCAGTCGTGCTTCGTTTTCGGCCAACAATCGCGAGAACTGTTTCTCGGCCAACAGCAATCGTGACACTTCCGCTTCGGCAATGCGACGACGCTCAATCTCTTGATCGGCCGCGACGACCGCATCTTGCAGTTCACGTCGCGCCGAATCCAAACTCAATAGCAAGCGGCGGGATTGCTCGGCTGCATCGCGTGCATCCAACGCGTGCCGAGCCGCTTTCGCCGACGCGAGTTCGCCGGCCACACCATAGGCAAACAATTCCCAACCACGATGCGTCCGCTGGATTAAATCGCACGCCTTGGCTGCGGCCTGCGGATCGCCTAACAAAACGATCACAAGCGATCCAATCGAGATACCGCTGGCGTTCCAACTTTGGTCTCGCACGGGGTAGCAAAGGGTTGCGGTATGACGAGCCGATTTACGACATGCACGCAAGAATGTTTGCCATGTTTGGCCATCGGGCAATGTTTGAGGGAAACCCGCGATGGGCAGGAGTTGATCGACGTCGGTGTCTTCGGCGAAAACGATCAAATGATCGATCCCGAGCACGCGAGCGAATTGTTCCGCTTTTTCGTGTCGCGTCTCCAGGGTCGCTAACGAGGCGATCCACTCTAGCATCTCGGCAAGATTCATGACTTCGCTCAAACCGGAAAGACGCAGACAACCGCCGTGCAGTTATGGAATCCGCTGAACTGTCCTTCCGCTCGTGCAATTTGGCCATACGTGTTGCAACCAACAAACTCGGTCCCCAAAGTCTCCTGCAACGCCTGTAATTCCAATCCAAATGCCTTGCCTAGCCGCAGCCGAGTCGCGGCACAGTCAAAAAAGAGTGCCACCGAGGGCTCGTGTCCTTTGATTTGGTCAAGTGCCGAGCGACATGCCGCACTCGCCGCTGCACTGGCGTCGTCGGCAGTGGTGCACATGATGCGAGCGGTGCTGCCGCGTGGCACTTCGGCGGCAAAGGCGATCGAATCGTCGCTTTGAATCTGCAGTGGGACGCGAAGCTTGTATCCGTCGGTGGTTTGAATCCCTAGAACGTTGTGCAGAAAGTAGGGCAATGGGGCGTTGCGGTCGAACGGCTGGGCGGTTGCGTTAGCGTGTTCGGCAAACACCTCCGCCGCCGTCGTGGAATTGAAACTGACCACATCGGTTGCTCGCGTTTCGGTGACGCGCAACAGCGACCCGGTGTCACGCCAACCGTGAGAGACGCCAATGCCAATGGGTTTGTTCGAAAGAATTTCGAGCGCCACCACGGCGTCCGACGCTACTTCCGTACCACAAAAAACGTGTGTCTTTTCAAACCGAGCATCGTCACCCGCACCGCCACCGACAAACCGGTATCCGCCACCGGTGGCGATCGTCAATTGATCCAAAAACTCTTCGACATGTCCAGCCAACGCGTCGGTCAACACCAATGCGGTACGGTAGCGATAATGATGTCGACGTTCGCGCTGCCACGATCCCGCTAATTGACGAGCGACCGCTTCGGAATCCTCACGGAGCCCGATCGCCATGTTTGCAGCGAATTCGATTTCGTCCGAACAGATCGCGACCGCACAGGCCGAACCATCGCTGTTGCCTTGGGAGGTGAATTCGCCTGACGACGAGCAACCGACTACGACGTGCGGATTACAAGTGCGCTGAAGTGCCGAAAGCAGTTCGGTGTAATTGTACTGAGGCGACGCGAACAAAATGACGGCATCCGGCTCAAGCCCTCCCAGCGAATTGCGAAGTTTTTCGCCAAGATCGCCGCCGGCGGCGATCGCGTCGGTCAGTTGGGTTCGTGCTACAGCAGATTGAGTCATAAACGATAAGAACGAGATGTTTGCGAAAAGGGCACAGCCCCTTATCTTACCGCCAACGAAAATAGGGGGCTAGTAACAGCCCGTCCGCAAACCTGGTTTCCGTTAGAAATGCGGCAAATCGCTGTGACACCCGCCTTGGGGCCTTTGCTCAGTCCCATCCACTTTCGCCCCAACCGAGTGGTTTTTATAGCGGAGCGGCGCGGGGGCCCGCCCGGTCAAAATCGAACGTTTGTCCGAAAGCGGACCAAGTGGGGCAGGCGGCTCTACATACAGCGGTGCGTACCCTGGCTGCAATTTCCTGCATAACGTCTGCAGTAATTTGCAGACGCGATGCTGCTGCGGTCGAGGAATCTGCTTACGAAATTTGCATCGAGGCAAAATCCGGGACCTGCTGCCCCATTTTTTCAAAAATGTTTTGGCGGCAAATCATGCACATTCATGCGTGGTCGACGTACCGCTGGCACTTCGATCTCGCGGCACGGCACGCGGCGTGCTCGGCTTCGCCTTGTGTCGCTTGTTTTGCGACCCATTGTTCTTTCCAACAAGCCCTTGAGGGTTGGTTTCATGCAAGATGTGTCAGCGGACGTCGGCTCGGATCACGATGTGCATGCCACGCCACGTTCGGACCGAGCATCTGCAATCTTGTCGGCGATCCAACATGCGGTGCACTACTTGCCGTCGCAGGGCCCGATCTCGGTGTTCGTGCACCATAACACACTGCATTCATTCGAAGAGATGCCGTTCGAAGAAGCGGTGATTCGAGGTGGAAAACTGTACGGTTGCGAACCGTATCTTTCGGAAGAACGATATCGAGACGAGATCAATTGCGGACGCATCTCGGTCGACGATCTTCGTCACGTGTTGATGGACGAATTGGACGAGGATGCGGACAATTTGGTCGCCAGCTTCGGGACGCGATACACGTTGCGATTGGCGATGTTGCAAATGACGCTGCACACGGCCCCCGATGCTGAATTGCGTTGGTTGCTTGCCGAAAGCGATTTGCTTCGGCGATTCAGCCGCGAGGTATCGCCACCGCGACGTGAGCAGGTGATTCAGCGAACCCGAAATTGGGTACTACGTAATCGCGAACACCATGCCGCAAATCCACGGGGCGAATCGCCGGCCACCGCGCTGCCCCAAATCGTCGAGGAAGTGATTAGCGATTGCGGAGGAAATGACCTGCACGCGTGGTCGGACAGTCAATGGGAAGCGTTTGTGCTGCAATTGATGTGGGCGGTTTGCCACCGCGGTGTCGAAGCCGCGGATCTTGATTCCGGCGTCGAACACGAGCCGGCCCGGTTGCGAGATATGCTGGTCGAGATCAGCGGCGATGACATCGACGTGATCGTCAACGAAGTGTTGATTCGGTTTTGCGGCGCGTTCCTTGATCAAGGGTTGGCCGATTGGTCGCTACCGGATCGTGAACTGGGGTTCGCCAAGGCGTTTGCATCGCTGTACCAGAATGCATTGACAATCAAACCGGTTTGGATGGAAGGCTTGCAACAGGTATTGGCTGCAATCCTCGAGAAACCGTTCGACCCGATCGATTCCATTGCTCAATCCTTGGACGCATTAGGAGTTCATGCGGACCAGATTGATGAAAAAATCGAGATGACACTTTT
Source organism: Novipirellula caenicola (assembly GCF_039545035.1). NCBI lineage: Bacteria > Pseudomonadati > Planctomycetota > Planctomycetia > Pirellulales > Pirellulaceae > Novipirellula > Novipirellula caenicola. The sequence continues at coordinate 67,353 of NZ_BAABRO010000010.1, forward strand.
GTCGCTGCGTGGTTGGGCGGGGATGATCTGGCAGATGGAAGCCAATGCACCGTGGCTACCGAAACCGGCGGCCACCGGAACACTAAACGAGTATTTGGCAATTCGTCTGCTGTTAGAGCGACATGCGATTGCAGCTGTGGGCAAGCTGCGGTTTGGCACGAGCGAGATCGAACAGATTCATCGCATCGCCAGCGAGAAGTGGCAGCGAAAAGCCGGACCGTCCACCGAGCAGCGATGTTACTCGGTGTTTCAGCTAGCGCAAGCCGGTGGCTGGATTCCCGAGCAACTGATTGACATGTCCCAGCCGCAGTGGAAATGTTTGATTCGCGAGGTCGAATCGTTTTCGTCGGTCGAGCGTCGCCGCATCTTGCACCTTGCCTATGAACGGCACTACCACCTCGCCACACTCCATGCGGTGGCGACGCATTCGCAACGTGCTAGCGAGACAAACCAGACAACGCCGCCGACACCGGCCTACCTTGCAATCTTTTGTATCGATGACCGCGAAGAGTCATTTCGTCGTCATTTAGAAGAGGTCGATCCCGATTGCCAAACCGCGTCCGCGGCTGGATTCTTTGCAGTTGCGATGTATTACCAAGGGGCTGACCATGCCCATTTTCGACCACTGTGTCCGAACATCATCACCCCGAAACACTACGTGCTCGAAGAGCCGACCTTTTCGACGATCACGTCCAGCGAGCGGCGAGCGCATCGTCGTCGCCAAATCGGGCGGATGACGCATCAGGTGCACGCCAGCAGTCGCACGATGGTCGGCGGCTGGGTGACCGGCGTATTCGGAGCCGTCGCCACGTTCCCCATGGTCGCACGGATCTTGGCGCCCCGTTTGACCTCGCAGATTCGCAAATCCTTTGGCACCTTTGTGCGTCCCCCCGCCACCGAATTGCATCTTGAACGGATCACCGAGGAACCAGGGCCTGATGCGGATTCACTCGGCTACAGTCTGCAGGAGATGGCCGGGATCGTGGTTCGCATTTTGCAAGACATCGGGATGGTCCGCGATTTCCCGCCGATCATGTTGTTCTTTGGTCACGGCAGCAGCAGTTTAAACAATCCGCATGAGTCGGCTTACAATTGTGGTGCTTGCAGCGGAGGTCGCGGCGGTCCCAATGCACGTGCCTTTGCGATGATGGCCAATGACCCTCGCGTGCGTAAGTTGACTGCGGCCCAAGGCGTCGAAATCCCGGACGAGGTTCGTTTTGTCGGAGCGTATCACAATACATGCAACGACCACGTCGAGTATTACGACCTCGATTTGCTGCCCCGGACGCACCGCCCTCTTTTTCGCCGAATCGAGCAAAGCGTGAATGAAACGCGGGCACGCGTCGCCCACGAACGAGCGCGAAAATTTGAATCCGCGCCGCTGGATTTGACTCCGCGTGAAGCACTCGAACATGTGGAACAACGTGCCGAGGATCTGTCGCAAGCCCGTCCCGAATACAATCACGCCACCAATGCGTTGACGTTTGTCGGGCGTCGCCAATGGAGCCGCGGGTTGTTTTTGGACCGCCGTGCGTTTGTGACCTCGTATGATCCACGGATTGACGATGAACAGGCATCGATCTTGACTCGAATCTTGTCGGCGGCGATCCCCGTCTGTGCAGGTATCAATTTGGAATACTATTTTTCCACCGTCGACACCGAGGGGTATGGTTGCGGGTCCAAGTTGCCGCACAACGTCGCATCGATGATCGGGGTCATGACGGGGGCCGCCAGCGATTTGCGGCCGGGATTGTCGCAGCAGATGGTTGAAATTCATGAACCCATGCGAATGTTGTTTGTGATCGAGACCACTCCGGAAAAGATGGATCGAATCATCCAATCCAATCCTGGGATTGCACGGCTTGTCAAAGGCAACTGGATCAAACTGGCGCTGATTGATCCCGAAACCATGGCGATCACTCGCTATGTCGACGGGCAATACGAACCCTATCTGCCCGAGTCATCGTCGCTGCCGGAGGTCGAATCGTCGATCGATTGGTACCGCGGAAAACGCGGGACGCTTGGATTTGCCTCGGTCATCGACCCGGCATCGCGTCGAACGGACATCGCGGTTCCTTAAACATCTCGTTCCCTAAATGTCGCGAAGCTTGCCAATTGACAATCGGGCGATGCGTCCCCCAAAGCGGCCAAGTTCCACTTCGTTCACTTACTCTCATTCCACTTCACTCACAACCAATTTGCAAAGCTTCGTCTTGCTCAGCTCATTCCATCGCCATGTCACCTCCCACCACTCTGCACGCCACCAAGGGATTCGATGAACGTTACTGAAACGGTCTTCCAAACGCTTGGGACTGCCGTGGTCGCCAGCCCAACGATTCTGTTGGCCACCTTAGGATTGGCAGCGCTCATTGACCGACCATTCAGCGAGACCTCGGTTTCACGGTTGACCCAAGCGGCGGTGTTGTTTTCGTTGCTTCCGGCGATCGGCATCTTAGTGCTGATGTTGGCCGTGGGGACACGTTATGTGCCCGTTGAAATTGGGGATTGGGTCGCGATCGAAGATGTCGATCTCGATTTCCACTTTCACCTGAAGTTTGTTTTTGACCGGCTTAGCATCCCGTTTCTGATCCTGTCGTGTGTGTTGTGTGGCGTCGTCGGAGCGTTCACGCGACGCTATTTGCATCGCGAACAGGGCTACGGACGCTTCTTTCTGTACTACGCCGTGTTCTATTGCGGAATGGTGATTTCATCGTTGGCAGGCACGATCGAAACGTTGTTTGTCGGCTGGGAAATGGTCGGGTTATCCTCGGCATTGTTAGTCGCCTACTTTCATGAACGCGAGAACCCGGTCCGCAACGGACAACGGGTATGGTCGATCTACCGATTGTCGGACGCTGCGTTTTTGATTGCCGCGATCACGATGCATCACATGACAGGACAGGGTGATTTTGGCGGTTTGATGAGCTCGGGAGTATGGCCCGAAGGAACTGCCGCAGTAAGTTCAGGACAAGCCTTGCTGGTCGGCACGTTGATGCTGATTGCGGCTGCTGGCAAATCCGCGTTGTTTCCGTTTTCGGGTTGGTTGCCGCGAGCGATGGAAGGCCCCACCCCATCAAGTGCGATTTTCTACGGTGCATTGTCTGTGCATCTGGGCGTCTATTTGTTGTTGCGGATGAGTCCCTTGCTGGAAGCGTCGCTGACCCTTCAGTTGATGGTGATCACGCTAGGTGCCGTTTCGGCGGTTTGTGGCGCGTTGATGTCACGCGTGCAAAGTGACATCAAAGTCTCGTTGGCGTACGCCTCGTTGACTCAGGTGGGGATCATCGTGATGGAAATCGGGCTTGGATTCCGCTATTTGGCGTTGATCCACATCATCGGACACGCCTCGCTTCGCACCATGCAATTGCTTCGTGCTCCCACGCTATTACGCGATTACAACGAGCTCGAAAATGCGATTGGCGCCCGGATCACCCAGCGGCAATCGGGATGGACGCGGATGTTGCCGCCGAGCGTACACCGCTGGGCTTATCGTTTCGGTTTTGATCGTGGGTTCATGGACATCGCACTCGACAAATTTGTCGTCCGTCCCTTTCTCGCCTTGTTTTTGTTTTTCGATTCGCTTGAACGCCAAGTCACCGACTGGCTTTCCAAAGAAGCGTCGCGTGAATCGGACGATGCCGCCTTGCACCCCGAAGAATCGCAGAGGGTCGCGTGATGCCAGAGTTACGTTTTCCATGGATCGAAGTTTCGATCCTCGTGCCACTGTTCGGAGCCGTTTGGGTTCATTTGCTAGGCAATTCAGAACGGTCGCTTCGTCACTGTGTGGTTATCTGCGCCGCGACGTTCGCGTTGACGGTCGGCGAGTTGATTGATTTTGTATCGCTGGGGGCATTTGAGGCGCATGACCATTGGCTGTTCTTGGATTGGTTGTTCAACCGGGACATTTTTGTGGTCGATGAGCTCAGTGCGTACCAGTTAGCATTGGTCGCGTTGATTTTCCTGGTCACCGTGTTATCGACACTGCGTACCAAGGCACCTCGATTTTCGCTCAAGCTGGCCCTGATTTCTGAATCATTGATGCTGGCCACGTTCAGTTGTCGCGAGTCTTGGACATTGATCTTGTTGTTGGTGGCCTCGACGATCCCGCCGTATTTGGAACTACGCAAACGCGAACGATGCACCCGAATCTATCGAATCCATATGGGCGCGTTTGTCGCCATGTTGGTCATCGGTTGGGCTTGGATGTCGATGATCGACGTGCACTCATCCGCGGTGTTCGTCCCCGGAGCGTTTTTGACGACGGCATGTCTGCTGCGAGCGGGGATTTTCCCGTTGCATCTTTGGATGACCGATCTTTTTGAAAAAGGCACCTTTGGCACTGCGATTTTGTTTACGACTCCGTTGGTCGGTGCGTATGCGGTGATGCGATTGATTCTGCCGATTGCCCCGTCATGGGCGATGCAAAGTATCGCGGTGCTGTCACTGTTTACGGCGGTCTATGCCGGGGGCATGGCATTGGTCCAACGCGAAGCACGCCGCATGTTTTGCTACTTGCTGCTAAGCCAATCGTCGTTGGTGTTGGTGGGCCTCGAATTGGTCACCCCGATCGGATTGACTGGTGCGCTGTGTTTGTGGGTTTCAGTCGGAATGTCATTGACCGGTTTTGGAATCACCCTGCGGTGCATCGAGGCACGCATTTCACGAATTTCACTAGCCGATTTCCATGGGCTCTATCAACAGATGCCCATTTTGTCTGGGTTCTTTTTGCTAACCGGGTTAGCTTCGATCGGGTTCCCCGCGACAGTGGGCTTTGTTGGCATGGAATTGTTGATCGAAGGGGCGGTCGACGTCTATCCGTTCGTTGGATCGATGGTGGTAATCGCCGCGGCACTCAATGGCATCGCCGTCCTGTTTGCCTACTTTCGGATCTTCACCGGACGTCACAATCGCACGCTGATCCCGATGCATGCTCGGCCCGCAGAAAAGTTTGCCGTCTTGGTGCTCAGCGTGCTGATCCTTGGCGGCGGTTTGTATCCACAACCGGGGGTGGCGTCACGGTATCACGCGGCAAAAGAGTTAACACGGCAACGGCAAAACAACCCGATGACTGTCGATCCCGAGTATGCCGCAGCACCGGAGATGACGGACGAAAACGCGGCTGAAAATCAGTCCGACGATTCGATTACCCGAGTGGACCGTCCACTGGATCCGCCTCCGGTTTCGCTGGCGAAACAGCCTCGTCACTAGCATCGCAGCGAAACGCTGTGATTCCTTGTCCCTCATTCACTTTCATTAATAACAAAACACTGCATCAGGAACGCTTTTCATGAGCAATGAAGCACCGATTCAACGAGAAGTCCCTCGAGGAAATCTTGACGGGTTCAAGAGATACTTTAAAGACGACATTGTCTCGGGGCTGCTTGTCTTTTTGATCGCACTACCGCTTTGTTTGGTGATCTCGATCGCGAGTGGGTTCCCTCCGATCGCCGGCATCTTTACCGCGATCGTGGGCTCGGTCATCGCCACGATGTTCAGCGATTCGGAATTGACGATCAAGGGGCCCGCGGCTGGCTTGATCGTGATTGTGCTGGGATGTGTGGAATCGTTCGGCGGAGATGGTTCATCCATCGGCGGTTGGGGAGCAAACGATGTCGCGGCCTATCGGGCGGCATTGGCGGTCGGGGTGGTTGCCGCGCTCCTACAGATCTTCTTCGGCATTTTTCGAGCGGGGATTCTCGGTGAATTCTTTCCAATCTCGGCGGTTCATGGCATGTTGGCCGCGATCGGCGTGATCATCATTGCCAAACAGATTCCGGTGGCACTGGGCGTCAGTGCGTCGGGGACTCCGATCGAGATGCTGGGGAAAATCCCCGAGTTCATCGCATCGGCGAACCCGGCTATCGCGGCGATCGGGCTGACCAGCGTGCTGATCATGTTTATCTGGCCAATGGTCCGCACCAAGACCGCGTGGACCAAGCTGTTGCCGTCGCCGTTGATTGTGTTGCTTGTCGCGATTCCGATGGGAATGGCGTTCGACTTGATGCACAAGCACTCTTACACGCTACAAAACCACGAATACCAGCTCGGCGAACAGTACCTTGTCGAGATGCCCAAGCATGTTTTCGGGATGTTCGATCAGCTGACGACTCCCGATTTCACGGCGCTTGCCCAACCGAAGGCTTGGAGTTGGGTGTTCATGTTTTTTGTGATCGGTAGCCTTGAATCGTTGTTGAGTGCCAAAGCAGTCGATTTGCTGGATCCATGGAAACGCAAAACGAACATGGATCGCGACGTGATCGCGGTTGGCATTGGCAATGTGTGTGCGTCGATGATTGGTGGATTGCCAATGATCTCCGAGATCGTTCGTAGTAAGGCCAATATCGATAACGGAGCCCGCACGCGATTCGCCAACTTTTGGCATGGCATGTTCCTGCTGGTCTGCGTTGCCTTTATCCCAATGGTGTTGCATCGCATTCCCGTAGCCGCACTGGCGGCGATGCTGATTTATACCGGTTTCCGCTTGGCGCATCCTCAAGAATTCATGAATGTGTGGCGAATCGGACGCGAGCAACTTGTGATTTTTTCAGTGACGTTGGTCGCGGTGCTTGCCACCGACTTGTTGATCGGCATTGCGATTGGGATCGCGACAAAGATTGTCATGCATCTATCCAACGGGGTGCCGTTGAACACGTTGATCAAACCTCAGATTGAACTGCTTGACGATGATGGTCAAACCGTTCGTTTGGTGGCCTACAAATCGGCGGTGTTTAGCAACTGGATTCCGATTCGACGTCAAATCGAACGTCTCGGATTGTTGGAACGCAAGAACGTCGAACTCGATCTGTCCGAAACACAACTGGTCGACCACAGCGTGATGGACAAGCTGCACGAGATGGAGGCCGATTTCGAACAGCAAGGCTTGGTGTTCAACGTCACCGGATTGGATGCTCATGAACCGGTCGCGGGCCATGCTCAATCGGCACGTCGCCGCCGGGTTTCGAAGATCCAGCGATTGACGGTGATCGCGGCACCCGAGTTACAAACGACGCTTGAGAACCAATTCATTCGTTTGGGTGCGTCTGGTTTCACGTCCATACCATGCGTCGGCGCCGGCCGCAGCGACGTTCAATCGGGTGAAGTGGTGCGAAAACCGCAAGTTCGCATCGAAGTCATTGCTCCGCCCGCGGCGTGTAACGAAATGATCGAGGTAATTCGTCGCGAATTTCAGCCGCAGCATAAGATGACGTTCTGTTTAGAAACGGTGCTGGTGGCACGGACCGATGCGTTTACAACAAATCGCGTATTGGAAAACGATGAGTCAGCGGACCGTGAAAACGCCATTGAACCGCAAGCACAACCTCAGTCGTAAGCGTGCTATTTACGAGAGTCACGTTCGTCACGTGAATTTTTATCGCGTGGATGCCGGTCGACGATCGACAACAGCAGCATGATGCCGACGGTGACTGCGATCACAAACATCGCAAATTGGCCGAACTTCAATACCTGGTCTAACGCATCTTGCATGGGGAGTGTCCAGTGGGAAGGGAAAGCGTCTGCGTTAGAGGGCCAAGATCCCTAACCGATGGGGCGATTCAATTCGGAAAAATAAACCATTCGCCATTCAAATCGCAAGCAAACGGTGGCAAAGCAGTGGTGGTTTATTCTAGCAACTCGCCGAACACGCACCAATAGATCCGTTGCCAGCCCAACCGTGTCGTCGCGGCCGGCAATCCGGACACCGTGTCGCCCCACCGATGTAACCTACGTTGGGTACCACACGCGGCGTCAGCAGCCCGGCTGCCGCGAATAATACGCTCGAAATTGGCCGGTTGGCTTGCGCCGTTCCGCTACAAAAACCACCTGATTGGCGTTTCGCTCGACGGCATCGGGGGCATCCCCCCTCGGGTGCGAAGGGCATGCCAGACAGTGCAATGCGGAGGATGCGGAAAACGGAAAATCTTTGCTAGTTTGATGTGATTGCGGTAGGATCAAGGATGTAAGGAGCAATCTAATGAAGAACATTGTTCTTGCGATTGACGGTTCCAAGAGCGCAGCAGTGGCAGCCCGCTTTCTGGCACACCTGCCTCACCGCGACAAGGTGGATCTGACCGTGGTAACGGTGATCGAGATTCCGTCGATCGATCGCGCCTATCCCATGTCCGAGTGGATGCTAAAGTCCATCGAGCGTGAGCGTGCATACGCACACGAGTGTTTCGCGATGGTGCAAGCCATGTTCGAAGGCGCGAACGTGAATTTGCGGCACGAAATTCGCGAAGGCGACCGCGGCGTTGCCATCGTGCATGTCGCCTCGGAAATCGCAGCCGACTTGGTGGTCGTTGGCGCGCGCGGACACTCGGTGGTGGGCCGCTTATTGCTCGGCAGCACAAGTGAGTTTGTCGCAACCCATGCGCACTGTAGCGTACTCGTCGTGCGGCCTCGCGGCGTCGATGATCCCGATCGCCCACTACGGATTGCGATCGGTTACGAAGAAACGGCGTCGGCGCAGGCGGCGCTGGAAGAGTTTGTCGAAACGGGTTGGGGACGGCTAACGGACGTGGATCTCGTCTCCGTGATCCCCTTTGCCAGCCGGATTGCATTTCAAATCGAACGCGACCCCAGTTCCGCCAAAGAATTGGCGTCGGCCGCAAACCGATCGGCACTGAAACAATTGCACGTGAAGGTCCCGCAAGCAAAACCGCACTTGATCGAAAGCGATCATGTTAGTGAGGGGCTGGTCACGTTCGTAGAAAACCACCAAAGCGACCTGTTGATTGTCGGCGAAACACCCCGCAATTTTTTAGGCCGTGCCTTGATGGGTAATGTCACTCGCTATGTCGTTCGGCACGCGCCGTGCAGCGTGTGGATCACTCGCAACCGCGTCATTCGTGGACTCGGTTTCGAATCGGCAGAGCCTTACCAAGAAAGGGCGTAAAATGAGCAGAGCTATTAACGAGGGGCAATCGATGTTAGGTGCTAAAAAACCGGTCAATGACGACGATGACAGTGGTGTCCCGCCGAGTGAACGCGGAAAGGAAGAGCAGATGACGATGGACCGACGTCGACCGAGCTTTGCCTTTGGAATCGTCGCGGCAACCTACTTTGTCATCTTGCTGCTGTTTCTATTGGTAGCAGCGCTGTTCCTGATGCGTTGATTTGAACCAATGAATCCGTTTGCGGCTCCGAAATTTTGACCCTTTGAACCCGCGATAGGCCGGGACCTTTACGAGGACGACAACCATGAATGCGGAATGTTTAGTCGCGGTGTATGATTCGCTTGAAAAAGCAGAGGTTGGTGTGGAAGTACTCGAGAAATTCGACTTCGCTCCCGATGCGGTCTCCCTGGTTTGGCGAGGCCACGAAGAGGCTCTCGAAAATCTGGATTGGGAACGGGGCGCCACGATCGCCCGTGACGTCGCCGCGTCGATGGGATTAGGGGCGGTGATCAGTAGCGCGGTGGCATTGCCGTTGTCGATCGCCACGTTGATGGTGCCGGTGGTTGTCACCGGACCATTGGTGGCATTGGTGGGCGGCGCTACCGTTGGCGGGCTGCTTGGCGAAACGCGGCACTGGGGTATCCATCACCACTCGGCAAAAAATCTTGAGAAAATGATTGCCGATGGGTCTGTGTTGGTGATCGTCACCAGCACTCCCGCTCGAATCGAAGAAGCGCTGCAAGGTTTGAAAACGACCCATCCTCAGCACCTTGAGCGTTTTGCGTTCCAACGCGCGATCAAATCCCCACCAACCACAACGACTTAGGCTACCGTGACGTCGTCGATGTTTCGGTCGCCAGACGTCAGCACTGCAAAAATCGCGGCTCGAATCTTCACGCAATTTTCGCCGAATTGCTGGTCGTATCGCGTGATCTCTTCCCCGAAATTGATGAGATCAACTCCGCTGGCTCACCAAGGCGGATCTACTCAATGAGCCGGCGAACTATTGCGAACGACTTTTCAGGAGAATCCCATGATCCAATCTCGTTTCTTTCAGCGTTGTCCGGTTTGCGGCCGAGGAATGCTGATCCCGATTGAGTATCTCGGAGGCGAGGTCGCATGTGCCCAGTGTTCGGCCCATTTTAGCGCCACTGACCAGGTCAACAGAGACTCAACGCCACCCGAACCGGTGCGATCGAGCAGGCCCTGCACGCGTTTCCAAACCGGAAACGACATGGTGACGTTTCCGGTGACGCACACTCACTAATGACGTTGCCGCGGCGGCAGGGGGTGTGGGTTGCCGCAGGTGGCACCGCGAGCGTTATTTGCAAGACATCGAATTAGCTATACGAGCGGAGCAATCGCTGCACCACCTTGATGTCCACCGGTTTGACGATGTGCTCGTCAAACCCCGACTCGATGGCGTTTTGTCGATCAGCGTCTTGTCCGAAACCGGTCAACGCGACCAGCCGAACGTTTCGCAATGCATCGGTCTGGCGAATCTTTTGCGCCAACTCGTGCCCGTTCATATTTGGCATCGAAATGTCCGAAAACACGATGTCGGGGGAATACTCGATTGCTTTGCGATAGCCATCTTCGCCGTCGGTGGCTTCGACCACCGCGTGCCCCATCTTTTTTAACATGCGAGAGAGCACGTAGCGGATACCGCGTGCGTCATCGACGACGAGGATGCGGTATTTCTGTGCGTCGCCGTTTTCACTCGCGGGTTCAGCCGGATCGGTTTCGTCGGCGGGGACATAGTCCACTAACAATGGCAGTTTGACGATGAACCGGCAGCCTTGGTTGACCCCCGGCGACTCGGCAACGATGGTGCCACGGTGCAAATCGACCAACGTTTTGGCCAGTGACAACCCGATGCCCAGACCGGATTGACCGCGTTCTTTCGAGACATCGACTTGTTCGAACATCTCAAAGATCTTGTGCAATGATGACGCTTCTAGCCCGATCCCGTTGTCACGCACGCTGATCCAAGCTTCGTCGCCGACTTTTTCAACACTCAACCAAATCTCGCCCGCTGCAGGCGTGTATTTCGCTGCGTTGTTAAGCAAATTGACGATCACTTGTGTCAAACGCGCCGAGTCGCCGTTGACAAACAACGCTTGCTCGAGCGTTTGAACATGCAATGTCTGTTTTGAATCATCGATAAAGGGTGCCGCCGATTCGAGTGCGACGGCGACGACGTCGCGTAAATCGACGATGGTCGTGCGAAGTTTGATCTTGCCACGGCTGATTCGCGATACGTCCAATAGATCGTCAATCAGCCGCACCATTTGATCGGCTTGTCGATCAACCAACGCACTGAGTTCACGCAGTTGTTCGGGGTCCTCGTCGACCGCCTGCATCATTTGCGCGGCGGCCTTGATCGGGGCGAGCGGGTTTCGCAACTCGTGAGCCAAGGTTGCCAAAAATTGGTCTTTGCGTCGATCCGCCTCTTCTAGACTCTCGGCAATCGAACGCAGATTACGCTCACTTTCCCGAAGCGATTCCTCGGCCAAACGTTGGGCGGTAACATCAATCACCACACCCGGCATGCGAACGGCGCGACCATTTTCATCTCGGTCCACTCGCCCACGTGCGACCACGTAGCGGACCGGACGCCCAAGGACACTGATGCGATAGCTCACCTCCAACCGGTCGCCGCTCTCCATCGTGGTGCGGATGGTTTCGCTGACGGTTCCGCGGTCATCGGGATGAATTTTTTCAATGTAAGTGGACAAAGGGCGATCAACCGCATCATCAGGATCAAGACCGAAGATACGCGCAAGGTTCGCGTCGGCTGAAACCGTTTGCGAGATCAAATCAAATTCCCATGTGCCAATCTCGGCGGCATGCAGAGTCGATTCTAATCGCGAACGAGCGTGCTTCAATTGAATTTCCGCAGCACGCTGTTTGGTGATGTCCGTAAACAGACTTGCGACTCGGTGGCTATCTGCATCGCCTAAGCGAAACGCATACACATTGAACCAACGTGATAGTTTTTCCGCAACGTTGACGAACCGTTTAGGGATACCGCTTCGTGCCACCTCACTATAGATCTGCATCCAATCGTCTTCGATATCGGGAACCATTTCTCGGATCGTGCGACCGAGTGCGTTACTAAGCCCCGATTGCTTTTCAAACGCGGGATTGACCTCAACAAAACGGTAATCGCAACATCGTCCTTGTTCGTCATAGATCATCTCGAGAACGCAAAAACCTTCGTCGATCGATTGAAATAGGGTGCGATAGCGTTCCTCGTTGATCCGCAGTTGTTCGGTCGTTTCTCGCAATCGCTCGTGCGAATGCTGGCTGGTCAAATCGGTGATCAAGACTCCGATTGCCACCCCGCTTTCGGGATCCAACGCATTGAACGTCAAGATGACTGGAATGCGAGTCCCGTCGGATGCGACCAATTCTGCTTCGGTTTGTGCCGACGATGTACGACCGCTGTCTAGTAACGTCGTAAAACTTTGCGAATCCTCGAGCACGACGAAATCGGCTAACGAGGTGCCGATCATGCGATGATGCGGAAAGTTCAATAGCTCTGAAAACCGGCGGTTGCAGTAAGCAATCTCGCCTCGATCGGTCAACGTGACCGCCCCCTGTTGCATCTGCTCGACCAGCAACCGGTACGGGCGATCCGCTCCCTCGAGTGTGTAGATCCGCTGGGTTCCACCTTCGGTGACGACAAACGCGTCCACCTCGCCTCCGCGAATCGCCTCGATCGTGTTTTCGGCTTCCAGCAGGCGTCGGCGGAGCTCGTCAATCTGTGCTTGCAATGGGACATTATCCATCTGAGCTTAGTCCGATCCTGCGATGCCCAGCGAGCTCAATACTCTTGTGCGATCCGATAGTTCCCCAATCAATCGGGTCACGGGGGGGGGACTTGTTTTAACCAGTGTTGGTGAAGCGATGATTTGGTCTTGGCTGGCCAAAGAGGGATGTTGATAGATATCGATGATCTCAAGATCGTGTCGATCTTGCAAGTATTCAGTACAAATCGATGTCATCTGAGCAATCGCGCGAAGCGATCGGGGCGTCATTCCCGTCACATACAATCGCAAGACGTAATGTGGCGCGCCGGCATCTGCACCTTCATCCCAGTCGGGCACAGGTGATCGCTGATCGTTCAATCTGTTGTCCATCCGCTCACTTTACAAATGACTCAAGTCAAATTGGCGTCATACCAATTTCCATCTACTGCGATCTCGCCGTTGCCCCCCGAATCAGAACACTTTTAACCGCATCAAACGACGAAACATGAAAAGCGGAATCTTGGGAACTTTGTCGCAAATTCCAAAGCCGAACGCCCCGGTTGTGATCGTTGGCTCGTTTTTCGACACGGTGGCGTGTGCCACCGCGAACCTACGGCCAGAACGAACCTTTCGCCAACAGGGAGGCACGTGGTGCACCTTTCCCCCTTGCTTTAGCTGCCAAAAACGAACGAAATCTTTAACCGTCACCCGCTAAGGGCAGCGGCCGCAGCTGCAATCCGACCAAGGCTTTTTCCGTATTTCGCAAATCGCCAACGAGCCGACATAGAGGCTCGGGCAATTTTCGTACCACTGTCGGGACAGCGACGATATGATCGCCAGCTGCGAGTTGAGGTTTCTCGACGAGGTCGATGACCTCGATGCTGTAGCGGCCTTTGAGATGTTCCTCGCAGATCCGCTTGAGATTGTGAAACGCAGTGACCGATTTTTGCGTTTTCCCTGCAACGTAGAGCCTTAGTTCCCACCGTTCGGCCGCCTCGCCGGTGGCTGGGTCGAGACATTGCAGTTGTGATTCAATCGATTCCATAGAGCGATCCCGTTAGGGCAAAGTTAAAGAAAAGTTGCGAGGTGTTTTGAAAAGAGATTCGTAGATGGGACTGCGGGGGGATCGTTCGACCACGCCACGCTTGTAAAGGAACACGACTCGGACCAAATCACTCGCTTTTCAGGGGACCGTCGGACAACGTAATCCCATCATCGGTAATTTCGAACGATCGCAGACGGCGTGAATGAGCCATCCCTCTCGATTTTAACACGTGCAACACTCGATGACGTTCACAATCTGCCTCGACGTCTCGCAACAGCAACCATGTGTCCACCAGCGACGAGATATCCAAACTCGTCTGCTCGAGCGCCGCATCACCACCGCTTAGGTTGGTCAAAAAGGCGGTGACTCGTTGCGTTTTCAAGAAATCGATCAATCGCGTCGCCATGGAATTGGCGTCAAAGAAGGTGCCGCCTCGCTCCATGCTGCTGATGGGATCGACGACCACCACGCTGGGTTTGAAGTGCCGCACCATTTTGTAAAAGTGAACCAAATGCTGTTCGATCCCGCTCGAGGTCGCTCGGATCGAATGCAGCTTCAGCAGGCGATTGTTGATAAAGGGAGCCAAGTCGATCCCAATTGAACGCATATTGCGCACGATTTGATCGGGCGACTCCTCCATCGCGATGTACAAAACTCGCTCGTCTCGCAGACAAGCCGCATGCGTTACATGGGCCGCGAGCGACGTTTTCCCACTGCCGGCCGTCCCCGAAACCAAAACGCTGCTTCCGCGATAAAAGCCTTTACCCCCAAGCATTTGATCGATGGCGTCGACGCCTGTGGAGACCCGTTCTGCTGAAACGGTGTGGTTTAGCGAAATCGACGACAACGGCATCACGACAAAGCCTTCGTCGTCAATCACGAACGGATACTCGTCGGTCCCGTGAGCCGTCCCGCGGTATTTGACCACTCGCATCCGTCGGGTCGAAATCTGGTCAATGATCCGGTGGTCAAGCATCACCACACAATCGGAGACGTATTCTTCGAGCCCGTGTCGTGTCAATTGACCGTCGCCCCGTTCCCCGGTGATGACCGCTGTCACTCCTTTTTCTTTGAGCCAGCGGAATAGACGCCGCAATTCCGAGCGGACAATCGCGAGATTTGAAAGTCCGCTAAAAAGTGTTTCAATTGTGTCCAAAACAACGCGTTTGGCACCGATCGAATCAATGGCATAACCCAACCGAATGAACAATCCTTCGAGATCGTATTCGCCGTTCTCTTCGATTTCATTTCGTTCGATGCGAACGTGGTCGACAACCAACATTTTATTTCGCATCAGCTTGGGCAGATTGAAGCCTAACGAACTGACATTGGCAATCAACTCGTCCTCGGACTCCTCAAACGAGACAAACACGCCTGGTTCGTCAAACTGGGTCGCACCACGAACGAGGAACTCCATCCCAAACAGAGACTTGCCACAACCGGCACTGCCACACACCAATGTGGGGCGTCCGGCTGGTAATCCGCCCGAAGTGATCTCATCGAACCCAAGGATTCCGGTCATTACTTTTTGTAGCGAGGTGGATTCGCTTGCCATCGTTGGGTTGGCACAATTCGCTTCGTCGCTCATGACGCGTCTTCACTCGGTAGTTCAATTTGAAATCGGCCGCTTCTTACTCAGCGAAGAAGCAACGATGTTCTTTCGATTCTAAGTTCGCCGCCCCCGTTCAACTAGGCGGCATTTGATGTGGAAATCAGTCATCGCGTCCAGCGTCGCAATCGCCTCACCGACGCCCTTCAGTGTAGCGCCAACTCGGCCAATGCCAGGCTTTCTCGGTTTGGCAACGACAGTGCAAAACGCAGCTTGCCACGGTGCGCCGTGGCAAGCTGACTTGGTAGTCAAGAAACGTCGAATTCGCGAGGATTTCCTGACTTTCGCCAATCGAAAGCAATTGATGTGCCAAAAGCAAGCGGATTGCTTGGCCGGCGAAGGCACAGCAAGGTTCGAATTTGCGAGTCATCGCTGCTGTCTTGTAACGATTCCTCGCAAAAGCAAGCGTCTCGCGATGAAATCGTCAAATAAGTCGTCCGTCGCAGCAGTGAGAGCCAGAGCCCGATCAATGATGTCCGGCTAAATGGCGTGTGTTTTCAATCTCGTGGCAACACGCCCGGATGTCGGTACAGGATTCGCTCGATAAGGAAACCGCGATTCTCAAAGGCCCTTTTTATGATCACCACCACTATCACCATCGTTTGCATCACCGTAATGGCTGCGTTAGTAGCCGGATCGCTGCTGAATGTCAGCTCGCATCCACATTGGTTTATTCGCGGCTGGGATTTTCCTCGCAGCCAAATCGTAGTACTGAGCTTGGTCATCACGGCGATCTACTTTGGAAACCGAGCGGCAACCGGCGTGATTGGGACGCCCATGGACATCGCGGTCGCAACCGCCTGCGTGTTTTTGTCGGTGTGGCATGGAATCCGTATTTTCCCCTACACCGCCATCGCCCCCCGTCAATCGTTGCCGACGGAGCATCACAACGACGACCGCTCGATTCGGTTGGTCGTTTCGAATTTGTTACAAGACAACCAGAAACATGATCTGTGGCTGACCACGATCCGTGATGCCAACCCGGATATTGTCGTAGCCTTGGAAGTCAATCAACGATGGGCCGACGCAATCGAAACGCTGTCCGATTTGTATCCGCATCGGATTACATGTCCACAAGAAAATTGTTACGGCATGGTTCTGGCGTCGCGGTATGAGATCTCCTCGCACCACATCCGGCATCTCGTGCAATCGGATATTCCATCGATTGACGCGATCATCAAAATAGCGTCGGGCGAACAGATTCGAGTGGTCGGAGTGCATCCACGTCCTCCCGAGCCGGTTCGCGACCAAGACTCAGTGCCTCGTGATGCCGAACTGTTACTGCATGCCGAAGAGCTGCGTGAAGAGACAATGCCGGTCATTGTCGGAGGCGATTTGAACGACGTCGCATGGTCGAGAACGACACGACTGTTCTTGCAAATCAGTAACCTTCTAGACCCTCGACGCGGGCGTGGCTTTTTCAATACGTTCCACGCCCAACATGTTTGGTTCCGATTTCCGCTGGACCATGTTTTTCATTCACGACACTTCACCGTACGTGAAATTCGTCGGTTACCCGAAGTCGGATCGGACCATTTTCCAATCCTAATTGAGTTGCAGTTGGAGCCCGAGAAGAAGTCCGAGCAACCTGCAATGACCGACACGCAGGAAGACCACGAAGAGGCAGAGGAATTGATCGATCGAGCCCGGCACGACGAATCGTCGACGGCGATGTGAGCGTTTGATTACCAACCCTGGGACCATCACGAAGTAAAGATTTTAACCCCGCTTTGTGTCCCACGGTATGGCAATTGCCGGGAAAGGGGCCAGCAAACCACTGTCGCCTGGCGGGCTTCGTGAATCCCACCGTGTGTGACTTCAATTCTCGCACCCCTCTCTTCTCTTTAGGTAAAACAATATGGCCACCACAGCTAGCCGGGTCGCTCCTGCATCCAATTCCATCACATGGCGAGGGTACAGAACCGCGTCGCTTCCGAGTGTGCCTCATTGGGTCGAGTTGCTCGGCCGGGCGGGGTACATTGCCAAAGGCGTTGTCTATTTCGTTGTCGGTTTTCTCGCGTTCAAGTTGGCAATCGGAGCTGGCGGTCAAATCTCGGGTGCGCGGGGCGCGATTCGCGAAATCGGCCAACAACCGTTTGGACGGGTTTTGCTTGGTTTGATTGCGATCGGTTTGATCGGATACACCGCGTGGCGACTGGTTCAAGCAGGTAAAGACACCGAGGGCGACGGTACCGATGCAAAGGGGATCGTGAAACGGGGCGGCTACGTGATCAGCGGCCTCAGCTATGTCTTGCTCGCCTTTTTCGCTGCATCCTTGGCGTTGGGAATTGCGACGGGATCAGGCCAATCGGATTCAGGCCAAAGTTTCCTGCTGGGATCGCTGTTTGGGCGGATCGTCTTAGGAATCATCGGCGGCGGTGTGATCGGTGCAGGGATCGCATTTGGCTACAAAGCCTACAAGGCAAAGTTCATGGAAAAGTACGACCTTGCCGCGATGACCGAGAAACTGCGATCGGTCGCGTTGTATGCGGGGCGAGTCGGACTGACCACCCGCGGAGTCGCGTTCATCATCATTGGCGGCTTTCTGCTCAATTCGGCCGTTCAGGGTACAAGTGGCGAAGACGTGACGGGGCTGGCCGACGCGTTGGCCGTGATTGCCGCACAGTCCTACGGCAAAGTTCTGCTCGCAGTCACCGGGTTGGGGCTGATGTGTTACGCGGTCCATTCCATCATGCGAGGATGGTTTCGCGTATTTAATGTTTCCAAACTCTAGTCATGGCACACCATTCGCGTCCCCTTTTTACCGACCGCATTTTCTGTTGAGTAATGTCACGAATTCGCCGGTCAAGGCTTTTCAAACAACGACTCAAACCTGGAGAACAACGATGGCCACCACCACCGTTAACGAGAACAAAGTACTGAAAATCATTCTTGCCTTTTTGTTGCCGCCGCTAGCCGTGTTCATGCATTCGGGATTGGGAACTCAGTTCTGGCTCAACTTGGTGCTCACGATCGTCGGATTCTGGATCATCGGCATCATCCACGCTTTGATCGTCGTGCTATAAAAACGAGGGTCCTGTCGACCTAAATTTCGACCAACCGCGATCCATGGACGAACGAGAGTGGTGGGGGCAGCGGACGGGCTTTTGTGATCGCGGCGTTGAACAACATCAACTCTCAGCACCGCAGTTTCACTTGGGTCAGTTCGCTGCTCTTTTTTTATGTCGACCGTCCTTAGTAATGTCGAATCTCCCTTCCATGTCGAATCTCCCACTCGTTTGAAACGCGATTTCACGCCGCAGTCCTAGTTTGTTCATGCATTCGAAGCCAAATTTCCGACGACGTGCGGCTGCCTATGGAGTCCACTTCTTTACCGCCTCGGGGATCATCCCTGCTGCTTTGGCGGTACGTGAAATCGCTTCGCCTGAGTGCGACCCACGTCTCGTTTTCCTGTGGCTGTTGTTGGCGACGTTGATCGATGCACTCGACGGACCCTTGGCGCGGATTTGCCACGTCAAACGGTTCGCCCCGAACATTGACGGGCGGACGATCGATGATTTGATCGACTATCTAACATTCGCCTTCATCCCGCTGTTGCTGATCTGGCGAATGGAGTGGTTACCGCTGGGCACCGGATGGACTGTGATGTTGGCGATGGCCGCCAGCCTGCTGGGATTCGCGCATGTGCATGCGAAAGATGAAGAGCGTGGCTATTTTCGTGGTTTCCCTTCCTACTGGAACGCATTTGCGCTGTACGCCGGTGTTTTCAGTACGCTGTACCATCCCTGGATCACCGCGATTGCAATGTGGTGCCTAACCGTGTTGACGGTGTTGCCGGTGTGGGTGATCTATCCCAACTTGGCACCCCAGCGGTGGCGGGTACCGATCTTAGGCGGTGCCTTGCTCTGGACGCTCACCATGCTCGCGATCCTGTGGCAATACCCACGTCCCTCGACAACGCTGTTGCTGGTTTCGTTGGCATACCCTGCGTTCTATACCTACGCATCGTGGAAGTGCCGTCGCAGTGAGACGGTGTGAGTCGAAAGTCTTGACGACTTTCGCTACGCAAAAAGAGGCGATCGCGAATCGTGGGCATCCTTGCCCCGGCTCGCTACCGATCACATCGAACGCACGTTGGGCTCGCGATCCCAGATTCGATACTCTTTCGCTTGTTGGACAAATTTGTCCAACTTTCCGTCGCTGACGTCGACAATCCCGTCGTCGGCATCGAGTGCAACCGATGCTTTCTCAAACAAGCGAGTTGCCGTCTCGGTATAGCCGATCACTTTCAGATGAGCAAACGCGTTGCGGATCCAGTCCACTGCGTCGGCTTCCTTTTCAAGCTCGTCCGCTTTTGTGGGGGCCACGATGATACAGTCGAACAGCACCGAGGGAGCTCCGGCCAAGAAATGCTCTGGCATCACTTTCTTTCCTCCGCTCGTTTCAATCTCGCCCGCACGCGGAGCAACGATCGACAACATTGCTCCTTCGGCATTCGCGGCTTCGCGAATCGCCGTCAACAATTTGTCATCGACGCCTGCCGTGATCAGCAGTCCGATCTTTTTGCCCGACAACGTTTTCGGTGCTGCAGCGTATTGTGACAAAGGTTTGGAGGGATCGGGATCACCAACGCTGACACGAGGTTTGATCGAATCGCCCTGCCCCTTCATCCCAAGCGCAGTTGCCACCTGCTCGGCCAAATTCTTGTCAACGTTCTTTAAGTGCCCGAGCATGCGGGTACGAATCTTGACGACGTCACATTTGCCTAATTCAAACGCGAATCCGCCGACAATGTGTCGCTGTTCGGGTTCGGTCATCGATTTCCAGAACAACCGGGCCTGCGTGTAGTAGTCCGCAAAGCTCTCGGGGCGGATCCGCAGTTTCTTTCCCGACTCTTCCGCTGCAAACGTCGTGAAACCCGCCTTGGGATCTTCTCGCGGTTGCCCGTCGTCCAACGAGTTTGGTTCGTTAGCGACGCGTCCCGTCGGCACCTCGGTCTGCATATGACCATCTCGCTGGAAATTGGCAAACGGGCACTTGGGTTTGTTGACGGGAATTTGATGGAAATTGGGACTGCCCAATCGCGATAGCTGCGTGTCCAAGTACGAGAACAGCCTTCCTTGCAGTAGCGGATCGTTGCTGAAATCGATCCCAGGAACCACGTGCGAAGGGCAGAACGCAACCTGTTCGGTCTCGGCAAAGAAGTTGTCGACATTTCGGTTGAGCACCATTTTCCCCAGTGGCGTTAGCGGCACCAATTCCTCGGGAATCAGCTTGGTGGGGTCGAGCGCGTCAAAATCAAATTCCGCCGCTTGCGATTCACTAAACGCTTGGACCGACAATTCCCATTCTGGGAAATCTTTGGCTTCAATCGCATTCCACAAATCACGACGATGGAAGTCGGGATCCGCTCCGCCGATCTTCACCGCCTCGTCCCAGATCAACGAGAACGTGCCTAGTTTGGGACGCCAATGAAATTTGACAAATTTTGATTCGCCCTTCTTGTTGATCATCCGGAACGTATGGACGCCAAACCCTTCCATCATACGAAACGATCTTGGGATGGCGCGGTCGGACATGATCCACATCAACATGTGCATCGCTTCGGAATTGAGCGAAACAAAATCCCAGAATGTGTTGTGTGCAGATTGAGCCTGCGGGAAGTCGCGATCGGGTTCGGGTTTAACGCTGTGAACCAAATCGGGGAATTTGATCGCATCTTGAATAAAGAACACCGGTATGTTGTTCCCCACCAAGTCGTAATTGCCTTCGTTGGTGTAGAACTTGACCGAGAAACCGCGTACGTCTCGTGCGGTGTCAAACGAACCGGCGCGACCAGCAACCGTCGAAAATCGGCAAAACACCGGAGTTTGTACCGACGGATCCTGCAGGAACCCGGCCTTGGTCAAACCCGCATGTGATTTGTAAGCCTGGAAATACCCATGGGCGGCGTATCCTCGGGCATGAACCACACGTTCGGGGATGCGTTCATGGTCAAAGTGCGTGATCTTTTCACGCATGATGTGGTCTTCGAGCAATTGGGGACCGCGTTCACCGACGGTCAACGTATTTTGATCATCGGCGATGACAAGCCCTTGATTGGTCGTCAAGCGGACACCGTCGCTCGCAACCGTTTGGTGCGGTTCGCCTCCGTGGCCAACCAGAGTTTTGCCGGTGGATTGGTTTTGCTTTGCCATGGACAGGGGTCTTTCTAAGTGAGCGGCAGGAAGTAGTATTGGTACGGTTTGTTCGAAACGTTTCACCGCGATCCGTTGCCACCTGAAAATGCAAGCGGCTTTGGCTAATACGCAAAAGCACGAATCGGAGGAAGCGTTTTGGCGGCGCGGATCGCCGCACTTGAACCGCTCGAATTAAGCAAACGGTGTTCCGCACTAAAGCATTGCGTCAAAGAAGCGAACGGTCGCCCGTTCGTGCCAGCGTTTTCCCTGGCGATCCAGAAATCCGGTGTGGCCTCCCGATGCCGCCAGCGCCGGATACAGAGGCCCGCTGGTGGTCCACTGCCGATCAGTAAAGACCGCTTCATCGACCACCGGATCATCCGAGGCGTGAAAAAGCAGCGTCGGCGTTTTGATTTTATCGAGCACGTAGATTGCCGAGTTCTGTCGATAAAAGTCCTTGGCACCGTCATAGCCCAAGTGTTTTGCGGTGAATTGGTCGTCCAACTCCCAGACCGAGGATGCCTCCTGAATGGCCCTACGCTCATCGTCGGTCAATTCGGCGCTCTCTCGCAGCAATTCCTCACGCTGCTTCTTTAGCAGGTAGCGATCAAAGATCCGGTTCAATCCGTTCCTAAGGTTCATCGAGGTCGTTTCCATGTCCAGCGGCGCCGACACCACGCTGGCCGCACGAAACGCAGCGTCACCCTCGGTTTCGGCTAGGTATCGCAGCAGAACATTGGCTCCCAAAGAAAATGCCACTGCCGCCAACCCGTTCTGCGTCCACTCGGGCCGCTGTTCACGCAGGTACTTTACCAGCAGCGCGATATCGTCGGTGTAGCCAGGATGGTGGAAACGCATGCAATTCCGCGCCGAACTGCCCGCGCCACGATTATTCCACAGCACGACTGGATAATCCGCCGCTAACAATCGCTCGGCCATCGACCGCATGTACCCGCTTTGGGCATGGCCACCCATCCCGTGAAATAGAATCACGGTCGGCTTGCTGGTTTCGGCCGGGGCAGGAAAGTAGAACCCGCTCAACACGTCGGGAGGCGTTTGGTCGCCGGGGACATCAAATGCGACACACCCGTCGTGGCGGTCGACGTCCAGTTCCGGACGTAGTGTCTTGATGGACAGCGTTTGCAACCAACCTCCGGGCCACCAGCGGTGTGGCTCGAACGGATCGAGCCACTGAAAGTTCGAGATTGCGAATTTGTCCGGAGGTCGTTGCGACACCGGCGTTACGCCCTCCAACTACGGTAAGCACCGCTGCTGGCACGCCGCGAGGCGATTCGAGCCAGGCCAACGACCGCGCCCGACGCAGCACCCCACAACAGTGCATCTCGCCACGCCACCTCGCGCGACGTCGGATTCTTTGGCGGGTCTCGGTCGAGCGTGGCTTGCCAAACCGCTTCGAGCAGATGACGGGCAACGAAGGTTGCTCCGATCGCGGCAGCGTAGGTGACCAAGGATTCACTGCGGCCGATTCCGGGATTGCGACCATCCGGTTCGTCGCGACCGGTGTACTCACCTACTTTATTGCGAAGGTCATCATAATGTTCTTGAATCGATTCCATCGTACTGGACATAACGTCTCTTTCGTCGAGAGGATTGCGTGTAAAATAAGCCAATCACCGTGACATCCGATGGACCGCACCGTTTGCGACGCGCGACCATGCACGGCGGCGTATCGTTGACTCGTTGTGAACTGTACCTAACAAAGGTCGCAATCAACGTGCCACGATCGGTCCTTCGCGGATTCGAGTTCCCACGTCGCCGCGAAAACTTTACAATGATGGCGTTTTCAAAACGCTGCCGACATCCGCGCGGTCGATCGCCGTCCACGCTGGTCAATTTGCATTCATTGTGTGCGTGCTGCAGGATCAGAGTGTCGGTGACGTGATCATCCTCGGGGCATGATGATCGCCGGTCCAAGGGTTCATTCTCAGTTCAAATAGGTAACTGTTTTGGGTAGTGACGCGACAAGGTTGTCGTGGTCGCTTCCGATTGGTTAAGGTAAACATCGATCTACAAGCTGCGATGCGGACAGAAATAGCCGGCATCCCGCGAACACAATAGGCGTGAAATGCAACAAGCGAAACTGAGCGATGAGCGGTTACGATTGGCGTTATCATTAGCTGACGTTGGGGTGGTCGATATCGATTACCGATCCGATACCGCGGTGGCGGATCCCAAAGCAGCGGAGCTGTTCGATGTCCCCTTGGGACAAACGCTCTCACGCAGCGTGCTGTGGAATCGCATTCATCCAGAGGATCGTGCGAAGCTGGAAGTAGCCTGGGAGGAACCCTCACTTCGTGATTCCGAATTTTCGGCCGAATTTCGGGTCGTGCATGACAACGGCGAGGTTCGTCGTCTATGCGTTCGAGAAAAGGCTTTCGCAAGCACGACTCCTGGTGCCGATCGAAACGACTTCGGCGTGCTGGTGGTTCGTGACCAGCCCTCGGCGGCGGGACTCGTCGAAACCGGGGCCATTCAGCTGCCCCAGCACCGCGTGGCCGATGGCAGCCATAGGGTGAATCGCAGCGTGTCCTCCGATCCGCCAGATTCGCAGAGCGACGAAAAGCCAAGCGTCCCTGCGGAATCCGAATTCTTTCAACGAGCTCACCAGATCGAAGACACAAACCGAAAACTGCGTGAAACGCTGCAAAAGTTGCGAGAGAGTGAAAGTCGACTCTTGATGGCGGCCGAAACGACTGGCTTTGGCACGTATGAATACAACATTGAAACGCAACAAAGTGTGTGGTCGAGCCAACTGTATCGGATCTTTGGCATCGACGAAGGAACGCCGTTAATCGGAAGCAAATTATTAAACCACATTCATGAAAAGGATCGTGATCGCTTTTTGCGTCTCTATCACAAGGCGATTCAGCCGGGGGCATCAGAGCGACATTCGATTCAATTTCGCATCGTCCGTCCTGATGGCGAGGTGCGCTGGGTGGTCGATTCAGGTCGCGTCTTGTGCGACAACGCAGACGACCCGCAAAAATCGCGTCGTTTGATCGGGACGTTGCAGGACATCACCGAACAGAAAGATTTTGAACAATCCTTAAAACGTGCACGCCGAGTCGCCGAAGCGGCCAACCGTTCGCGAGGCGAATTTTTGGCCAACATGAGCCACGAAATTCGTACGCCCATGACTGCGATTCTTGGCCACGCCGACATCTTGAAAGATCACCTTCGAGACCCCGACAATGTTCAAGCCGTCGAGACGATTCGTCGTAACGGTGCCTACCTGTTAGAGATCATCAACGATATCCTCGATTTGTCCAAGATTGACGCGGGCAAACTCGAGATTGAACAGGAACGGATTCAATTGGATTCGCTGGTCGCCGACATTCGGTCGTTGATGGACGTGCGAGCCAAGGAGAAGGGGCTGCCGCTGTTGGTCGAGTTTGCTGGGTTGATTCCCGAAATCATTGAAACCGACGCGGTTCGTCTGCGACAAATTCTGCTCAACCTGCTTGGCAATGCGATCAAATTCACTGATCGCGGAAAGGTACGCTTGGTCGTTCGTTATCTCGGCGACAAGAATCAGGTCCAATTTGATGTGATCGATACCGGCATCGGGATCTCGCCTGACATCCTGCAGACGCTGTTTCAGCCGTTTCAACAAGCCGACAATTCGTCAACGCGTAGTTTTGGCGGGACCGGACTCGGGCTCGCGATCAGCCGGCGTTTGGCGCAAGCGCTTGGCGGCGACGTGACGGTGCAAAGCAAGTTTGGTCACGGCAGCACGTTCAGTTTGACCATCCACGTGGGCGGCAGTGTCAAATTGGTCGAACCGCGTTTGGATATCTCCAATGATCCTGAAACCTCGATGCAGCATATCGAGTTGGATGGTACGGTGTTGGTGGTTGATGACCGCCGCGACATTCGCTTCTTGGCTCAACACTTTATTGAAAAAGCCGGTGGCACGGTCGTCACCGCAACCAATGGACAAGAGGCGATCGAGCTGCTGCAGTCGACGGATCCACCGCCAGTCCAAGTGATCGTGATGGACATGCAGATGCCCGTCATGGATGGTTACGACGCGGCACGACATCTTCGCGAGCATGGTTGCCAATTGCCAATCATCGCATTGACGGCCAATGCAATGAAAAGCGACCGTCAAGAGTGTCTCGACGCAGGCTGTACCGATTACAGCACCAAGCCGCTGGACGGAGTCAAGTTGGTTGCCATGATTGACCGTTGGATGGGCACGCTGCATTCGACGACTTAATCGTCAAATCCGCCGAGCAAGTTCACGATGACCGTGTTCTATGAAGTTTTGAAGTTGCGAGTTTTTCAAAACCAAGAAGCGACCCCATCAAGGCAAGTTCGAGAAACACAAAGGAACACGATTCGCTAGTGGAGCCTGTTTTCAAACGGCGATAATCACCGCGACTAAGCTCTCGATACCGCGAGAACGCGTCGTGATTTTTTGACTCGCTTCTGACAATGGCTGCTATCCCCATGACGGATCACGTAGAAACGCAACAAGATGAGACGCCGGAGTTCGACGCATGGCGTGACGTTTTCAAGGCGTGGTTAACGCAGACCGCATCGTCCGCGGATGACGTCATGGACTCGGGCGTGCGGCGACTTCGGAAACGACTTGGTCACAGTGGCGTGCCCGCAATTCAGCCATACATTGGTTATGCGGATCGAGATTCGATCCATCTACACGGCCGTGTGCTCACCAATCCACCGATCGATCCCGATTTTCAAACGGACCGGTGGTGGCACAATTTGTCCAATGCGATTCGGCGTTTCGCCAGCGACGAAGTACCCAATGTGATGCTCCGAGCGACCGCAGGCGGAACGGTGGTGACCACTCATAGTGACCGGGAAGGCTACTTTCGTCTTGAACTTCCGCGCGAACCGGGAAACGGTGCCCCACTATTCTGGTCACCCGCGATCATGCAGATTGTGGAATCGGGGCTGCCACGCCAATCCAGCAGCACCACGTGCGACGTGATGTACGTGCCTGATCACGCAAAGTTTGGCATCATCAGTGATATCGACGATACGATTCTGCATACTGGCGCCATCGATATCGCCACCATGGCAAAGCTGACGTTTCTAGGCAACGCGCGGACGCGTGCTCCGCTGTGTGGTGTGGCAAAGTTATACGAGATGTTGCAACACGACGGCGACCTCAACCGTGATCCGCTCAATCCAATCTTCTATGTGTCAAGCTCACCGTGGAATCTACATGATTTGATCGAAGACTTCCTCGAACTCAACGCGATTCCCAAAGGGCCAATCCTGCTGCGTGATCTTGGGTTCGATAAAGACAAATTCTTTAAGGAGGGGCATGAACACAAATTGGTAAAAACGCGTCGTTTGCTGCAGCAGTTTGATTCGCTTCGCTTTGTGTTGTTTGGCGATTCCGGTCAAGAGGATGCGCGTTTGTATGCTGCCGCAGCGAAGGAGTTTGGTTCTCGCATCCGTGCGATCTTCATTCGCGATATCGATCCGGACCAATCCAGCGAACATGATGCACGCGTTGATGTGCATGTTCGAGCGTCGCGTGATGCGGGGGTGCCGATGTACTTGGTCAAAGACAGCATCGAAGTGGCTCGGATCGCGATCGAGCACCAATTGTTTCCGCCAACAGTGCTGGACGAAGTGGTTGCGGCGACGCAGCGAGATCGCCAACGAAAAGAGAACTTCTTGCAGCCCTAAACTCGGCGCTGCTCGCTGCCGGGCAGCCGCCAACGCACAACCGCCTATCGGCCACGATGCGATCGACATGTCGTAGCGCCGATCGTCAATGGCTTGTTGTTTTAGTGAGCCGCGACGCGTGAGCGGCCGGGTCCCAAACGCTCCCCGGTGCCTTACTGCCCACGGTTCACCGATGCGATTTGCGTTTGAATTAAACCAACAAGCCTTTGACAACCTTCCGCTACGCATTCTTATGAATTTGTGGCGGTGCCGGGGCGCTCGATTTTCTCGACGACGCGAACCGCCTTGGGTTCGGGTCGGATACCGTCGCCATACTCGACGGCATAGACCTGGGTTGCTTCGGCACCGAGTAGCACGATCATCGCACTGTAGTAAACCCAAACCAACAGAACCGCAAGTGAAGCCGCGGCGGCGCCCAACTGAGCTCCAGGTTCGCTATACGAGAAATAGATCTGCATGACAAATCGCCCGAGCAAAAACAACACGGTTGTAATTGCCGCGCCCACCAAAACGTCACGCCATTTTACTTCCGCATCGGGCATGAATTTAAAGATCGCGGCGAAGATCACCAGAACCACCACGGCCTGAACTGCGAAATTGACCAACGATGCCACAATCCCCGACATGCCGATCATTCCACCGATCTGGTCACCAATTCCCGCAAGCACCGAGGAAACGACTAGCGACACGAGCAAGATGAACCCGAGTCCCAATATCATTCCAAACGAGAGGATACGCTTCATCACCATGTCCATGATCCCCGTATTTTTGGGATCCGGTTTCACTTCCCACACCTGATTCAGTGCGGCTTGCAGCGCCGCGACGACACCAGTGGCACCGACCACGATCCCTGCAAAGCTGAGCAGCGTCTTCCACCACTTACCGCCAGATTGTTCGTGATTCTCGATGATTGTCGAGATTTGTTCACTTGCTGCTTGGTTCCCCATCATCTGTGCGGCCTGAGATGTCAGCAAGCCTTGAGCCTTCTGTTCTGCTTTCTCACTGTCGTACATCACCGACATCCCAAACGTCAGTACGGTCATCAGCAGGTACAACAGCGGTGGCAGCGCGAATGCGGTGTAATAGGCCAACGCCGCCGCGAGCGTGGTGCAGTTGTCTCCCGAGAATTCGGAAAATGTTCGTTTCAGGAAGTTCATGATACGTAAGTCCCGTAGGCATCTAGTTCTGGTTAACGAACTTACATCCGTCGCAAATCGCGCGCCATAGCGGTATGTCGTTTGCATCGGTCTGAATTGCCGTCCCGTGATGCACCGGTTGAACAAACGTGCGTGTTGCGAGATCGATGGGCAGCCAATTTTTCGCGTTTCGGCGGTGCTCGCAACGTGGTCAAACCAAACTATCCAGGATTTAGCGACAATGCCTGACATGCCAAGCAGCGACACCAATCATGCTTCTGTTGCAGCGGATCGCCACCGAATCGATCGCCCCGCCAATCACGTTACATCGAACGATTCCGGAGCCACCAAACAAGTCGTAGCGGCACCACGATCGGCCACTTGGTTGCTCGAAGGAACCGAGACCGATCAGAAATTGTTGCTCGCGTTGGTCGCATTGATCGCGGTCACCTTGGTTTGTGGCACCTTGTTTGTCGCCAGCAGTTTGTTTGTTCCCATCGTCATCGCCACGCTTGCCTACCTGTCATTGCGACCGATCGCCGCTCGCATGTGCCACTGGGGATTATCGCAGACCATCGCCAGCGGATTGCTAATTCTGGGGATCTTCGTGACCTTGGGCGTTGTCGCCGGGATGTTGTATTCGCCGGCGCAAACCTGGATCGCATCGACGCCAGAAAGCATCAGTAAGATCAAGGCGAATTTTGCCGCGATCGAAGAACCGTTGACGGTGCTCGATCGGGCCGAAGAAGAACTCGACAAAGCTGCCCCCACCGCAGACAAGGAGCCTACCGTAGAGGTTTCGGTAAAGAAACCACGCATCCTTGACCGTAGCGTGTTGATTAATAAAACGGGGCGATTTCTTGCCTTCATCGCAGCGGTTGCCGTGCTGACGTTCTTCATGCTGTCGTCTGGTGACGATCTGCTCAACCGGGTGCTCAATGTGATGCCCGATGAACATAGCCGTCACGAGCTGCTGGAAAAAATTGGGGACATCCAAGAGTCCGTCGGCAAGTACCTTGCTCAGATCACTTTCATCAACGTTGGACTTGGGGTCGTGGTGTCGCTTGTCATGTGGGCCATTGGCATGCCGACTCCGGTGCTATGGGGAGTTTTGGCCACGCTCTTCAATTTCATTCCGTACGTAGGTGCGTTGGCCGCAACCGCGTTCGTATTTATGGCTGCGGCGAGCACGTTTGATTCGCTGCTTCGCCCCGTGTTGACCGCGGCTGCGTTCTGGTCGATCACTGCGATCGAAGGCCAATTCATCACCCCATCCATCTTGGGGAAAACTTTGCGGGTTGGCCCCGTGATCGTCTTGATTGCGGTGGCGTTTTGGGGGTTCCTGTGGGGCATCCCAGGCATCTTTGTCGCTGTCCCGCTGTTGATTGTGCAGCGAAAAATCTTCGCAAGCTTTCCACTCACCTTTC
Source organism: Novipirellula caenicola (assembly GCF_039545035.1). Classification (NCBI taxonomy): domain Bacteria; kingdom Pseudomonadati; phylum Planctomycetota; class Planctomycetia; order Pirellulales; family Pirellulaceae; genus Novipirellula; species Novipirellula caenicola. The sequence goes on from NZ_BAABRO010000010.1 coordinate 97,047, forward strand.
CGCTTGCGGCGGTCTTGGGCGAAGATGCGTGCCGGGTGGGGCAAGAGTGTGATCCCATCCAAGAAGACAAGCCCATCGCCGAAACCGCTTGATCGATTACAAAACCAATCCGACGAATCATCGCTTGGGATTTTGCAGCAGTAGTTGCGAACATTCGTCGGCCAAGATACCACCCTGGATCAACGCACTTGAGTTGGCGGAATCGAAAAAGGAGTGGCACCCCAGCCCCAACGTGCCGTAATCGGCCTGTTCAATCACGCGGGCAGGGGCGCCGTAGACGATCCGCGGAATTTCGGTCATCCCCGCAATTGCAGCACACATTGGACACGGCTCGGCTGAACTGATCAGCAGGCAGTCCTGCAGCGTCGTTCGTTTCAGTTGTTCGCAAGCGCGATCAATCGCACAGACCTCGGCATGGCGTGATGGATGCCCCGTCCGATTGACCTGGTTATATTCACATGTAACGGGATCGCCGTTAAGCGTATAGATCGCGGCGGCAAATGGGTTCTGGCCTGCTCGAACTCCTTCCCATCCCTTTTCCAGCACGGCACTCATCCACTCGATTAGATTCGCTTCGGTCGGATCGTTCATAAAAAAGGACTCGTCTCGTTGGCTTCGCGTAAATAGCGAAGCGGGAATGGGAACGCGGACAAACAACCGTCGTGTGCAGGAATCATGCCGATCGATGTCCGTATTAGCGTAGTCGTGTTTCCATTCGGTATCGCAACGGCGTCATCGCTGTTTCTCGCTTGAACATCGTTGCCATGTAGGCAGCAGTACCGAACCCCGTCGCCTGTGCGATATTTGCAATCGGCAGATCGGTTGACGCCAGCAGTTCCTTGACTCTCGCGATGCGAAGACGGTGAATTTCGGCAAGCGGAGGGCGTCCGAACACGTCGCGGAATTTGACTTGCAGACTACGCACACTCATCGGTACCGATTCGGCAACCTTCGCCACGGTCAACTCCGAGAATACATTTTCATGAATGAACCGGACCGCCTTGCACAACTCGGGGTCTTTGATCGCCAGCACTTCGGTCGAGCGACGAGTCACGATTTCAATCGGAGCGATTCGTTCCTCGTCGCCACGATCGGAACCGCCGTTCATTAGGTTCGCAAGCCGCTCGGCAGCGCGATATCCCATCTGCTTGGATGGGTTCAAAACTGCGGACATTGGCGGCACGGTCGTTTGTGCGATCAATGCGTCCTCGGCACCGGCCAACACGGCAACATCGTCGGGAACTTGAATATCCATGCTCCAACACGCATCCAACAATTGACACGATGCAGAGGTTCCCCAAGCAAACACGGCAATCGGCTTCTCTAGCTCTTGCAGCCAACTTTCGATTCGTTGACGCTGCTTTCGCCAATTTTCGCTGCCCATCGATTCGTGGCTGTAGTGAAACCGTTCCAGCGTTGCGACGTTCGCGCCGATCTGATGTTGAAAGGCATCCGCGTGTTTCTTGATGTACGTGTAGTGCAAAGGGCCGACGTAGGCAAAACGCTGAAAACCGCGAACCTTGAAATGCTCGGACGCAAGTTTTGCGGTGGCGTCGTAGTCAATCGCCACTCGCGGGAACGAGAATCCTTCGAGTTCGATTCCCGAGATGTTCACGACGGGGACCTGACGAGATTCTAAGTCGGCGGCAACCTTTTTGTTTGATACGCGGGCAATGATTCCGTCTCCGCTCCATTGACTTGGCAGTTGCGACGAATCTTCACGGCCGCGCGGTTCCACTTGCAACTGCCATGGGCCATGCCGCTGAGCGTAGCTGGTGACACCACGAATCAAATCTCGTCCCCACTCGGTCGAAGTGTCCACCAGCACCGCGACTCGCGGCATCTTGTTTTCCTTCACCGCGAGCTTTTTTTTCGCCAACTCGATGTCTCCCGTTTCCTAAACGCTATTTCGAAATGCCTTGGGACGGACACCACAACGTTGTGGCGATCGCATGCGCATATGCGAAGAATAAACTCGCATATGGTTATATCCTGGTGCCGACAGAATGTTAACATGGCTTTACCGCCAACGGGGGTACGGTCGCCCCGCACGCTCTAAGTTTGAGCTTCCAACGCACTCAGGCCACTTTTCTGGCGTTTCTTGTCTCTTGTCTTTTTTATTGAGAGGATTGGTTATGAATTCGAAACGGACACCTCATTCGGGGTTCACGTTAGTCGAGCTTCTTGTCGTGATCGCGATCATCGGAGTGTTGGTTGGATTGCTGCTTCCCGCGGTCCAAGCGGCACGTGAAGCGGCCCGGCGGATGAGCTGCAGTAACAACTTCAAACAGCTTGGGCTTGGCATCCACAACTATCACAGTGCGTACAAACAACTGCCCCAGCATGGTTCGGGAACGATTGACGAGAACATCACTCCGAATGTTCGCTCATGGCGTGCGACTAACAACGGAAACATGCTGCAGTTATCCATGTTGGTAGGGATTACGCCTTTCATTGAACAACAAGCGATTTGGGAAGTGATCTCCAATCCAAACGATTACGACAAAGACGGGACGATCGATTATCCGGCAATGGGACCTTCGCATGGCAAAATCAACTACGTCCCGTGGGTTACCGAATTGCCAACGTTACGCTGTCCAAGTGATCCAGGAACGGGTTTGCCAGCGCTTGGTCGAACCAATTATGCCGCGAGCCTAGGGGATTCCGGACGCCAGCTGCATAACGGGCCTCGCAATAACGCATTGCTTGTAAGAACGAACCCCTCGAAACACTCGCGTGCCGCCAATCGTGGTGCGTTTGTGAAATACAAGAAGACGGCGTTCCGCGACGTGTTGGACGGTCTTTCAAACACCATCATGATGGCAGAAATTGCGACGGATCTTGGTGACAAAGATACCCGCACGATCTCGAACGATGTGGGTGCCAAGGGGAACAGTGGTCAGGTGTCAGCGGCGTTGGTACACGACAACCCGTCGTATTGTTCGCAAAACGGGATGATTGATCCCGAGCGTCCGCAGTTCTGGTTGCCGACGCAAGAAACCGATGGCGCTACCACGGGGCGTGGTTATCGTTGGGCCAGTGCACAGCAGATTTACACGGCAATCACAACCATTTTGCCACCCAACAAAAATCTATGTGCCTTCAACCGCGGATCAAATATCGCGATGCTACCACCGTCCAGTCGCCACCAAGGTGGCGTGCACGTATTGATGGGCGACGGAGCGGTGAAGTTCGTCACGGATTCGATCGAAGCGGGCAATTCAACCGCTCCAGCCGTCTGGCTAAACGGTACCGGTGGTGCATCGCCGGGATCGAAAAGTCCGTATGGATTGTGGGGAGCGTTGGGCACACGTGCTGCTCGTGAAACGATTGACACCGAATTCTAAATCGTCGATTCGTTGACGATCCAAACCAGGTCCTGAAGCGAGTTTGCTTCGGGACCTTCTTTTTTACCATGCATCTCTATTTCACCGTAATCATCTACACCCCCGTTGTTTGATCTTGGAGTCTCGAATGATTCGCAAATTTTATCTGATCCTTAACTTGTTCTTGTTCGGTTGCGTAACGGGTTGCGGCGATTCAAGCCCCACCAACGTCATCGAAAATGCGAACGAACAAGCCATTGCCGACTACGAAGCCGAACTCGAACGAGAGCAGGCCATGTTGGAAGCGGACGAAGAGTAGAGACGCTGAGTGAGCCCGCTGGATGTTGGCTTGGAAAGCCGTGCGATTGTCGTCCAGCTTTCCAAGCTGGTAACGGTTCGTGGGCGGTTGTGTTCGAGGCAAGGTGCAAGTTGGCGAGTTGCCGGTCGTTGCTGTGTCACGCAAACGGCTTGGAAAGCCGAGCGACAATGTTGACGATTGTCGTCCAGCTTTCCAAGCTGGTGACGGTTCGCGGGCGGTTGTCTTCGAGGCGACGTGCAAAGTTGGCTCGTTGTCGTTGGTTGCTGTATCCCGCCAACGGCTTGGAAAGCCGAGCGACAATGGCGATTGTCGTCCAGCTTTCCAAGCTGGTAACGTTCGCGGGCCGTTGTGTTCGAAGTGACGTGCAAGTTAGCGAGTTGCCGTTCGTTGCTGTGTCACGCCAACGGCTTGGAAAGCCGAGCGACAATGTTGATTGTCGTCCAGCTTTCCAAGCTGGCAACGCTTCGCGGGCGGTTGCGTTCGAGGTGACGTGCAACTTTGGCGAGTTGTCGTTCGTTGCTGTATCTCGCAAACGGCTTGGAAAGTCGTGCGACAATGGCGATTGTCGTCCAGCTTTCCAAGCTGGAAACGTTCGCGGTCGGTTGCGTTGGAGGTTACGTGCAAGTTGGCGAGTTGCTGTTCGTTGCTGTGCCTCGCAAACGGCTTGGAAAGCCGTGCGACAATGTCGATTGTCGTCCAGCTTTCCAAGCTGGCAACGCTTCGCGGGCGGTTATGTTCGAGGTGACGTGCAAGTTGGCAAGTTACCGTTCGCTGCTGTATCTCGCTAACGGCTTGGAAAGCCGTGCGACAATGGCGATTGTCGTCCAGCTTTCCAAGCTGGTGACGGTTCGTGGGCGGTTGCGTTCGAGGCAAGGTGCAAGTTCGCGAGTTGTCGTTTGCTGCTGTGTCACGCTAACGGCTTGGAAAGCCAAGCGACAATGTTGACGATTGTCGTCCAGCTTTCCAAGCTGGCAACGGTTCGTGGGCGGTTGTGTTCGAAGTGACGTACAAGTTTGGCGAGTTTTCGTTCGCTGCTGTATCTCGCTAACGGCTTGGAAAGCCGTGCGACAATACAGATTACAATCGCTTCTAGACATTTACTCTCGAGCCCTTGGAGGCTCAAAACGCAAAATCATAATTTGATCTCAGGATAATCAAAGACTAGACTTTCATGTCGAACACGTCGCGTTAGCGGGGAAGAGCGGGATGGTCGAGCAGTTTGGGGAACTCTTTGATCCTACTGCGGAGTTTTGCCAGTGGGAACGCCAACGACCTCATCGGGTTCAACCGGCAGCCATCGTTTTTCTGACGATGCGTTTAAAAGATTCCATTCCCGCCGACGTACTACGACGCTGGCATCGAGAACGAATCGAATTTCTAACCCGCTGCGGGATTGACTGTGATGGAGACTGGAAGCTCGGGCGATCTCTACTGTCACGAAAACAGAGGAATGCATTCGACAAGCGGTTTCAAAGAGTCAGAGAGATGACATTGGATCAATGTTTTGGGCATTGTGAGTTGCGACAGCCTGAGGCTGCGAAAATTGTCAGTGAATCGCTGCAGAAGTTCCACCGCATTCGTTACTTCCTCGGTGATCTCGTGGTGATGCCGAATCACGTTCACTGCTTGGTCGCATTCGCCGATGAAACGACAGCAAGACGGCAACCGGGAGCTTGGATGCGTTTCACAGCACGAAAGATCAACCAAAAATTTTCAAGGTCCGGCGTGCTCTGGTTTCCAGAACCGTTTGATCATCTGGTGCGGAATGAAGACCAACTTTGTTATCTGCGAGAATACATTCGCGACAATCCGACGAAAGCGAAGTTGGCTGAAAACGAGTTTTTGTATCGAAAATCGAAGGGGCACTTCTAATTGTCGTCCAATGTTCCAAGCGGGCAACGCTTGACGGCGAGTTGCGTTCGAGGCGACGTGCAACTTTGACGAGTTCCCGTTCGTTGCTGTGTCACGCAAACGGCTTGGAAAGCCGTGCGACAATGTCGATTGTCGTCCAGCTTTCCAAGCTGGTAACGGTCCGCGGGCCGTTGTGTTCGAGGTGATGTGCAAGTTGGCGAGTTGTCGTTCGTTGCTGTGTCACGCCAACGGCTTGGAAAGCCGTGCGACAATGTCAATTGTCGTCCAGCTTTCCAAGCTGGTAACGTTCGTGGGCGGTTGCGTTGGAGGTTACGTGCAAGTTGACGAGTTGTCGTTCGTTGCTGTATCTCGCAAACGGCTTGGAAAGCCGTGCGACAATGTTGATTGTCGTCCAGCTTTCCAAGCTGGCAACGCTTCACGGGCCGTTGTGTTCGAGGTGATGTGTATGTTGGCGAGTTGTCGTTCGTTGCTGTGTCTCGCTAACGGCTTGGAAAGCCGAGCGACAATGACGATTGTCGTCCAGCTTTCCAAGCTGGCAACGCTTCGCGGGCCGTTGTGTTCGAAGTGACGTGCAAGTTAGCGAGTTGTCGTTCGCTGCTGTATCTCGCTAACGGCTTGGAAAGCTTGGCGACTATTTAGCTCGCGTTATAGATCTTCACGTCGTCGACGACGACGTTTCGGGGGATCGAGAGTCGCAGCATCCGTTTGGTCGGATGCGCGATCCCGGGCGATGCAAACGAGCCTACTTCCTTGCCATCGATCGACACGGTCAGCGTATCATCGTGGATTTTGGCTAGCACGGTGTACCATTTCCCGGTCTCCAGTTTGTGAGGAAATCGTTTCGTTTTTGTCTTTAGCGTCGCCTGCTGCTCGGCAGTGAGCGTTTTGTTTTGTCGTGCCTCGCGAATTTTCAGGTCCATTACGCCGGTCTTCAAATCGGTGATCTCGGTTTGCTTGACGCCGACCGTCACTTTAAACAAATGCCCCGCCCATACCTTCTTGTACTGCAGGTCAGCAAAATTTAGTCCCAGCGTGTCCTTTTCATTTTCGAGCATGAATTTCATCTGTACCGCACCGTTGCGGAATTCTGCAGGATGCGTCACCGAGACAGCATGATCGGCATCCTGGTGAATGTAGATGTACATCGCGCCGTCGCGAAGATCGACCTGCTTGTTTCCACCGGCGCGTGTCTTGCTGTTGGTTCCCCAGCCATTACCGACCTCGTCAATCTTTTCTTGCGATTCATTCCGCTCAAAGTCATCGGAAAAGATCAACTTGCCCAACTCGTCAGCGCTGGTGGGTAGCGAAAGTAGGGATGTCCAAAGTGAAATCGAAAGCGTGATGCAAAAGAATGTTTTGATCATGGGTGGGGTAATGCAGGTTTGCGTTTGAGGGGAGGCAAGGGAGCGGCAGGTGATTACGATCCTGCAGCAGCGAACGTCGCGGCGACATTCATCATCACGCCATTGTCCCACGCTGCGGTTCCATGATCAATGCTTGACGCGTTGCGAAATACAAACGGTCGCCGATTTCGACTACACTGTCCGGTCCGACGATTGATCGAAACACGCTCACCATCGCCCCCAATACTATCGATTTTTGAAAAGGGAATTTATGAGATACGCCGCTCTTTTGTTTGTGACCCTCTGCGGCTTGCAGGGTGTCGCGATGGCAGAGAAACCGAACGTGCTAATCTTGTACGCCGATGATCTTGGATACGGAGACCTTCGCTGCAACAACCCCGATTCGAAAATCCCCACGCCAAATCTATCGCAATTGGCAAACGCGGGCATGCGTTTCACCGACGGGCATTCTTCGTCGGGGATCTGCACCCCGAGCCGTTACGCCCTGCTGACAGGCCGACACCACTGGCGTGACTTCCATGGAATCGTCAACGCTTTCGGTGACTCGGTTTTCGCCCCCGAACGATTGACGCTCGCCGAGATGCTACAGCAAGTCGGCTATGACACCGCAGCGATCGGGAAATGGCATTTGGGCTGGGATTGGGAAGCGATCCGTAAACCCGATGCAGTCAGCGAGAAAAAGGGACGCAACAAGGTCTGGGGGCCCGAAGACTTTGATTGGAGCAAGGCGATTCCCGATGGACCTTTGGCTCACGGTTTTGATTCCTATTTCGGCGACACCGTCATCAATTTTCCTCCCTATTGCTGGATCGAGGACGATCACGTCGTCAAGGCTCCCGATACGATGATGGACACGTCCAAGTGGAAGCCGATCAAGGAGGGCAACTGGGAATGCCGTCCCGGACCGATGGCATCGGATTGGGACCCCTACCAAAATATTCCAACGATCACCCAGCGTGGCGTCGATTTCTTGAAATCACGTCAACCGAGCGACAAACCTTTCTTTCTGTATTTTGCATTTCCATCACCGCATGCCCCAATCATTCCCAACGATCAATTTGACGGGAAATCGGGCGCTGGACCGTACGGCGATTTCGTTTACGAGACCGACGACGCGATTGGTCGCTTGTTGGCCGCACTGGAGGAATCGGGCCAAGCGGACAACACGATTGTCATCTTCACCGCCGACAACGGTCCTGAAAAATACGCATACGCCCGCGATCAGAAATACGATCATTGGTCGAGCAAACCGTTTCGGGGACTCAAGCGAGACCTGTACGAAGGCGGTCACCATGTTCCGATGTTGATCCGATGGCCTGGAACAGTTCAGCCCGGTTCTACCAACACATCGCTGGTTTCGCAAATCGACATCATGGCGACCATTGCGGAGGTGGTCGATTATGAGTTGCCAGATGATGCGGCCGAGGATTCATACAGCTTGATACCGCTATTGAAGGGGGCATCAACGCCGGTCCGTACGACACACGTCCACAACACTCACGCCAACGGCTATGCGATTCGTCACAACGATTGGCTGCTGGTGGACACAAAGACCGGATACGTGAGCGGACGCAATCCGCAATGGGAGAAAAAACATGGCTATCCGGCCGATGACAAAAGTCCCGTTGAGTTGTATGACTTGAGCAAGGATATCGGTCAACGCAACAATGTGGCACAACAGCATCCCGAGGTGGTGTCCGAGTTGCAATCGAAGTTAAAACGGATACGCGAACAAGGCTTTTCAGCGCCACGAATCTCAAAGTAATCGCTTGGCTGAAAGGTAAACGCCAGCGTCGACGACGGAGTGTGACGGTCCGCCGGCGGTGGCACAGTCGTGGCCGCGAGTAGATAGGTAGATTCGAACAAGTAGATTCGAACAATGCTTCCGGAACCTATGGCGGATCGACGTCCGATAAATTTCGGACGTTCCCAGGATGCTTGTCACTCCGCTGTTTTTGTTCGTGATCCAGATGGTTGTGATCCATCGTCTGCGCCCAACACCGCGTGACCAACGCGAGTGTGCTGAGGGTGCCGGAAATGGCCGGCAACCAATCAATTATCAGGCGTGTTAGGGCGACGGATCGCACTGATCGTTGTCCCACATCATTCCGCTTGGCACGCATGACGGCGATTCATCGGTACGCTATCATGCCCGCATCGAAAAGCCCCCCTGATTATCACATGGAACGGTTGGGAACTGCAGCAGATTACTTTTTTGGAAAAGTGCTTGTCAATTAAAATGGATGCCCCCCCCACAAGTGACGCGATTACCTTTTTTAATCGCTATACCGCCAAGATCGAACAAGAACAGATCTATGGCGAACCCTTTCTCCGCTGGACCTACGAAACGATCCCGGGCCAGATCGCGTTGGCGGTCGCTGCGAAACGCGTTTGGTTCTCGAAATGGTACGGTTGGCGGATGGACCGAGCTGCGAGTCAATCGAAAGTGATGCCGTTTATCGAGACCTACAAACTTGATCCAAACGAATTTCAGGACCCGCCGGAATCGTTTCGAACATTCAACGAATTTTTTTATCGGAAATTGACGCCAGCAGCGCGACCGATTGATAGCGATCCCGATTCCATCGTTTTCCCAGCCGATGGCCGGCATTTGGCGATTGCCGACGTCTCGCAGACCGACGGGTTTTGGATCAAGGGACAACAAATGGACTTGGCACGGCTACTCGGTAGCCGCTCGTTGGCCGATCGCTACGCCACCGGCAGCATGCTGATCTCACGTCTCTGTCCGGTCGATTATCACCGTTTCCATTTTCCGGTCTCGGGTACCGCGAGCGAATCGCGTTTGATTCCCGGTTCACTTTCGTCGGTCAATCCGATTGCACTACGAAAACGGTTGTCCATTCTGTGGGAAAACAAACGGATGATCACCGAGATCCAAACGCCGTCGCATGGTACGGTGTTGATGATCGAAGTGGGCGCAGCCTGTGTCGGCGGCATCCACCAAACGTTCACTCCCGGTGCCATAGAAAAGGGAGACGATAAAGGCTACTTCACGTTTGGCGGTTCGATGACGATCGTGTTGATGGAACCGGGACGCGTTCAATTTGCGGACGATCTGCTAAAACACTCGACGCAACAGCGCGAAGTCTATGCACGAATGGGCGATGTCGCTGGGTTTCGTTAAGGCAACGTACGTTAAAGCATTGGACGGAAATAGCTTCGTCATTCGAGTCTTGTAACGAAACACGGGTGCGAAGTGCTGCACACCACCTTCAAAGCTGACGGTCGAGCTACGCCCATTCCAGTGCAGCTCGAGCGGACCGGCCTAAAAGCTACCAGAGAGTTTCTCTCCTTCGGGAAACCTATTGAAACGATAAATTGAGTTCCGAACGTTTGCTAAACCAGAATTTGGTTCGAATGGAACGGGATAAACCCTCTACAGATTCAGTCCCCGACGGCATCGAGGTTGCTAACACCGCCACCCACGTCAGCCGTGGCCCGCTTTAATCGTTTTGCTTCGCTGCATTCGCCGAGTTTGGCGAAGCGAGCAATTGCGGTTCCGCAAAAGCTTCCGTCATTTCATAAGGAAGACGCCAAACGTGTTCTCCTGAGCGGTCGGAGAAATAGAGTTGGCTGGTGCTCAGCCGCGTCGGGTCGCCATCGGCCCAGAACACAAAGAACGGATCTCGTGCGTTGAGCGGTTGACGGATGTAGTTATGGTTCTTCTCGCTGTTATCGGTAACCTGTCGCTTCAGACGCCAGGAATCGCCCTGGTCGCGACTTGCCCAAAGCACCACTTCGCCGCCGCCGTGCCAAGGTTGTGCCCCCGGCGCCGACGGAATTCGCACCGTCCATTCCGCATCGGCGTTCTCGCCAAGATCCAGACTGCCCATGTCGTAGTTGTGGTCGGTGGGAGCAATCATGGTGGTTTGCCAGTTCGCACCGTCCCAGCGTGTGATGCGAAAATGTCGAGGATCATTGGGCGGTCCAGGCTCGGCACCAGGACTGGTCACGTAAAGCAGCACTGGATGCCCGTCGTGATCAAACTTCATGTCTTTCAAATAGACGTTTAATCCCTGCGATGCATAATCGATCACCCGCGCAGGGCTGTCCACGTCTTCAAGCGGAGTTTCGAGTGTCTGGCCATCAATCGTCGTCCATGTCGCGCCTAGATCACGAGTCTGGACGTAATAGAGATCGGTACGTTGATCCACGTTGCCATTGGGATGGCGGTTAAAGAAAGTTCCCACCTTGTCGCCAAGTACCGCACTGCTTTGGTAATGACCGCCCCTGGAATCGCCTGGCTCGCGGATGCCAGCCAGTTTTTCGTCAGCGGTCCAATCGACACCGTTTTCACTGCGTTCCCAGTACAATTCGCGTACACCGGTGTATTTGGTAAATAGATGTAGAAAACCCTTCTTGCCAACCACATGCGGCTGAGGGTAGGTCATTTCTTCTTCGCTGATTCGCTCAAAACCATCGATGCTGTATGGCTGCGTGCTACGGTATTTGAATCCAGGCCGACTGCGACCACGACCGCTAACGAAAACCCACAGGTACCCCTTAATATCGATCGCAAGCGAAGGGTTGTCATGCGGGTCGTCGACACCCTGTTTGTCGTAGACCACCACCGGCCGAGGTACTTGGTTCGTCTTGTGATCGTAATACGAAATCATGCACAACAGATGACGCTGCTCGGGGCCCGTTGTGCCTCCGTAGACGAAGAATGTTTTTTCGACCTCGGGACTATAGATTGCCAGCGGAGTGTGCTTGGCGGTGTAAGTTCCTAGTCCGCCCGAATATTTATCACCATAGGGAAAGACCGGTTCACGCGACACCTTCGCATACGCTTGGTCCCCGCTGCCCTTGCCGTAGAATTGCCCCAGCGTGAACCAGATTCCCTTGTAGCCCGCAATGCGTCGCGTTTCGGGTTCTGCATCAGGCTGGACGCCAAATGTCGTTGTCGTGATGCTCGCAAAGATCGCCGCGGCGACCATAAATCGCAATGTCATGGCACTTACTATGATTCGCATGGGGGATTCACCTGTTGTTCACACATAGCCGTTCAGACGGATGTCACGTTCCGCGTGACCTTCCGCTTGACGCCGAAATGCTAATGTTTTTGCGGGCCGAGCGTTCGATTTATACATACTATGCGTAGAACTGCAAGCACGAAAGTCTATACAGCTTGTCGCAAACGAGGTCGGAACCACTCTATCAATCGCCGTATCATGCGATGCAGCACCACCGAACGACTGTTAACCGATTTCTAGAATTGCAGCCACCGGTTTGGGGCGAATGACCGCTGGGATACCGGCGGCGTGCAATGTGAATCAGCGTAACTGATATGCTCTCGAGAGAAAGCGTGAACGACCTGCGAACTAGGGGAAGACCGCGGAAAAATGCCGCTCGATTTCCTCCGGGCGAAGTGCCCGCGAATAAACTGCGATCTCGTCGAGTGCACCGGAGAATTGCCGCCAATCCGCCACCGCCGTCAATTGCCCGAAGATCAGGTGGAAATCTCCAGGTCCATCGATCTTTCCTTCCGCCAGAGGGACGCGGCGGGCTAGCCGTCCGTTCAGATAGATCTCCATCGCGTTGGTGTTCTTGACGGCAACGACGTGGTGCCATTGACCGGGCACACACACACCAGGTGTGAATGCATTGGTCCCTGTTTCGTACGATGCGGTCGGAGGAGTCCGATGCAGAAATCGCAATGCGCCAGGCTCATGGATCATGAACGTGTCGGTGACAATCTCGAATACGTTTAAAAAGATCCGACTGTCGGTTCGCGTTTCCGGGAATACCCCAAGCACGGTCGCATGCTGCAGGTCGTCGGGCTTCATCCAGAACTCGATCGAGTAGGGGCCTTGGTTCAGCCCGGTGATTGCATTTTCACTAGCCAAGTAACGCGCCGAACTACTCCGTTGGAAACGAAGGTACCCGTTGGTGATTTGGATGTCCTTTCTTCCGTTTCGCCCGTGACGAAGTATCGCCGAGTGATTCGGTCCCATCTCGTTACGAACTTGATTGTTCGTGTTCGGGGAATCCTCGCCATCTTCAAAACGCCAATAGAGAAGTGGCGAATCTCGGCGAATCCGCGCCGCATATTCATCCGTTCTAGGTACTGCCTCATCATTGAAAACAACAATCTTTGGCAGTTCATTCGGATTCGCCGTGATCGTTTGCAACAAATCCTTTTCTTGGTTCACACTGATTCGCGTTGCCTCGTGTACACGTTGGCTGATCAAGGTATTGCCGTCATCGCCGAGCAACGAGAGTTCAACTTCGCCGCTGAGCACCTCGACTTCCGAAGTCCCCTGGGGAGTCACGCTGACACCAAACTCGGTCCCCAAATCGACGATGGCGGCCTTAGGTGAATTGAGTACGAAGCCACGAGCACGTGGAGGGACGTTTGCGCTGACGCGGCCGGATAACAACGTTGCAGCGTTTTTCGAATGAATTTGCAATTCCGCAGGTCCCTCGATTGCCACCACGGCACCGCTCATGAATTCCATTTGCACCAGTCCCCGTTCGAGCTTTAGCGTCCCTGCGGTCAGACGTTTTCCGACAGAAAGCTGCGACGCAAAATCGCCTTCACTGCGGACGACAACGGCAGCAACCGGTTCAGCCATCGCGACAACGAATCCTTCTGTGAACGCGTCATTGGATGGCCCGTTTGGATCTTCGACGGATGCGACGTTCAGTGGTGACGCACCATCGTCCTTATCGGTCACCGGTGTTACGCCTTGCTGCACTGGCCCGCTGAGGTAGCCGCTCAGTGACATCACCAGGAGCAACGAGAGTCCGCCGATGACGAGTACCAAAAACGCGACCAGACCTTGCAATTTCGCGTTTGTCCCCGTCCAAGCAAACGGGATACTCGGAATCGTGGACGCAGCAGGCCTCTCGTCGGGCGTCGTGAAGTGCTCACTCAGAAGAGCTGGATTGACGCTGTCCACCACGCCCCAAGCAGCAGAAAGCTCGGAATGGATTTGTAAGTAATTCAGGTAGTGGGCCTGAGCTTCGGGTGATGATTGTAGGATCGCAACCAGTTCCTTGGCTTCTTCATCACTCAATTGATCGTCAACCAACCGAGGCAACAGTGCGTTGAGGCGTCGCAATGAGTCGGAGTTAGGGGAGGAAGGGTTCATTTTGGTGGCTCCATCGATAGTTTTGACTCGACGCAAGCGATTAGTTTCTCTCGCACTCGGTGCAGCATCATACTGACGGCATTCGCGGTCTTGTCCATGTCTCCGGCAATCGCTTTCACGGAGATCGATTCGGCATATCGCTGGATGATCAATTTTCGCTGTTCCGGCATCAGTTTGACAAGGCAATCCTGTAGTGCTGCCTCACGACGTTTGCGAATGTCATCAGCAAACATCTCGGCATCCAAGGCATCGAGCGACGCCGCTAAATCGCTGGGGAAGACTAGACGATCGCGGGATTGCCGTTTACGGAACGCCATCACTTGGAAACGAGCGATCGTAAATGCCCAAGCCATGAAATCAGTTCCCTCTTGAAATTTGGCAGCGTCGCGGCAAAGCACCAGATTGACATCCTGCAGTACCTCGTGGGCTTGGTCGCTGTTGCCCAAACGCTTCAGCAAAAATCCAAACAGCCGAGGTTGAGCCTCGGTTAGCTGCAACACCCACTCGGTCGTGAGCTCGATTTTGTCGGGAACGTCGTCTTGCATGTCACTGATGGAATAGCCGGATACGGCCAAATCTTTCGCCTTCTCCAGGGGGCACACCAAAAAAGAAAAAAATTAGCGTGCCATCCGAAAGATCTTACCTCGACCCGCTATTCCCTACTATCGCGTTAACGAGGGTTCCAAGCCCGTTGCGTATGACGCATGTCTCTTTTTCGGATTGTTTCGTCCCTTCTTTTTCAGAGTTTATTTCATGCGAAATCGTACTTCATCGCTCGCGCTCACCTGTTTTGCGTTGATCGCCTGCTTCTCAATCGGTGGCTGTCGTGACGCCCAAAACGAAGTGATTGACCAATCGACGGTCAATCAGCAAAGCATGGAAGCCTACGAGGCCGAGATGAATCAACCCGCCGGCGGTATTTAGCCGTGATGAACGGATTTAAAGGCGGGAACGCGAGTGAATTTTCTTTTGTCTGTTTCTTTGGGAGTTTTCGTAGATGAGAAATGCTAAAAGTCGCGGGTTCACATTGGTGGAACTGCTGGTTGTGATCGCCATCATCGGCGTGTTGGTTGGATTGCTGTTGCCGGCGGTTCAGGCGGCACGCGAAGCGGCTCGAAGGATGAGTTGCAGTAATAATTTTAAACAACTTGGTTTAGCGATCCATAATTATCACAGTGCTTATAACCAGCTGCCTAATAACCACACCGGAACGGATCGAGCGTACGTCGGGGATGTTTCCAACAACAGCAATCGCCGATTTTTAAGTTGGTTGGTGACCGTGTTGCCGTTTATCGAACAACAGGCGATGTGGGAAAGTATCACCAACCCAAGCAAAGAAGTGAGTCCCGGATCTAGTATGCCGGGAACCGTGACCAACGGAACTTGGCCAGCAATGGGTCCCGTGCCTTGGCAAGCCGCCTATCCCGCTTGGGCGACCGATATCGCTGGGTTTCGTTGTCCAAGTGACCCATCGCGTTTGCCGGGCGTGGCGACGGGACGCAGCAACTATGCCGCTTGCTTGGGTGACACGATCGATTCGTGCTACTTTGGCGGTAAGAACGAACGAGGTGCATACAACCAGCCTTCGGATTACTCGCTCAACAATGATGGCGACATGACGCTGCGGGCGCGTGCTGCTAACCGCGGCTTTTTCTGGAGCCGTCACAAGGTAGGTTTCCGAGATGTGCTTGATGGGTTGTCAAATACCATCGCTGCAGGCGAAATCTGTACGTCCGCAGGCAGTCGCGAAACCCGTGCCGATTGGGTTCGCAACATCTCGTTCAAAGGCGACGGTACCTGGGATGGTGCTGGCGAGCCCATTCGTTGCAAACAAGGAACACACATCGATCCTGCTCGGCCGACGTTCTACAGCAGCGGTGCCAGCGTCGAAACAAACCCTCTGAACTCGCGTGGCGGGCGTTGGGGCGATGGTCGATTGACGTACACCGCGTTCCAGACAATTCTGCCTCCGAATAATGCCAACTGCTCAACAAACACCTCGGACGGTAACTGGTATTTCATCTCCAGTGCGGGTAGTCGTCACCAAGGCGGAGCTCATGTTTTGATGGGCGATGGGGCGGTGAAGTTTGTCACCGACAGCATCGAATCGGGCGATCTGACGGACAATGCCGTTGTCGCTTCGTTTACAGGACACACCAGCAACCCGAACCTGTCTGGATCGCAAAGTCCGTATGGGCTTTGGGGTTCGCTCGGAACGCGTGCTGCAAAAGAAGTGATCAACGACGAGTTTTAGCCCAGAATGGCGTTGATATGAACGGGAAAGCCAGCGTTCCATCTCGTTGGCGATCCCGTTCGAGTTCGCCGGGTTTGTAAATCGACGATGCTAACCACAATGTCATCTACTTTGGTAGCGGAGCGGTGTGCGGCCCGCCCGATTGCAGCGAGTAAAACGTTCGAAACTGACCGGGCGGCCCGCGCCGCTCCGTTATAAAAGCCACACGTTTGGTACCAAAGTCGATTACATTGGACGCAAATACGTTCGGTCCGCAAAATGGGACGGACAGATGGCTTATCATCTGAGTCCGGTCTGCGGAACCGCGGGTGAGCCACCGAGAAAGTGAGAAGATTCGGATTCAACTGTAAACGTCAAGCATTGATGAAGCCGAGTGACAGCTCGCTCACGAGGAATGGAGCAGTCCTTTGATCCGATAAAAAACCCCGTTATGAATATAGAGAGACAACGCATCGACATGTCAACGCTTCGCCCATTTCCTGCCACGAATGTGGGCTTGTTCCGCGCAGTAGCGTGCATCGTACCCGCATTGCTCGCGGTTGCTGGCCTTGGCACCGTTAAGGCGTCCGATCCATTGGCGATGCCAGACGAAATTGATTTCAACGAGCACGTTCGTCCGATTTTCAATTCGCACTGCACGGCGTGTCACGGCGGCGTCAAACAAGCTGGTGACGTCTCGTTTGTCTACCGGGAACAAGTGCTGCCGCCGGATGGATGGATTGTCGAACCAGGTGATCCGGAAAACTCGGTCCTGATTGAGCGGGTGATCACGACCGATCCCGATTTTCGTATGCCTCCGCCGGATCACGGACCGCCATTGTCCAGCGACGAGGTTGCCGTGTTGACCAAATGGATCGAGCAAGGTGCCGTTTGGAGGGCTAGCTATTGGTCTTACGCCGCGCCCGAGCCACAACCGCTTCCGGAGGTTTCGAATCCGGCATGGGAACGCCAGCCGCTCGATCGTTTTGTGCTAGCCAAGTTGGATGAGAAAGGGCTCAAGCCGTCGCCGGATGCCGCGCCCGAGCGATGGTTACGACGCGTGACGTTGGATCTGACTGGATTGCCACCGACGCTCGAGCAGCGAGACGCTTTCTTAGCGGCGTTTTCACGAAATAACGATGCCGCGCGTCGCGAATATGTAGACCAACTGCTTGCGTCCACCGCGTTTGGTGAACGATGGGCCAGCGTGTGGTTGGACCAAATTCGCTATGCCGATTCCAAGGGTCTCGGGTTGGATGGTCGACGCTCGGTTTGGAAGTACCGCGACTGGGTAATCGACTCGCTAAATCGTGACTTGCCCTACGATCAATTCACCATCAAACAAATCGCGGGCGACTTGCTTCCCGAACCAACGATCGAAGATCTGATCGCGACTGCGGCGCATCGGCTAACTCAAAACAACGAGGAAGGCGGCACCGACGATGAAGAGTTCCGCGTCGCCGCGGTACTCGATCGGGTTAGTACGACGTGGCAGGCGTGGCTTGGCGTGACGTTTGGTTGTGTCCAGTGCCACAGCCATCCCTACGATCCGTTTCGCCACGAAGAGTTTTATGAGTTTGCGGCTTTTTTCAACAACACGGCTGATAGCGACTTGGACGAGGATTGGCCTGTTATCCAGGCTCCGATCGATCCTCGCGACAACCCCAGAGCCGACCAACTCGACCGACAGATCCGCAGCCTTTGTGATCAGCTATTTCAGAGAGAGTTTTCCCAACTGAAGGCGGAAGGCATGTGGACGCCGCTGGTCGAAATGAAAGCGTCGACCAACAACGCGACGCAGATCGAAGTCGAAAAGGTGGATGACCATGACGAATTTCATACCGTCGATACGGTCAGCCGTAACACGGACATCACACTGGAAACACCGCTTCCACCAGAGATGAAACAGTTGACCGCGATTCGAGTGACCGTCCGGCCGCTGGATCCCAAGTCTGGGCTTGATGATTCGGAGTGGGGATTTGTGTTGTCTGAACTGAAGGCGGCATTCATCGTCGAAGGCCAAGAATCCCCCACCGAGATCTCTTTTGCTCGAGTGATCAGCGACGATCCCAATCCGTTTTATGACCCGAACGCGAGTTTGGACGCGAAATCCAACCGCGGTTTCGCAGCCTATTCACGTATCCACCATTCACGCGAAGCGGCGTTCGTGCTGGATTCCCCGATCCAGGTCCCCGAAAATGCTCGACTTCGAGTCACGCTGAAGCATCGCGTGTTTGTCCTTGGTGCATTCTCGTTGATCGCGCGGCGGGGGCATTTGGCCGTCAGCGACAGCGAAGAATTCACCAAAATGGTGAATGATGAATCGTTAGCGAAGCTGCGAGATGAACTTACCAAACTCGAGAAAGAGCGATCGAGGATCAAGTCAGTTTCCGTGCCGGTCATGCAAGAGCGTCCCGCGCATTTGGCACGTCCGAGTCATTTGTTCGAGCGCGGCTTGTTTCTCACCAAAGGAAAACAGGTCACGCCTAGTACCCCCGAATCGCTTCACCCCCTTCCCCGCCAAGACACAGACGACAGCTTGCTCCCGCCAAACCGATTGACACTCGCCAAATGGTTGGTCAGCCAGGACAATCCGCTCACTGCACGGGTTGCGGTCAATCGTGTCTGGGCTCAGCTGTTTGGAACCGGCTTGGTGCTCAGCGAAGAGGATTTTGGGTCGTCCGGCGAGTCCCCCTCGCATCCTGAGCTGCTCGATTATTTGGCGCTGCGTTTTCAGAACGAACAGCAATGGAGCATGAAGACGATGATCCGCGAAATCGTGCTTTCACGAACCTATGGGCAATCCGCCAAAGTCACGGACGAAGGTCTCCAATTGGATCCCCAGAATCAATGGCTGTCCCGAGGGCCTCGTCACCGTTTGTCATCGGAAATCGTTCGTGATCAAGCGTTGGCATTGTCAGGATTGCTAAGCGACAAATCGTTTGGCCCCCCGGTTCATCCACCAATTCCCGATGGCGTATGGAAACCGTTCCAATCGGGCGACAAATGGACGCCCTCGAAACCGGGCGACGAAGAGCGTTATCGCCGTTCGATCTATACCTACATGAAACGCAGCATTCCGTATCCGATGTTCGCGGCGTTTGATTCGCCGTCACGAGAGTTCTGTTCGCCACGACGGCTACGTTCCAATACGCCACTGCAAGCGTTGATGATGCTCAATGATGAAACGTTTGCTGAAAGCGCCGCAGCGTTGGCGGCGCGAATGCAGGCGGCAAAAAATGAGCCGCGTGAACAGATTCGATACGGCTTTCTAATCGTGACTTCTCGTGAACCTTCCTCTGCGGATTTAGATGACTTGATGACGCTGTTCAATTCGCAGCGAAACGGAAGCGAAGCGGATCTGAAGCGTGCTGACGCTGATGCGATGACCACCGTGGCCGCAGTGCTGTTGAACCTCGACGAAGTGGTGATGAAGTAAGGATAAACCATGAGCAACGAAAACCTCTACCGCGAAGCCGTCGCCACCAAACTTCAACAAACCACTCGTCGCCATTTCCTGCAAGGGTGCACGACCGGAATGGGAGCAATGTGGATGGCGATGCAGCAGCATGCCGACGCGGCGTCAAGACATCAACCGATTCACGATTCGCAAAATCCACTCAGTCCACTGCCGTCGCCGCTGCCGGGCAAAGCAAAACGAGTGATTTATCTGCATATGATTGGTGCCCCGAGCCAATTGGAGTTGTTTGACTACAAACCGGACTTGAAGCGGTTGGATGGCAAGGACACTCCGCAATCGTTCTTGGAAGGCAAACGGTTTGCCTTCATCCAAGGCACACCGAAGATGTTGGGGCCGCAGTATCCGTTTGCCCAGTATGGTGAAAGCGGAGCATGGGTTTCCGATCGTTTCCCGCATTTCACCAAGCATGTCGACGATGTTTGTTTCATCAAGACGATGCAGACTGACCAATTCAACCACGGTCCCGCACAGCTGATGGTCCACACGGGGCAAGCTCGCATGGGCTACCCGTCGATCGGCTCGTGGACGACCTGGGGGCTGGGGACCGAAAACGAGAATTTACCAGGCTTCTTCGTGCTGCTTTCCGGCGGTCGCCAACCTCGCGTTGGCAAAGCGTTGTGGAGCGGTGGATTTTTGCCCTCGGTGTATCAAGGCGTTCAGTGCCGCTCGCAGGGCGATCCGATCCTGAATATTTCCAACCCCGATGCTGTGTCGCGGGACCGACGACGAACGATGCTCGATACGCTGAATCGGCTAAACCAGCGTAACAATGAAACCTTCGGTGATCCCGAGACGCTGACACGAATCGCCCAATATGAGATGGCGTTTCGGATGCAGGCGGCGGTTCCCGAGGCGATGGACATCCGCGACGAACCAGCCCACATTCACACGATGTATGGAACCGAACCGGGCAAAGAATCGTTCGCCAACAACTGTTTATTGGCCCGACGTTTGGCCGAACGTGACGTCCGGTTTATTCAGTTGTTCGATTGGGGTTGGGATTCGCACGGAGCCGGTAAAGACGAGGCATTGAATGAAGGGTTCAAAGATAAATGCAAACAAGTCGACCAACCCATCTCGGCGCTGCTGACCGATCTGAAACAGCGAGGGATGCTCGAAGACACCTTGGTGATTTGGAGCGGCGAATTTGGCCGTACCCCGATGCGTGAAAATCGAGGCGGTAGCGAAATGCGATTCATTGGCCGCGACCACAATCCTGGCGCCTTCACGCTGTGGATGGCTGGTGGCGGAGTCAAGCCAGGCTACAGCCATGGCGAAACGGATGCCGTTGGCTACTCGGCGGCCGAGAACCCCGTCCCGCTGCGTGACTTTCATGCGACGCTCTTGCACTTGCTCGGATTCGATCACAATAAATTGAGTTATCCGTTTCAAGGCCTGAATCAAAAATTGACCGGCGTGCAACCCGCCCGAGTCATCCATGACATCTTGGCATAGTGCGAAGATTCTATAAATGCTGAGTCTATTTCGATCGTGGTAGCTTCCGTCGCCAGACGAATTTGATCTGGCGGCCAAGCACGTCGATCAGTCGGCGTGTAAAACCGTTGCAATTGTGCGTTCGCCGATGGTGGGTCACTGCCAATCATTGCAGCATCGAGGCACACAGAACGTTCCATTGCCGAATTTGCACATTGTTCAGCGGCAATCATTTTTTGGGCAGGCGTGACAAAGTGGTTCACAGGCGGCCAAGAGATGTAGCGAGCGTCGGTGCGTGAGTTTGGAATTTGCTGTGACTCTTGCAACGCGATTCCTTAACTCGTATCGGACATGTCTCTAAAATTGTGATAGGCAAATGAATATCGTCGGTGGAAGACTGGGTTAAAAACGATGAACCTTCGAACGAAATTTGGGGGCCGCACCAACAGCGTCTTGATTCTGATGACGCTTGTGACATCGGCCGTGAGCGTACATTCGAACCTTGCTGTTCGCGCGAGCGAACCGACGCAGGCACCACCGTCGGGTGAGCAGGCGGAGATTCAACCCCAGTTCGGGGACTGGGGCGATCCGTTTGTCGAACCTCAACATCCCGGCCGCGATCATTTTGGCGGCTGGCACTTGGGGGTGTTTGGTCACTACACGACCACCGGACACCTGTTAACGCAAGTGTTCCCGAACACGCCAGCGGCCCGCGCTGGACTCGAACCAGGAGACCGGATCATCACGGTGAATGGTTATCAAGTCGGCGACGTGTTGAACCGGCAATATCCGATCGACGTCCTGATCCAGCGACATGCGTCCCCCACTGGCTTTGTGCGACTGTTGGTGCAAAACCGACGGACGCTTCGCTTGCACAATCTCGACGTCCGCTTGGCCCGCGGCCGCATCCACTTCTAAACGAAAACCCTTGATGTTTGTAGCGAACATCGTCATCGGTTTGTTGATTTGATCTAAATGCGAATCGCTCTGGAGAGCGGTGGGCCGTGAGGCACCGGGGCGTGCATGGGACGCGGCCGCTGAGGCGTCACGGATCACTAAATCAACAAGCCGCTAACGGCTTTTCCCCAGCCACCGTTTTCGACTGACAAAAAGCAGCCTCCAAGGGTCGAATCCCACTCGAAGCAACTTCGGTGTATGTTAGAGTGGTTCGGGCATGATTGCCGATGCTCGAACCAACATCCCTGCTTCCTGAAGTTGTCGTCTTAGGAGTTCCCCCTTGAAATCCCGCTTCCTTTCCGGTTTGATTCTTTTGCTGTTCGTCTCCGCTAGTCACGTCATGGCCGAAACGCCCAACGTGATTGTCATCATGGCCGACGACCTCGGTTACGGAGACGTTTCTTGTTACGGCGCGACATCGCTAGAAACCCCGAACATCGACAAACTGGCGAACGAAGGAGTGCGATTTACCAGCGGGTACTGCTCGGCATCGACGTGCACTCCGACTCGCTATTCGATGCTAACCGGCACCTATGCCTTTCGCGGGGAACGCACCGGGATCGCACCGCCCAACGCTCCTGCGATCATCAAACCGGGCACCGAAACCGTGGCTTCGCTACTGCAGGGTGCGGGTTACAAGACGGCCGTGATCGGCAAATGGCACCTCGGCTTGGGCGACGAGGGTGGCCCCGATTGGAATGGGGAACTGAAACCAGGACCGCTGGAAATTGGTTTTGATACCTGTTTCCTGTTGCCCACCACCAACGATCGCGTCCCGCAAGTTTATGTGCACGATCATCATGTCGAAAACCTTGACCCTGCGGATCCGTTGTGGGTTGGAACCAAAAAACCAAGCCCCGAGCATCCCACGGGTATCACGCATCGTGACACGCTAAAGATGGATTGGTCGCATGGTCACAACTCGACGATTCACAACGGCATCAGCCGCATCGGCTTTTACACTGGCGGTCACGCGGCTCGTTTTCGGGATGAAGATCTCGCTGATAAATGGGTCGAAGAATCGGTCAAGTTCATTGAACAAAACAAAGACGAAAACTTCTTTCTGTTTTTTGCGTCACATGATATCCACGTCCCACGTATTCCTCACGAACGATTCCAAGGCAAGACCTCACTCGGTTTTCGCGGTGACAGTATCATCGAACTCGATTGGTGCGTTGGCGAGTTGATGAAAACCCTGGACCGACTGAAATTAGCCGAAGACACGTTGGTCGTCTTTTGCAGCGACAATGGCCCTGTGCTGGATGATGGTTACATAGACGCCGCGATCGAGAAAATCGGCGACCATCGCGCAGCAGGCCCTTACACCGGTGGCAAATACAGCGTTTATGAAGGCGGCACGCGAACCCCATTTATCACCCGTTGGAAAGGACGAATCAAACCGGCCGTCAGCGACGAGATCGTCTGCACAATCGACCTTGCCGCCAGCCTTGCGGCGCTGACGGGGCAACCGCTTCCCGAAGACGCGTCTCTGGATAGTTTCAATGTGCTCGGGGCCCTGTTGGGCGACGCCAATGCCGAAGGTCGTGACAGTCTTGTCCAACAGGATAACGGCAGCAGCGGCACCTATGGCTTCCGTGCCGGCAAATGGAAACTGCACCGCTACGACAAGAAGTCCGCGCGCAACGTCGTGGTGGAAAAACAACTTGCCAACACCAAGGTGCCGCGGTTCCAGCTTTTTGATCTCGATAAAGATCCTGCGGAGCAACACAACGTGCTTGATCAGCATCCCGACGTCGCCGAACGATTGAAGCAGCAATTAGCGACAATCATTCAACAGGGACGCAGTCGCCCCTAAACGGCAATGCGGCACCTGCCCCGCCGATGAACTTTTCTCGCATGCATTTGTATCCGTGATGCGGACTCCCGCATCACGCAGGGGGGCAATATTGGCCGCCGATTGATGATTCCGACAATGCTGGGGCTGCAGTACGGCTAGATCGAATCTCATCATCTTGAATCGGAGCGGGGCACGGAAGTACACTGCCAACGTGCGGTAACCCGCCTCGCCTCGTGCCATTCCCGGCTTTGCTGCTCGCCGAAAACCGACGGCTCCGAGGCTTCGGGTTGCAGAAACGAGGTCGTGCCGCTAGGCGGTTGTATCCCGCAAGAGCGACCTTGCCACCGCAGCAATCGATTGCTTTTTTTCTCGGCTTAACTCGGGGATCTTGTAAGTCGTACGCTGCGGATGCCGTGATCTGAGGCTTCTGTGCACATGGCCGTGGCTCATGGACGTGGCAAATATTTTCCATAAAACAGTCTGTTTCCGCCCCGACTGCTAACTCAAGTCTTTTGTTTGCTGCAAATGCTTGTTATCTATTACAGTTGGTAGTAGGTCGTTGACACTGAGCGATTGGTGTTCGGTGGCATAAGGAATCCGGCGCGGGGGCGGTGACGATCGATTGCGAAGGGAGAGTCAACTATGGATCAACCTGAATTTCTAGCGATGGTCGTCGACGACGAAGAAATTCCACGACAGATGCTGGAGTTTGCGCTCGGATCCGAAGGTTTTCGCTGTCTCGGTGCTGGCGATGGCACGCAAGCATTGGGATTGTTAGAGCGTCATTCATTTGACTTGGTCGTTACGGATATACGAATGCCCAATATGCATGGGCATGCATTGGTCGTCCAGTTGCTCGAGCGTGAACCGCCGCCGGTCATCGCCGTTCACACCTCGGTGGTTGAACCACGCATTGTCAAAGATCTGATGCTGCGTGGCGTCGATGATATTGTCTTCAAACCGACCGATTACAAAGCGTTTGCGGCCAAAATGAAAATGTTGGTCTCGCGGCGTCGTTTGGCGTTGGCCCAAGCGGCTACAAAAACGCAATCAGCGACGCCAGCGAATGCCAAAGGCGATCTAGCGGACGAAACAGCAGAGACAGAGTCTCGGGAGTTGCCCGCTAGCATTTCAGTCAACGACAAACTTGACGATGTGTTTGCCGCGTTGCCGATGTCGCCTACATCGATCGAAATCTACCAGTTGACGCTCGACAATGAGGTCGAGACCCGCGAGATCGTTGACCGCATCGAGAGGGAACCGTTCTTGGCGGCCGAGATTTTGCGGCTGGGCAACAGCAGTCACTACAACCCAAGCGGTCAACGAATCAGCGATCTTGTCTTGATTGTCAATCGGATTGGTCGTCGACGCATTGGAGAGCTGGCGCTTGGGGCAAGCGCCTGCAATACATTGAAGGAACGCAGCTTTGCAGGATTGGATGCGGAACTGCTTTGGCGTCGCAGCACCGCCGCGAGCATTGCGGCTCAAATCCTGGGGGACCAGCGTGAGCGAAGCGAGACTGCTGGACTTGTCTTAGGAGCGGTCATGCATTCGCAGGGCCGAGTCGGTTTGTGCAGCGAGTTCCCCGAAGAATACGAAATCATGACCGACGTGGCAAAGCACACCGAGGCATCATTAAGCGAGATCGAGCGACGCATCTTCGGAATCACGCAATCCAAGACAATGTCACAGTTGCTGGGACGTTGGAATATTCCTTCCGAGATCTCGTGGCCGCTGAGCGAGCTGGAAAGCACTTACGCTGAAATCGCGAAACTTGAACCTCGTCGTCGCGACCAAGTCGAGAGCATCAAGCTTGCGGTACTGGTTGGCTGGATCGCGGCCGGCGATTGGGAACCATGGGACATCGTCGAGTTTCCGTCGAGTGAATCGATTCAACGTTTGAATTTTCACTCGATTACTTCGGTGATTGATGCGACGCGTCGAGAACTTGGGCGGATCGCGTCATTGTCGGACCATACGCCGCGTGTCACTCGCGAAACACAGCGAGTCGGCTACATGCGAGTGTTGACGCACGGTTTCGACTTCTTTGCCGAAATGCTCCCCTCGCTAGGATTAGCGCCCGTTTATTCCTCTCCTGAATCTCAACCAAGGGTGATCATCAACGCAATCGGAGCCGGGGCATCTCAGGTGGATCTAAGCGGATTTGATCGTGATCGAACCGTTGTGGTCTGCGAAGAAGCCGGTATTCGCCACTGGGACCGATTTCGCCACACAGTCAAATTGGGCGAGACTCACGGTAAGTTTGAACGCATTTGTCACGGTTCGGATGTCGCCCCGATCACGTCGGCAACTCGCTAAGCGGAACGTGGTGACGGCTTGTTGATGTAATCCAAATGCAAATTGCAACGGTGAGCCGTGGGCCGTAAGTCAACGGGTAACGCGTGGCACCCGGCCGCGGACGCGTCACGGCTCCTTAAAGCAACAAACCATCGGCGAGTTTCGCTTCAGGATGCGCTGCGCGGCTGACTGAAGCGGCTTTTCCTCACGTCGCCTCAACATACCGAGTTTCAAAGCCGCAAATTTTGAGACTTCTCGCCTGTTTTTTCTTTCTCCTGCTGAATTCGCGGCCTAGGGTTCGAGGGAGGAATCTGCGCCAACACACGCAGCCCCCATGAATCAAACACCATTGTCGGGGCAAACGATGATTTCTACGCCGAGCGATTGCCAACAGGCAATCGGTCCCTATTCGCATAATCCAACCGAAAAACGTATCCCTCGTTGGTGCTTGATTGTTGCAATGGGTTGCTGGTTGGCCGCCGTGCTGACCTTCGTGACCTGGATCACCGCCTATGGGTTCAAAGTCGATGCGAGCAATCTTGCCGATTCGGAAGAAACGTGGCCTGCAGATACAACGCTTGCGATCCCAGCGGATCGCCCCACCCTGGTGCTGTTCGTGCACCCCAAATGTCCCTGTTCGCGAGCAACATTGGTAGAGCTCGAAAAGATCCTCACAGCGTCACCCGCAATCACGACGGCGGCTCCAAGCGTTCTCGTGGTGGCCAGCGTGCCTCGCGATGCCGATACGACTTGGACCCACAGTCCGCTGATCCAACGTGCCGCTGAACTAGCCAACGCCGATGTGGTTTTCGATGTCGAAGGCGTAGAAACGGCCCGATTTGGCGTGACGACCAGCGGGACAGTCATGCTGTTTGACCACCACGCAACGCGAACGTTTTCTGGCGGCATCACGACATCGCGGGGGCACGAGGGTCGCAGCGTAGGCGGTGACCTGCTGCGAGATCGTTTGTTGGTGGCGACGAAGGTCGACATCGACGGGATCAGCGACGACGCGGCTAAATCGCCCCCCGTTTTTGGTTGCATCCTGTGCACGCCAAGAATTCCGGTGAACCGCAATCAACCATCGCCGCGATGCGTCGAGGCGGCGGCATGGTAACGTCATCCCAGTCATTTTCACGCGCCGCCACGGATTCTGCTTCGTCATCGTCGTCGAACTACGAAGCATCGGTGCGTAATCATTTCGACCAACATGCGGCATCGATCTTTCGCCGAACCGATCGCATGTTCGCGGTGTTGATGGGATTGCAATGGATTGTTGCGATTGCGGTCGCAATTTGGTTCTCGCCTCACACATGGGACGGCGACCAACGCAGCATTCATCCGCATCTGATCATTGCAATCGTCGGTGGCGGCGTGTTAGCGAGTCTGCCGGTCGCAATGGCGTTGGTATTTCCCGGACGAACGATGACACGTCATGTCATTGCGATCAGCCAAGTTCTGTTTTCAAGCTTGCTCATCCATTTGTCCGGCGGTCGGATCGAGATGCATTTTCATGTCTTTGGTTCGTTTGCCTTCCTGGCATCGTACCGCGACTGGAAAGTGCTGGTGGCGCCGACCCTGATCGTCGCTGCCGACCATATGATCCGCGGTATCTGGTGGCCTGAATCGTTTTTTGGCATTGCTACCGCATCCCATTGGATCTGGATCGAGCACACGGTTTGGGTCTTATTCGAAGAGACGGTCTTGCTGATCACGATACGTCAAAGTGTACGTGAAATGAAGTCACTTGCCGTTCACACCGTCCGGCTCGAAGAGGCGACCCAGAAAGCCGACGAAGCCAACAAAGCCAAGAGCGAGTTTCTCGCCAGCATGAGTCACGAATTGCGAACGCCCCTTAATGGGGTCATCGGGATGACGGAGTTGTTGGCGGAATCAAAATTGGATGAACGCCAGCGGCGGTTTGTACACACCTGTCAATCCAGCGGCAAAATGCTACTGAAATTGATCAGCGATATCCTTGACTATTCAAAGATCGAAGCAGGCTGCATGGAACTCGAACAATATTGCTTCGATCTACGTGAACTACTCGACGACGTCGTTCTGAGTATGCCCATTCGTTTGGATGACAAGAACATCAAACTGACCTGTCACCTCGACGAACTTCTGCCGACGCGGGTGATCGGCGACAGCCATCGGCTACGTCAAGTCCTGCTCAATTTGCTTGGCAACGCAATCAAATTTACAGATCAAGGAGAGATACGTTTATTCGTTCATCCGCAGCGAATCGATGACGCCCAAGTGAAGTTGCTGTTTTCCGTCGAGGACACGGGGATCGGCATTCCGGCGGATCGTTTGGGCAGTCTGTTTGAATCGTTTTCGCAAGTCGATAACTCAATCAGTCGCAAGTACGGAGGGACTGGACTTGGCTTGTCGATCAGCAAATCGATCGTCGAAAAGATGGGCGGGGTGATCGGAGTCGAAAGCCAGGAGGGAGTCGGATCGCGATTTTGGTTTACAGCGACGTTTCCACGGTGCGACGAGACGAGCGAACCGAATCAGACGACCAAACCGTTTCACCATGCTGTGGAACTCGAACCGACCGATTTGCCAACCACCACCCCATCGTTCGCTAGCGACGACCCCTCGGCGGCGCGAATCCTGTTAGCTGACGACAACCACGTCAACCAACAATTGGCACGCGAAATCGTGATCGGATGTGGGTGGCAATGCGACGTGGTGGATAACGGAATTGATGCACTCCAGGCCCTCACCTCGCAACACTACGACGTCGTGCTGATGGATTGTCGGATGCCATTGATGGACGGTTTTTCGACAACGAAAGAAATTCGCAAGCGGATTGCCGAAGGACGAATCCATTCGCGCCCCGCCATCGTCGCCTTGACCGCGAACGCACTGCAGGGGGATCGCCAACGGTGTTTGGACGCCGGGATGGACGACTATGTCCACAAGCCGTTCGAGTCGACGCAGCTCAAAAATGCGGTTGGCCGCTTGTTGACACCTCCCGCTGCCCCCGCCGCGTGCAGTTAACCGACGCGACCACTTGGAGCCCGGTTTTTGCCGATTCGCAGCTGGGGAATGCACTTCGCTCGTGATTATCCCCATTGGCTGACTCAGCAGCGACGTCGACGGAACCTCAAATCTACGATGTTTTTCGCGACAATTCGACGGAAAACTCGATTAGAATAGCTACCATGATTCTGACGAGCGGCGAGCGCAGCGGTTGCAAACGGGATGTAACGACGAGCGGCATTCGCGGGCTCGCCATTTCTTGATTGGTGTTTCAATTGAGTCAGCAGTCCACACAGTGGTCGAGATTTCAAGATGCACGAAAAACAAGTTGCGGGTGATGGTCAATCAGTGGCTCCGGAAGAACCGCCGCCGCCATCGCCTGACGTGCCTGTCGACGATCGATTCTTGCTGCAGGCGTTGATGGACCACATCCCTGACAGCATCTATTTCAAAGATGCCAAGGGCAGGTTCATCCGCATCAATCAAGCCAAGGCCGATCGCTCGGGACTTGCCACCACCGACGACGCGGTTGGCAAAAGCGACTTTGACTTCTTTGATCATGATCACGCCCGAAAAGCGTTGGCCGATGAAATGGAAATCATGCGGACTCGTGACCCGCTCATTGAATCCGAGGAGCATTTGATTTGGTCCAGCGGACTTGAACGCTGGGTTTCCACCACCAAACTGCCTCTGCAACGACAAGATGGCGAAGTGGTGGGAACGTTTGGAATTTCGCGTGACATCACGAAGCTAAAGCAAACCGAACGGGCATTGGGCGCGGCAAAGGAGGCAGCGGAAACCGCCAACCGAGCCAAGAGCGAATTCGTTGCAAACATGAGCCACGAGATTCGCACTCCGATGAACGGCGTCATTGGGATGGCGGAACTATTGCTCGATACCGATCTAAATTCGGTACAGCGTGAATACGCACAAGCGGTGCTGGAATCAGGCGAAGCGTTGCTAGGACTGCTGAACGACGTGCTGGACTTCTCTAAGATCGAAGCGGGCAAGATCGAGTTGGATCCCACTCCGTTTGAGATCCGTGACAGCATCGGCACGATGATGAAGTCGCTCGCCGCTCGAGCGCATCACAAGGGACTCGAACTCGCCTATCATTTCGATTCGGATATTCCCGAGATCGTCGTCGGTGACGCAGGGCGATTGAGACAAGTTCTGATCAACCTAGTTGGGAACGCAATCAAATTCACCGAGCGTGGCGAAGTAGTGGTCGATGTCAAAGCCGAGCGAGTCGAGGTTCACGCAACAAAGGGTCCGATCATCTCACTAAGATTTGCTGTTTCTGATACTGGGATTGGAGTGCCCCAGGACAAACTCGACACGATCTTTACCGAGTTTGAACAGGCCGACAAATCGACCACACGCAAGTATGGTGGTACCGGATTGGGATTGGCCATCGCATCACGCTTTGTCGAACTGATGGGAGGACGTTTGACGGTGCAGAGCCAACTTGGTCGTGGAACAACGTTTAGCTTCAGTATCGATCTTCCCGTGGGTAAACGGGCAACCGCCAACAAGTCCGATTTGAATCCAGACTCCATTCGCGGGCTTCGCGTATTGGTGGTCGACGACAATGCAACCAATCGTCGTATCCTGCATGAGACGCTGCAAAATTGGGGGCTTCACCCCACCACGGTTGCAAATGTCCAAGACGCGCTGCACCAAGTCAAAAGTCAAAGCGAAAAGGGAACCCCGTTCAACTTTGTCATCTCGGACGTCAACATGCCCGAAGCGGATGGGTTTGATTTTGTCGAATCGTTGCGGCGGGACCGCGAGCTTGCCGACACCAACGTGATGCTGTTGACGTCGGCAATTCGGTCCGGCGACGCGATCCGGTGCGATGAGCTAAACGTAGCCACGCATTTGATGAAACCGGTCAAGCAATCGGAACTGCTGCGTGCGATTTTGCATGTGGTCCGGCGAGAATCCCGCGAATCAAAAACCCATGAACTGGCCGCCCACGCTGTGGACTCGGCAACGGGGGACGGTTTGCGTGTGCTGCTCGCCGAAGACAGCCTGGTGAACCAAAGGGTCGCCATGGGGGTGATGCAAAAGTGGGGGCACACCGTCACGATCGCTAAGAATGGGGTCGAGGCGGTGCAGATGAGTGGATCGCAGGATTTTGATTTAATCTTGATGGACGTCGAGATGCCTGAAATGGACGGCCTCGATGCCACGAGAGCAATCCGCAAACGTGAGCAAAACCAATCTCAGCACATCCCTATCATCGCCATGACGGCGCATGCAATGATGGGCGACGAGCAGCGTTGCCGCGATGCCGGGATGGACGCCTACGTCGCCAAACCGATTCGCCAGGAATTACTACTGCAAGCGATATCGTCGTTGGTTGCCAATAGCGTTCGCTGAACCAGAGGCCGGGGTTTTCTCGCCCCATCGTAGCAAATGCCTTGCGGAGTTGCGCCATCGTCGTTTTTCCAGGCAAATCATAACCCGACGCGTCAGCGAGGGACCGTGTCAAGATAAAGATTCCGTCGCTGATGCGTCGGGTGGTGATAAGAACGCAACTTCAATACAACTGCCTCGGGTCAACGCTTACCCCCTGCGATCCACCATCTTCGCGTTGGCGAGCGCGGCTACAGATCGCAGGGCGTTTTCGGGTTTTAGACTGACTTTTTTACCTCGATGCGGTGTCTAACCGAGCTCAGCAACGGTGTCATAAAGCTGCACCGGATCCGTCGACGGCATCCACTTTGCATCGTCCCTATCGAAAGATCCAGTAGAGGACAGCCATCACCAACATCAGCAGCGTCGACAACAGTCGTGGATCGCCCAACCGGCTATCGCCGGGTATCTTCAGCGCGGCCCAAGGCGGATCCCATGCCAATTCCGATCCACGCAAATCACCGGTCTCTGCGGCGACGTCCGGCAGCAATCGGCTCAGGAGTGCTTGGGCCACGACGCATACCGCGAATAAATAGAACGCCATCATCATGAAGCCTCCGGGCAATTGATTCAGCGTCCCCTCCGGCATCAGCGTGTTGGTTGCGAACACGGCGATCCCCAGCACTGAACCACCGATCAGCGTGATGGCTGCCGCACGCGAGCTTGCTCCGCGCCAAAAGACGCCTAACACCAGCACGCTGGTGATCGGCGGAGCGATGTGCGAAATAATGCTCGCCATCCCATTAAAAATGCTCTCGAACATGTTCAGCGCGGGCACCAACGCAACGGCGATCATCAACGCGATCCCAGCCGAAATTCGCCCCACTCGGACAAGCGACTTGTCGTCCACCGCCGGTTTGAACCGTTTGACGATGTCATAGCTAAATAGCGTCGAGATGGAGTTGAGTGCGCCGGACACCGTGCTCATCAATGCCGCCATCAACGCCGCCACCAACACGCCCCGCAGCCCGAGCGGCAACAATTCGGTAATCATGCTGGCGTAAATCCCCTTGGACTGCACTACGCCGTCGACGGTGATTAGCGATAAATCCAATCGCCCATCCGTAAATAGCGCCCATGCCAGCAGACCGGGAAGCACAAACAAGAATACTGGCAGGATCTTCAGCACGCCGGCGAAAATGGGCCCCTGACGAGCGTGCTGTTCGTTCTTGGCACCGAGTACTCGCTGCACAATCGTTTGATCGGCACACCAATACCAGATTCCCAGCACGGGATATCCAAGCATGATCGCATACCATGGCATATTGTCTGCATCACCATGCGGCCGCAACATCGACAGCCGCTGCCCTTGATCTTCGCGGTCGAGGATCGACAGCAAATTTTGCCAACCATCCCATCCGCCCGGAGCGTCCACCGTGCCACCGAGCTGCCAAAGTGCTAACGCGGTGATCAGGACCGCACCGCCTAGCAGCACGATCGTTTGAATGCACTCGGTCACGACCACCGCCAACAAGCCGCCCACGATCGTATAGATTCCCGTCAGCACGCAGAGCACGATGATGCTGTACATCATCGGAATCTCAAGCAGCTCTTCTAAAATGATGCCTCCGGTCAATAAAGCAAACGCGATGTGAATCACAATCGCCGTCAAGATCGAGACGAACGCTAAACAGTCACGGCAGATGCGATTGTAACGACGCTCAAGAAAATCGGGCAGCGTTGCGATCCCCGAGCGGAT
Source organism: Novipirellula caenicola (assembly GCF_039545035.1). Lineage (NCBI taxonomy): Bacteria > Pseudomonadati > Planctomycetota > Planctomycetia > Pirellulales > Pirellulaceae > Novipirellula > Novipirellula caenicola. The sequence continues at coordinate 130,355 of NZ_BAABRO010000010.1, forward strand.
ATAAAACGGTGCGAAAAACAGACCGAGTAGCACCAGCGTAAAGCCTGCCATCCACTCAAAATTCCCGTTCAACAATCCGGTGTCAAAACCGTTCTGTGCCAGACTGACCAAATGCAACGTGGAAATATTGGTTGCAAACAGCGACAGTCCAATGCTGGCCCAGCCAAGGCTTTTGCCCGCCAAAAAATATTCACTGGCAGCACCCTGCTTTTTCTTGTGCAGCCAAGCGGCGAACAATCCGATGGCCACGATCCCGATCAAATAACCAACGGCGACCAGGATATCGATTGTGCTGAGATGAACGTGAACACCACTCGATAAGGGCTCGGAAACATTTTGCAGACTTGCCAACGGCAAGGAAAGAAAAGACATCAAGACTTGAATCACAAGGGAAGGGGGAAGCGAAAAGGGCGGCAGGGTACCTACAAGCGGACGAAAATGCATCACGCATTATCGTATTCGCAATCGTGTACTATTGGAATCCGTTTTTCTTATCAGAGCAACGGAGGACCACAGCGGCCTCCGTTTTGCTGCGGAGCTGATCTCACGGAGGACGCTTTGAAGGGGCAACGACACGGTGGCCGCGAGTAAAACGTTCGATGTTGACCGAGCGGCTTGCGCCGCACCGCCATAAGAAACGCCCGTTTAGTGCGAACGTGGATGGCATTAAGCGGCACCCCGCTGGATTTTCGCCGGCGGCGGTGCTTCGTATCGCGTACTTCGTGGTGTGCAGGCTTTGATGACCTATCTAGCCCGTGGCATGACGAAATTCGACATCAACCACTTGGAAAGTACCGTTTCAACTTCAAGAAGTGGCGCTCTAACAAATACCAACTGGCCACGGCGGCGAGGTAGGTCAGTGTGAACATCACACCAATGTATCCGAGGTGACTTGTCACGGCATCACCGGTGACCGCGGTGAAGGTGGACGCAGTAAGCACCGCGGACACCAGTGCGATCAACGGATTTTGAAAAACATACATCGCATAGCTGTATTTTCCAAGCGAACGCAGTCCTGATAAATTGAAAAAGCGTGCCAAGCCTGCGCTGCGGTACGCCGTCATCAACCAAACCAAAATGTAGGCCCAAATCACCGGCCACAACGTATGCGTCAGCGTGAATAGCCCCTTATTTAGAACCAACCCCATCGCAACGATGAAAACGCAAACCAGAAAAGCAATCGGCAGCCATTTCTTGAGCGGTTCCAGGCCCTTCGGTCTGCGTGCGATCACGGCGACCGCAGCGCCGATCAGCAGCGAGTCGACGCGAAAGATCGTCAACACATCAGCGGCAACACCATGTTGCGTGGCCAGCACGTAACCGACTCGCGAGACCGCGCTGAGGATTGCCAAGCCGATTGCCACGCGAAGCGTCAGGGTGGATCGCAGGTGAAAAAGGATGAACGGCCAAACAAGATAGAAATGCTCTTCCACTGCCAACGACCAGAAATGGTCGAGGTAGCCAAAACACCATTCGTTTTCAAAACTCATCTTGACATTGACCAGATAGGTCCACAGATAGAACTGATTGCTCAGCGGCAGAGCGAACATTTCCGCCAACTCAGGAAATAAACTTGCCCCGATCACGATCGCCGCGAGCGTGCAAAAATAGAGCGGAAAAATCCGCAGGCTGCGGCGGGCGATGAAGTTACGAAAATAGTGCGGACGGTCTTTGCCATCGATCAGGATGCCGGTGATCAGAAAACCCGATAGCACAAAAAAAAGATCAACCCCGCGGTCGCCGTGACTCAAGACAAATCCAATCCACTTACCGATGACGGTCTCTTCAGGAAACCCTTTGCCGAATCGGTACAGCGTCACGACCAAAATGGCCAGCCCACGCAGCCCATCAAGCTCCGGCACATGTTTACCGCGTCGCCAAACCCGCTCGGATCGATGCTGGTGGGTTGCTTCCATATGGCTTTTGTAATGTCGGAGCGGTTTCCAGGCTGTCGAGCCAGACGGGTTTTGGTAGCGAAGGATCGTTAACGGCTTGTTGTTTTAGTTCTACGATGGACTTCCTAATCCGTCGAATGCGCTATTGACGGACTTGAAAGTCCATCATGCACCCCTTGCCGCAGGAAACTTCATTAAATCAACAAGCCGTTAAGAGTTTTATGTCGAAGCACCGATGCGCGAAAGTCTACGCGACTTTCACTGCGAGGAATTTAGGCAAGGCTTGCAGGCTGACGAGGACACGTGCGCAGACTGGAAGCCTCTCCCACAATATAGTCAAAGTTTGACGTTGTTATCTAGTTGTTATCTACCAGCAACAGAGACCGGAACGGATTGCGATGCCAGCCGCCTAGGCACTGATTTGTGGTACATTGATCCCTCCTCCCTTTTGCACACTCCGAGACATCAACGTGTCGGCTGCCGCGATCACCCAAGTCTATCGATACTCGTTCGCATCTGAGTATGATGCTCCGCGGCGGCATTTGTGTTTGGCCGCACAACCGGAACCGCAATCAAGCCCGCTTTATTTTCAGGGGCGACTGCAGGCCCCTCGCTTGACGTGTGATCTCCTTCGAGGCTTGATGCGGGTCGTGCAATCTCGTTTTTTTGCTCCTCCGGCGATGTTGGCCAAAACAATCGCTCTGTCGGATCCGGTGGTCACTTGCAGCGACGAAATGCTTCGTTTCGAAGGTTTCTCGGCGTGTTGTGGCGCGTATGCCCGTGTTGATCTGACGAGCGAGACATTGGACGGACAATGGCTAACCCGAGGAACGACGAATGTCGACTTTAACGCTCCGATGTTATCGGCACTGGCAATGGTGCAGTCGACGGATGAAGTGCAGTTAGCGGTGGGCGCCGACGAAGTCCGTTTGACGAGCGGAGACACGCAAATTGTTGAGAGAAAAGTCGAGCTGCCAATACGATGGCTGAAAGGTTTGATGGAAGTTCAAGTCTGCCAGTCGCGGATGGAAGAGGTGATCAGTGTGTCGGCGCTTGAAGGGCGTCGGTTTTTGCGTGGTTTGCCTCGCATGCACACGCATCGCCGCCCCACTTGGATCGTTCCTGCTAGGAACGGATTGCGGGTCACTCAGGTCGAAAATCGTGATGCCGTTCGTGTGGGTGGACTCCAGCGTCTGCGAGTCTTGGAGCCGCTCGTAACCCACGCGGGTCGCTTGCAGATCTATCATGATCCGGTCACCTCCGCTGCTGCTTTTGTTCTTGATTTCCCAGGTTGCCGGTTTCACTTGGTGCTCAGCCCCGAGATTTGGCGTGGATTCTCTGGTGAAGGCCAAGTGCTATCGTCGACTGCGTTGTCGTCGGATGAACGCGACAAAGAGCTTGCTCATGTCCGCGCGGCACTGCACTGGGATACCGTGCTGGATCCCACTGTTATCGCTGCTCGGGCAGCCACCACCGCCAAACGCGTCACGGAATTGTTGGGCGTGCTGAGCACTCAAGGTGTCGTTGGGTTCGACCTTAGTAACCAAGCTTATTTCCATCGTTTGTTGCCATTTGACTTGGAATCACTGCGGTCCAGCTCGGCGAAAATGCAGCCTCGGCTAGCTGCCGCGACCAAACTGATCAACGAAGGCAAAGTGCGTGTCGGAAAACAGTGTCTCAGCAAATACGAGATCATGGTTGCTAGCAGCGATGTGGTGCATCGAGTTCGAATCGACGAACAATCCGCCAAATGCAGCTGTCCATGGTACGCCAAACACCAAAACGATCGTGGACCGTGTAAACACATCTTGGCTGCGCAGATTTTTCTAGGAATCCAATGACGACCAACGAACAGGCTCTCCTAACGATTTTTCAAAGCGGTGATAAAGCGGCGATGCTGGAGTTCTTTCAAGGTATGAAGGAAGTGGACCGCGCATCGCTGCGTACAAAGTCCAAAGCATTGCTGAGGACCGCACCAACCGCGCACGTACAAACCAACGGTAGCAACCTCCATTTTGTGATACCGCCTCAGTTGCCGGCCGGAGGACTTGCCGTGTTTGCCACCGGGACTTTGTCGGATGTTGCCAAGCTGAACTGGAAATCACTGCCCAACGACGACGAACAGTTCCAGGTGATCGCGGACCGTCGACCGAATTGGACGCAGCGTTGGGTCGTGAAACTTTTAGACGATCGAAGGTATTGGCGAAATTGGAAGCTGGTCCGACGGTTAATACGAGCAGGTCTGTGCGAGAAGCCTGATCACCCGCACTACTACCTCGGGATGATTAGCGGGCTCGATGGCGGTTTCCGATCTGAGACCACAGTGGAATCCAAGTTACTCGAGGATCCCGACTTGCTGGACGACGAGATATGGAAACTGTTCGAATACGAAGGAGGGGGCGACAACAGTTTGGCGAATGTCGATCGATCCTCGGACACATCATGGAAAGCGGCATTGTTATCATTGGCGAAAAGCAATCGCCTATCACGCGAGCGACTGATCGGTTGTACGTTTGACGCGTTGCAACGCGATTTCAACCACTACCGTGCGAAGTGGTTTACAAACTTTCATGATGAGTTGCAGTTGACTCAATCCGAGCGTGTTCAGTTTGCTCCCCGCTATCTGAGTCTGTTGGCGTGTACGACGCAGCCTATCGTGGCTTGGGCGTTCAAACATGTACAGAAAATCGACAAAGAATCTCCATACGCCTCCGCAGACCTGATCGCTGCGTTGATTCCTGTCCTGCAATCGCGACAAAAAGGAATTGTCAAAAACGCATTAAAACTTGTTTCTTCGGTTATCACTCGCGATCCGGAACACACGACGGCAGCAAGTCTGGCGGCGGCTGAGGCGTTGGCACACGAGGCTGCGGATGTGCAAGATGCGGCATGGCAATGGATCCAATCCAACGTCAACGATCCCCATCCGGAACTGCGAACTAAGGTGAGAGAGTATGTCGATTTACTGGCATCTTCGGTCCAACCAAGCGTGCAGCAGTGGTTGGCGGGCGAGGAAGCTGACACCGCATCCACCCCCCTCACTAATCCCGCGGCAGAGAATTCGACGTTGGCAGCGGGCATCGATTCGTCCGCGAGCGAAGTTCGACAACAGTACGATCCGCAGTGGTTACAGCTGTACTCAGTCGGTACCTTGATTGAAAACATCGCGTCGGGCAATCCGAACATTCCTGCAACACGATTCGATGGCACCGAGATCGCTCGACTGCGACCCGAGGACCAGCTTGAACCGGTAACTGATCTCGACGAATTGATCGACCTCTGTTCAAGCGTCTTGGAAGATCGCGGTCAGGTGGATGAAGCCGAATTGGCAATCGATGGGATCGCCCGACTCTGTGATCAACGCCCCGCCGATTTTGCACAGCGTGTCGCACCACTCGCAAAACGGACCGTTCAACTGATCAAACGAGATCTGTTTCCCTTCTGGGGACGTGGCACAGTGTCGGATTTGGCCGGCTGCATCTATGCCTGGGTCGAGGGTGAGGTACTCGGTCCGCAAGGTGAATATGAGATCCGCGACGGACAACCCTACTGCCACGTGGTCAAAGTCGACGGTCTACAGGGGCCGTTTCGCTACTGTAACCGCAACAAACCGCTTGCGGTATTGTCTGAACGCTGTCAACAACTTGCTAGGAAGATGGCGACCGGCACAGCCTCGACGCCGCTGAGCACTCCGACGCATCGAGGCGGCTGGATTGATCCACTCGTCTTGGTCGATCGAGTCCATACTTTGGCGGACGACTCACCCGCCGAAACCGACGTGGTCCTGGCGATCTTACGATTGGCACCCGATCGTCGAGCGGAAGCGCTCACAAAGCTGAAGCCGAGCAAGCAGAATTGGCGTCAAGCGATTCGATACGCCCTCGGCGCCCAAGGCATTACGATTGAAACCAACGAGCGTCTGTGGGTTGCTGCGGCCCGGGCACGATCACCGTGGAAATCGGATCCCGCGGTATCAGACGTCTTTCCCGAGCAAGGTCCGGATGCCGCCACGGCCGCCACCTATCGCTGGGCGCATCAGGCCAATAAATACCGAACATGGTTGTCCGTGGCGAGCGAGCCTGCTTGCCCCGAATCGCACTCGAGTTCGCTGCCAAACGTTTCCGAACACCCCGCCGTCAGCTTCCACTTGCCGCATATCATCGCTTGGGAGGTAGGGCATTTTGCGGGCAACACGACTGATTCCGTCCGTGCCACCGCATCGTTATGGCCGATTGCTCGCGAGTCATATTTCGCTCGCGCTGCGGAGGCGTTCGCGGATAATCTCGATTGGCACGAAGCACGCTGGTACAACAGCCACTTATTGGAACCCATGTTGGATCCTGGGACGCCGCTTTTTGAGATGGCGACGCTTTGTTTGACCCTTGCATTGGCGGCCAAGGAACCCGGCGAGCAGCGTTTGGCAATCGATGTCGCAACGGTCGCAATTGAGGACGGACGTTTGGGAACCGACAATTTGGGGACAGCCATGCGTGCATTGTTACCAGGTGGGATGATCAAGGCGGCCCGCTGGGCGAAATCGCTCGCCGACGTCGCGTCCGTGTCGGATCTGCATGCATTGGTCGTGCAAACCACACTACAAATGTGTCTGCAGGGTGATCCGACGAACTACCCACGTGACTTCGCCAAATTGCTTTCACTACTCAGACAGTTGACGCTCCAGCTAGAGACCGCCGTTGGTGACGTCGACTGCCGCACGACACTCAGTGCGATCCGCGGAACAGGACAAGCCAGCAAGTTAGCCAAGCAGTTGCTGGCGATTGAATCCGCCGTGGCAAGCGACAAAGTGGTCGCTGCGCAGCACCAAGCAATCAACTGCCGCGTGAAACACCGAGGACGTTAACGCGAGAAACCTCGGTCATACGCCTAATGCGATCGACTTTCGCACTAAACGCGTGGTATTTACAGCGATGCTTCGCGAGCCCCCCGGTAAATTCCGAATGTTTTACTCGCTGCAACCGGGCGGGCTCTGCGGCGCACCGCTACAAATGCGGCCCAGACAGCGTCAAGGTAGATGGCATTGAACCTTCGCTCCAACCTAGACGTTTTCGTGCCCTCGGCATTCCAAAATTACTTGCCGCGGCGTGACTCGACCGCATCACTGAGGTCTTGCAGGATGGCCACGGTTTCGTCCCAACCGATACAGGCGTCGGTGATGCTCTTGCCTCGGACCAGGTTCCCATCGCTGAGGCTCTGGTTGCCTTCGACCAAATTGCTCTCGATCATCACGCCCATGATGCGGTGGTCACCATCGCCCACTTGGCTGCAGATGTCTCGGCACACGTAGCGTTGACGTGTGTATTTTTTGCGACTGTTTGCGTGGCTGGTATCGATCATGATCCGTGGCGTCAAATTTGCTTTTTTCAACAAATCCGACGCGGCATCGATGCTGGCGGCGTCATAGTTAGTGTGAATCCCGCCTCGCATGATGACGTGACAATCGCTGTTGCCGGACGTGGCGAAGATCGCCGACGTGCCTTCTTTGGTGACGGACAAGAAATGGTGCGGACGCGACGCCGAGCAGATTGCATCGACGGCAATTTGCACGTTGCCGCTGGTTCCATTTTTAAAGCCGACTGGGCACGACAACCCGGATGCGAGTTCACGATGCCCCTGGCTCTCGGTCGTGCGAGCCCCAATGGCTCCCCAACCGACGAGGTCCGCGATGTATTGGGGACTGATCAGGTCCAAAAATTCGGTACCGGTCGGCAGCCCCATCGCGTTGATGTCACGCAGCAAACCACGAGCGGTTCGCAGTCCACGGTTGATCTCGAAGCTATCATCCAAACCGGGGTCATTGATCAACCCTTTCCAGCCCACAGTGGTACGCGGTTTCTCAAAATAGACTCGCATCACGATCAACAGGTTGTCTTGATGCTTTTGTTGTTCGACCGCCAGATTTTGGGCGTACTCGATCGCGGCCTCCGGATCGTGGATCGAACAGGGGCCAACGACGACGACCAACCGGTCATCTTCTTCGCGAAGCACTCGCTGGATCCCCGCCCGAGCGCTGGAAACGGTTTCAGCCACATCGGCTTCGACCGGGATCTCTGCCATCAACTCTTTGGGCGGCATCAACTGCTTGATCTCGTTGATGCGGAGATCGTCGGTGGCAGGCGTTTGGGTTTTCTCGGTCATCGCGTCGTCAGGTTGGAATCGGATTCAATTCGAAAGTGTTGACTATCGTTGATGGACGCAAAAGATCAACCGGGGATCGAATTTGGACCCGTTTAAGACAGGGAAATAAGCTGGAAACGTTGATACGACCGCTATATTATCGCATCGGCCCGAGGCGGCCACATTGCAGCAACCCCACACCGACCAAGCGTAGTACGGGTCGTTTTGTGTCGACGCAGCGGTCGTATCGCACCTATTGTATCTAGGACGCCCCCTTTCAACAGCAGCCGTTCTGCCTCAGGTGGCACCGTGACCCCCGCTGGTTTTCCGCGATGATCAGGTTGCACCAATCCCTCTCAGCCGGACGTTGCGGCGGCGGACTCGCCCCCGAAGCCCCAACACCACCTGCAAGCGATATACAGCTACCGGACGAAGGTTCAAGTGATGCGAATGGGGGCGGATTGCTAAATCAACGCACCGCAGCGAAGATGGGAAGATGGAAAATCAGCCGCCCGGTGAAGCAATTGTGCTCCGAACCAGTCGATCGAACGAGTGTTTCGAGGCACGGCTCGTGCTGATGGCTGCTGGGTTCGCTGCCGAGGCCGTTTCTCGCGATGGCGCATGGCTTCTGGTCGTTGCCCCGCAAAATCGGGACGCCGCGATCGCCGAATTGGAAGCCTATCGCGCCGAAAACAACGATCGAACCGCTCGCGTGACCACGTCCGATCCGGTTTACGAAGGGGCCACGGTGGCGGTTTTCGTTTATTCCTGCGTCCTGATGCTGGTGGCCGTTTTAGCAGCCAAATCGACATTCGGACTGGAATGGTTCCAAGCGGGACGAATGCACGCGGGCAGCGTCGTTGGCGGCCAGTGGTGGCGGATGCTCACGGCCCTGACCCTGCATCTGGACGCTGCCCACCTGATGGGCAATCTGTTGTTTGGAACTGTCTTTGGTTTGCTGGCCGGCCGATCATTGGGGGGCGGGGTGGCCTGGTTGGGAATCGTGATCGCTGGCGGCATGGGCAATGGCATGAACGCCTGGGCCCAGCCCGCAGCGCATACTTCGATCGGGGCCTCGACGGCCGTGTTCGCCGCACTTGGCATGATCGTTTCTCACGGGCTTCGCCGCTGGGCCGCGTCGCAAGAAAAACCATTCAAACGATGGAGTCCGCTGATCGGCGGAATTCTGTTGTTCGCGTTCACCGGCGTTGGTGGCGAACGGACCGATGTGCTTGCCCATGTCACCGGTTTCTTTGCCGGAATGTTGATCGGTTGGATCGGTAGCCGAGTCCCCAATCGATGGTTGGCCAATCGGTTCGTGCAATACTCGGCTGGCGTCATCGCCATCGCATTGCTCGTGGTGGCCTGGGCCACCGGGCTGACCGTGGCGATGTAGGGGCGTCGGCTTCGTGCCACAATGTCCGTGTGCCTGGTTATGATGACACGCCTACGCCGCAGAGCAATTTCGGTAAACGACATCGTTCGAGCGATCGCATTGTTTGGTGAATCCCACTCGCGCGACGTCGTCCGCACAACACGATTATCCCATTCGCATCCACTGCACGTCCTCAACATGCATACATTTACTTTCCTGCGACGCTTCCGCGCATATGACCTCCGAGTACCGGCGATCTTACTTCTCTTTGGCATTGCCATATCCGCCGACGTCAACGCAGCAAACCGTCCTAACATCGTGTTGATGGTTGCCGATGACATGGGGTACTCGGATCCCGGGTGTTTCGGAGGTGAAATTGCAACTCCTAACATTGATCAACTTGCCCACGAAGGCGTTCGCCTCACTCATTTCTACAACGGTGGCATGTGCGTGGTGTCGCGAGCGATGATGTTTAGTGGCCAGTGGTGGCCGGCGGCGTTGCCGGCCTTCAACGAATTGGATCTCTTGCCCGAACAACTCCATGACTCGGGGTATCGATCGGCGCTGATCGGAAAATGGCATCTTGATGGTCATCCGATGGATCATGGTTTTGATCACTTTTTTGGTTTCTTGACCGGGTTTGCCGACCATTTCGCGGGAGCCCCCAGTTATCGGATCGATCGCAAACCGTTTCGCGATTTTGGCGATGACTTTTACAGCAGCGATGCACTGAGCGACCGGGCAATCAAATTCATCCATGACGCAGCCAAACAACAACCTGCCGCTCCCTTCTTTTTGTGTTTGAGTTACCAATCGCCACACAACCCGCTGCAAGCACCACGTGAAGACATCATGAAGTACCGAGGCAGGTATGCCGCCGGTTGGCAGGCCGTGCGGGAAGCACGGTTCGAACGACAAAAGGAACTTGGACTGATCGCGGACGACGCCGTCCTGCCAGCGTACCCGCAGAATCTGCCGGACTGGAATTCGCTGAGCGAAGAACAACGTGACCTGGAAGACCTGCGAATGTCGGTGTTTGCTGCCATGGTCGAGCGAATGGATCACGGAATCGGTCGGGTCATGGATGCGGTTCGATCCAGCGGTTTCGGGGAGAACACGTTGGTGCTGTTCCTTAGCGATAATGGCAGCGATTCGTTTTCGGTCTTGGATGATGCGATGTTACAAAGCGATCGTTTGCCAGGAGACCGCGGATCCAATTGGCAACTCGGCACCGGTTGGGCTTACGCCAGCGTCACACCGTGGCGGATGTACAAGATTGGCCAGCACGCTGGAGGAGTAACAACCGGTGCAGTCGCTTGGTGGCCAGGACACACGGGGACGGCGGGTCGCATCGATTCACGCCCCGTGCATGTGGTCGATGTGTTGCCAACGCTGCTCGATTTGATTGGCAACGATGCGCCGAGCGCTGCCGGCGAATCGTTTCTGCCGCTGCTGCAGGACCGTGCCTGGCAGCGAGAACAACCGCTTTATTTCCAGTACATGGACAACCGTGCGATTCGCACCGACCGATGGACGTTGGCCGAAGTTGATGGTGCCGGTTGGCAATTACTGGACAATCAAACCGATCCGCTGGAAACAACCGATTTGGCCGTAGAAAAACCAGAACTGGTCGGCGAACTGAACGCAAAATGGTTGGCATGGTGGCAAGAACAAAGCGGCAGCCCCAATTATCAACCACAATCGACCAAACACAGCCCGCACTACCATCCCCAAGGTGATCGCGGAACCGGAGTGCGTTACGTTCCAAGTGCGATGCCGAAGCGATTGTCCGCTCGTTACGCAACCCCTTAGCTCGCTGCGAGCAGTTGCAAGCCAACGGCCATTTGCCCTAGCGAATCCGATCACGGGAACGGTTCACTGTCACCTACTCTGCGTGACGCTCGCAGCGCAAGCCCCATGCTATCTACTTTGGATCGCGGTGCGACGCAAGCCGTTCAGTTGCAGCGAGTAAAACGTTCGACATTGACCGGGCGGCTCGCGCCGCTCCGCTATAAAACCATCCGTTTCGTGTCGACGCAGCAGGCATCGGGCATCCGCTATCCGGACACGAACGTTCCCAAGAAGTCATTGAGCGGACAGCGGCGTCTCCGCTACATTCGCCCAACAACCACCCCAATGATGTACAGCGAAGTTTCGACGGGTTTGACGGAATACTGCGTCACTCCGTTTCTCGTTTCGATTTTGACGAAATTGTCACCCTTCTTTTCCAAGGTGATGCCGCCACCGGACACCGACGATGCCGCTTCGATCTTGGTGTTCGCAGGGTCTTGCGAAGTCCAGCTCATCGTTGGATTGCTGCCTATCAAAAAGCCGACCTTGCGTTGTGCAATCAGTCCCTGTCGGCCAAAGAAGAAGGCATGGTCATACCCTGGTTGAAACTCTAGCTTGCGATGCTGGGCCAACCTCACAAGCCCCGATTTGAACCATGCCCCGGGATCGATCTCAACCCATCCAGCGGACTCAAAGTCAATGGAAAAACTTTGCAGTTGCTCATCGCCGAGCGTAATCGTGTTGTTATCCGGTAACTTGGCTTGCAATTGATAAGGGCCAACAAGCAGCGATTGCTTGACTTCGGAGTTTTGATTGTTGGCGAATAAAAATTTCACCCCGAGATCGTCGGTTGTCGAAGCGGTCCAATCATTTGGCATCGAAGACACCGCCCAAATCATTCGCCACTGCAAGCGAAGCGATGCGTCGCGGACCTTTGTCCATCCGTCAGGCGGATTGCCCGAGTCGACCGGAGATCCCGGCGGCGTTTGGACGGCGTGTCGTGCCGCATCAATCTCCGTCTGAATCATTGGATCCGAGCTGCTGATGAGCTTCAAGAACGTGACGTAATTATTCGTAAAACTATCGCCCGGGATATAAGGGGTTTCCGCCGACCTTGATGCGGGCATCAAATCGCAGAATTGATATTGCCCCGACGAAATCTCCCCAGGAACCGTAATTTGCCAATCCCAGGGAGTAGCGGCCAACATCGGTTGGATGATGGGAGCTGCTGTGGGATCAAGCATCTCGGCAGCATGAGCCGAAAACGCGGCTGATTTGAGGGGATCCTTTGCAGATCGCATCATCGCCGACAAAATGGGTGAGGCGTCCATGGCTGAAAGATCCCGCTTGAGTTCGCTTGACGTATCTTTTTCATGGGGTTTTTGCGCAGCAAGCACTCCGCACTGGAGGCTGATCAAACAGAGCAACGCACTTAGAACTTGTCGCGGCGGCATAATGGCCCTTTTTTTCGTCTCGTTGACTTGTGAAACGATCGCCCCAGCGTGGGGATGCGTGCGGCAAGCCATTTGCCAACTGCAGGCACGTTGCAGCGTCTCATGTGCGAGTCTGGGCCTCGGATTCCCGAGGCCCAAAACGTTTCGTCCACCTATTGCGGATGCACGCCCAGGCCTTGCATCGCGATACGTTGGCTTTAGGCAGTGCCCATGCCAGGGAACGCCACCATGACGCCGACAATCAACGGATCCGTCGAAGTGCTTTGTCCGGAAAATTCTGTCGAACCGTTGGTGCTACGCGTCCACTCGTTGCTATGTCCGCCGCTGCCACCGAAACGGAAACATCCGATTCGAATACCGCCGCTCGCGCTGAACTGATCCTTGTGCTGTTGGAAGGTATTTTCGGACATGCTGATTTTGAAGCCTGGTTTGTAGACCACGGCGAGTCCTGCCACCTGTGTCGACAGCAATCCGTTCTTACCAAACAGAGCGTTTTCAGGCCCCTTGGAAACCCAAGGACTGGTAATTACCCATCCCTGGCCATCGGAACCTTGTTGGGCTTTGGCAAGATTGCTGATAAATCCACCGTCGTACCACGCCCCTGGAGTCACCGGCACAACGGTCGAGCTCTGTGCGGTGATCGTCACCTCGACTGATTTGTCGTTCTGGGCAAGGTCAAATTCCGACCACGAACCACTCGATTCCACACCCCAAAACGGGGTGCCGTAGCTGGCGCTACCGCCAGCCCAACTGCTGGAGGTTGACGAGTTGCCTTGGTTCGCACCCAGCGTCAAACTGAATTGGCCCTTCGTTCCATTGGCCAACGAATCACGCCACTCGGACGCGTTACCGATCGTGTAGTCGGGAGTCCATTGCAGATTGCCAGCGCCATCGGCAACCTTTGCCCACCCCCGCGGCGCCGGATCGTTAACCGGGTTGCCAGTTGGCAGCTTGGCCGCTTCCTGAGCTTCCTGTAACGATTTGGGTTGGTAGCTGCGGACCAAACTCTGATAGGCATTTTGAGCCGCGGTTTGGGTTTTCGCCGCTTGATCCAATTGATCGTCCCATGATTTCCCAGCGGGGCTGTTCAGCCAATCCGTGATCGTGGGGTACTTGGCCGCAAAAATGGCTCCCCCTTGATTCTTGGCGAAAACGTATGCCTGATTCATGTCCGAATTTACTTGGCTCACGGCGCGCTGAGCCTTGATGACTTGATCCTGCAATTGTCGAAGATCGTTTTGTTGTTCCGGACTCACCTTCCAAGTCACATGCGTTAACACTTGACGATAGGCATCAAAGAACGATGCTGCTTGTGCGTCGTAGGTTCCTACGGGTGACCACATCGGCATGATGCTCACGACCTGGTTTGCCGCGGGCGAGATCTGGCCCATTGGAACCGGATCGAAATGGGCATCAATCGGAGACGCATACAGTTGCAGATTACCGGGGAACGCCTTCGATTTGAGCTGATTGTACGATTGCCCAAATAAATCATCGTTTAACGTCGCGGCCTGAGCCACTTGACTCATCATCGGCATCAATGACGCTGCGCCAGCGATTGCACCCGACCGTGCTAAAAATATGCGTCGCGAGATAGAAGGTGACATGATAGAGATCTCCAATTGCAGTGCGGAAAGGGGAGCCTGCCATCGTGAAGAGTCACCCCTTCGTGCGATGGTTGATCCGACATTTGGATCATCCCCGAAATTGTTTCAAGCATCGAACCACCCTCAAGTGTCAATCGAGTGTTGATGCGGTGGCGCGCAACCCTCAAGTGAACCAATGCGCACCCCCGGTGCATCGCTTGGGTGCAACACAATGCCTCGGATTCGCATTTCTATCTCAAGAGATATCCGACGTGACCTTCGCGTCAGCGAACGCCAGCAACATGAAATTCGCGTGAATCCCTGGCAAGAAGGCGTTGAGGTTCATGTCAGCAACACCGTCCGAAATGCGTTTTCAGTAACCGAACCCCACTTCGCATCTAGCTTACCGGCTTCCGAATGAAAGCAAGGCAATGTACCTGGCAAACGTGTGTTATCACCATATTTCTTGCTCAACGCCGTTACGGAAAACAAAAGACAAAGTATCAGACGAGGAAGCAACGCGAGTGCATGCAATCGCACCGAGCAGCGGCGTGGAGGACACGGCATCGATGGGGATCAAAGCAAAACAGTATTCGCGCTATGGTGCACGTTTGACGCATCGATATCGATTGGTTAAACACGATGCAGCCGACTCCGCCGGGGGGTGACTAGCTGACTCTTGGACCGATGGAGAGTTTCAATGCCCGCTGACAACGAATTCGCAATGGATGTTGCGGTCAATTTGCCGCGTACTGATCACGCGGCAAGCACCGGTTACCACTTGTTGTTGCAGGCGTATCGCTACGCGTTGAACGTGCAGGACGAGTTGTGGGACTTTGCATTGGAGATCGATTTGATTTGCTCATCGGGGCTAACCATCAACGATCTGCGTTGGTTGGTCGCTAAAGACTTCTTGGCCCACGGTATAGAAACATCGGTTCGCGGCGATCCACATCGTCGTTTCCAACTCAGCGAAGGGTACAACTTCGCCCCGACGACGTGCGTGATGTTGACCGAACGAGGCGCGGCGTTTGTCGAGCGGTTTTTGAATGAATGTTCATCGTCAACGAAGGCTGACCGAGACCACTGGTTTGCGGCAAGTTTTGAGGAGGCGTTTGCGGTGCATGAGAATAGGTCCGAGAGTGGACGCGATCGATTGCCTTCCAAGTCGGTCCTTTGCAACGTCAAACCTTGTTGGGACGCCGCCGCCCGAGAGCTTCGATTGGCCTCGACCGTGGTGAAACGCTTCCGCGTTCCTGCACGGAATCAAGAAACCATCCTTTGCGTGTTTGAAGAGGAAGGATGGCCCGAGTGCATCGACGACCCGTTACCCATCCACCGCAGCATCGCCCCCCAAACCCGACTGCATGATGCAATCAACCGGCTCAATCGGCATCAAGCCAACCCGCTTTTGAGTTTCCATGGCAATGGAAAAGGGACTGGGATCGCCTGGAAATCTCAAATCTCGTTTCCTCCCCCAAACGATTCTGCGTCCAGCAGCGGCCGTACGGTGTATTCGGGTCCCCGTGAACGCATTTAGAGCGGGATTCGGCTCCAAAACATGCAAACAACGTATCACAATCCGCATATTACTGCACTGAGATACTCCATAGAGCACTGTCAGCGCACATAAACGCCCAGTATTGGCAAGCGTTTTTGAAGACGCGACTAGATGTGTCAGGTAAACTCTTTCGATAGTGCGACCGTGATTCCATCCGAATCACGGTCCGATTTTCGATCTAGGTACACAGCGATCAGGGGCCATGAAAGTCCCAATGGTTTACCGGAGATGCACCTTCGATTTTGGCGGCGGTGGCTGATGTCAATGATTCATCCAACCCTCGCTTCAATGAAGGTGCACCCCGTTGCACCATTGTGTCAGCTCAGATTAGCAACGACGTTCTGCTAAGTCATCTCAGTCGGTCTGCCTAGCAACCAAAACTACACATCTAAAATAAGACTTCACCCCAATGAATACACGCTGCACTGGATCGTTGCTTCTACGATATTCACGTGTCTTAGCAGTTCTTGCGAATCGGACATGGCTCGCGGTTTTGGCATTGGCCCTGGTAAGCACGAGTACGCCGTCGTTTGGCGAAACGATTTTGGTGGAAGCGGAGAGTTTTTCCAACCGAGGCGGATGGGTTATCGATCAACAATCGATGGACCAAATGGGATCTCCTTATCTGATGGCGCACGGATTGGGCACCCCTGTTGATGACGCGACCACACAACTTAACGTATCGCAACCGGGTGAATACCAAGTCTGGGTACGGACACGCGATTGGTCGGGGCCATGGAAGACAACCGACACCATTGCCTCCATGCAAGCGACGGGATACCCAGGTAAGTTCCAGTTGCAAATTAACGGACAAGCATTGGATCCAACCTTTGGTACCGAGCAAAGCGATTGGCATTGGCAAGACGGCGGGAAGGTGCAACTGACGAGCCCCAAGAGCACCTTGACTCTCCACGATTTGACGGGTTTTAACGGCCGCTGTGATGCAATTTTGCTGACGAACGAAGCCGCTTTTGTCCCGCCAAAAACAATGGATGAACTGACGGCTTTTCGTCAGAACGTGCTCGGCCATAACGACAGACCTCGTGAAGCTGGCGATTACGACTTGGTGGTTGTCGGAGGCGGGATCGCAGGCATTTGTTCGGCCATCAGTGCAGCCCGCGCCGATTGCCGCGTTGCGTTGATCCAAGATCGGCCGGTGCTCGGTGGCAACAATAGTTCCGAAGTGCGTGTCGGTTTATCTGGGCTGATCCGACAAAAACCTTACCCCAATCTGGGCAACTTGGTGGATGAAATCAGTCCGGTGGGACACTGGACGCTATGGGATGCTACCGAGCATCCGTCTTGGCCTCGAGCTCAGGAAATGTTGCAAATGACCGAACGTTTCCCTGAAAAGAAGATTCACAATGCGGGACCCAAATCCAATTACGAAGATGACAAAAAGCTAGACGCGGTCAACGCAGAGTCGAATTTGACACTGTTCTTGAACACCCATGTCAATGGCGTCGAGATGGATGGCGACCTTGTCACCGCCGTAGTCGGGCAAGACATACGAACCGGCGAACGCATGTGGTTCACCGGACGGTTGTTTGCCGATTGCACCGGCGATGGCAGCCTCGGAGCGATGGCAAATGCTGACTTCCGCCAAGGACGTGAATCCAAGGAAGAAACACAAGAGTCACTTGCACCGGAGGTCGCCGACGAATTGGTGATGGGGACATCGGTCCAGTGGAATTCGCGGACCACGGCATCCTCGACCTCGTTCCCCGAATGCACGTGGGCTGTTCAATTCGACGAAACGACATGCGTTGATACGATCAAGGGCGATTGGGACTGGGAAACCGGTGCCAACCGGGATCAGGTCGAAGAGATCGAGCGGATTCGTGACTACGGGCTACGAGTCGTCTTTGGCAACTGGAGCGTGCTGAAGAATTCACCGAAATTCAAAGAGCGATTCGCCAATCGTCAATTGCAGTGGGTTGCTTACATCGGTGGCAAACGCGAATCGAGACGTTTGATGGGCGACGTGGTGCTGAAGCAACAAGACATCGTTTCAGGCAAAGAATTCGACGACGCCAGCGTTACAACGACTTGGACGATCGATCTGCATTACCCCTCAAAACCGATGTGCGCTTGCGAGGCGTTTCAGTCAACGGCCAAAACGCTCAAGATCACCCCCTATCCCATCCCCTATCGCTGCCTGTACTCACGCAATGTCAACAATTTGTTTATGGCAGGACGGAACATCAGCGTGACTCATGTTGCGTTAGGCACGGTGCGAGTCCAACGGACCACCGGCATGATGGGCGAAGTCGTTGGTATGGCGGCGGCAATTTGCAAGGAAGCATCATGCCAACCGCGTGACGTTTACACGACTCATCTCGAAGACCTTAAACAGCGGATGGTCGATGGCGTGCCGTCGAACCTCGTGTTGCGGTTAGGCAACACAGAATAACCAATGCCAACGGCATTGCATCGGTTGGGAAGATTCCTTCCTAATCGAATCTCACCATCCATGGCGCTGCGGGGATCGCCCCCCGGCGCCGGGAGCTTGTAGCTACCAAAACTCAAAATGTTCGGCGGTGTTTTGAGGGAAATTTCCACGATTCCCGCGTAGAGGGAATCAATGGAGGCGGAGTTAGACGAATTCAGCTCCTCCTATCCTGTATGTACAGAATCGAATTCGGAGTATTCAAATGAAGAGAGTTTCCCGACAAAGGGACGCGTTTACGCTCGTCGAACTGCTCGTTGTCATTGCCATCATCGGCGTATTGGTCGGGCTGCTGCTGCCTGCGGTTCAGGCGGCACGCGAGGCGGCACGTCGCATGAGTTGCAGTAACAATTTCAAACAAATTGGGCTGGCCATCCATAACTACCACTCGACCTACAACAAATTGCCCAGGCATGGTTCGGGAACTGAGAAGCCAGGTGCCGCGACGTCGACCTATCAATCCGGCAACAATTCCCAGCTGAGTATCTTCGTCGGCTTGTTGCCCTTTTTCGAAGGCCAAGCGTTGTGGGATCAAATCAGCAATCCGTTACAAGGTCGAGCCGACGGAGCCACCAGCGGGTACGGCATTTCACCACTTTGGAATGCGATGGGACCGACTCCAGAGCAAGCGGCTTATGCCCCCTGGGTTACCGAGTTGCCAATGCTGCGATGCCCAAGTGATCCTGGATCCGGTTTGCCAGCGCTGGCCCGTACGAACTATGCCGCCTGCATTGGCGACACCGTCAGTTCCGAGCAATTCCTCGGCAACAAATGGTCCTCGGTGTTCAATAAGGTCGAACCCGCTCGTGCCGAATCAGCACGTGCTCATCTCCGCGGCGTCTTTACGCCTCAAATGACGACGGCATTCCGAGACATCCTTGATGGATTGTCCAACACCGTAATGATGGGCGAAATCGCCACTGATTTAGGTGATCGCGACATCCGCACGCAAGTCATCGCTTCATCGGCGGGAACGACCGAAGAATTCGAGGACGGAGTCAAGATGTGTCGGCAACACGTCGATCCCAATCGGCCAGGATTCTGGTTGACCGGAACTCCGCTTGCCGATTCCGAACAGCGTGGTTTCCAGTGGGCGAGTGCTCACATCCAGATGACCGCGCATACAACCATTTTGTCGCCAAACAGCGAAGTCTGTATGCGAACCAACGTTTCGGGGTATCCCGCTTGCCTGCCGACGTCGAGTCGTCACCAAGGCGGTTGCCACGTGTTGCTTGCTGATGGTGCCGTGAAATTCATCACCGATTCGATCGACGCCGGCAACAGCGATCAGCCTGGTGTCAATCTTGGTGAAACCGGAGTTCGCACTCCGGGATCGGTAAGCCCCTACGGTATTTGGGGAGCCCTTGGAACACGTGCAAATCGTGAAACGGTCGCACCTGAGTTCTAGGAACTCGCAGTACAGATTAGTCCATCGGACGCCTGCGGCCATATGGTCGCAGGCGTCCCTTCCTATCCCATTCTCAATGTGGCGGCGTTGAGATTCATTTATCCAACGGAATTCAAAACGATGTTGCGTCAAATTTCGCTCAGTCTAGTGTGCTTGGTCGTTCCGATGACGTTCACCGCAGCAGGATGCACGGGGTCCGCTGAAGGTCAGATTACGGCAACCCCTGATGAGCTTGCGGAGTTTCAAATCCAACAGCAAAGAGACATTCAAGCTGCTCAAGAAAGAGCCAAAACCGAGAAACCTTAGTTTCGGCGTTGCTTAATCTGAAATATCAAGGATCGGCAAGGCGACGCGAGCGATCGTTTGCACGCTTCGTCTTGGCGGTCCCGTTTGGACGAGCCCATTAAAGGGCCCATTCTGGCGGTTCCATTTTGCGAGGCCGACGCCGAGGTCGAGGTCGACTTTCACCTGGGGGGCCTCCCGCGAATCAACTGGTCCGCCGGTCGATGCGTTTTCTACACAAATCGCAAATTCATCGATCGAATCACGGGGGGATCAACCACGCTCGATTACGACTCGAGCGTCGTGCCGCGGCGGATTGCGTTTCTGCCGAAGCGATCGAGGATAGAATCGGTAGCCTGATCGACTTGCGAGTCACGCCGATCGTTGTCATCAAACAAATCAAGTTGGCGAGTCCGAGAATTCGCGAGCGAGCTAACCCCCATCCCGACAAGCCGCACCGGTTGATCGATCCGAATTCGGGTGAACAAGGCATCGCGAACCGTTTCCCACAGCATGTTGGTCGAATTACTCGGCGATGTGAGCGTCGCGGACCGAGAGAGCGTCTTGAAATCGCTGAATCGCAATTTCAAAGTGACCGTGCTGCAGTAGCGGCCATGGCGACGCAGTCGCCGTGCCACTTGTTCGGTCAACCGCAACAGGATCGCCTGCAACACTTCGTTGTCGACGACATCGGCATGGAACGTGGTCTCGTGCGAGATCGACTTCGCCTCGCGGTCGGGAACCACGGCGCGATCATCTCGCCCCCAAGCCAGTGCGTACAAGTGGTTGGCCGAGCTTGGCCCCATCGTTCGCGTCAACTGGTCGAAATCGGCATGACGCAGATCCGAAACACGATAGATACCGAGCTGCCCCAAACGTGCCTCGGCTCGCTTGCCGACGCCCCAAATTTTGTCGATCGACAGCGGATCTAGAAAGTCATGGACCTTATCGGATTCGACGACGGTAAAGCCCCGCGGTTTGGCATGACCACTGGCGACCTTGGCGATAAATTTGTTCGGTGCAACGCCGACGGACGCGTTCAGCCCTAATTCACCGAGGATCGCCTGCTGGATCTGCTGCCCAATCTCGACAGCGGAACCAAAAAGTGCTTGGCATCCCGTGACATCCAAAAAGGCTTCATCAAGTGACAGCGGTTCCACGACGGGGGTGTAGCGGTGAAAGATTTCGCGGATTTGTCGCGAGATTCCTGCATACACTTCCATGCGAACGGGCACAACGACGAGATGTCGGCAACGTTCGAGTGCCGTTTTCATTGGCATCGCACTGAAAACGCCAAATCGACGTGCCTCGTAACTGGCAGCCGCCACCACACCCCGGCCCGTGGCACTGCCACCGACCACGATCGGCTTGCCACGAAGCGAGGGGTTATCGTGTTGTTCCACCGACGCGTAAAACGCGTCCATGTCGATATGTAAAATCATGTGCCACAGTCTAACGGATGACCGTCATTGTGTATCGCTCACGCCGCTTCGATTTTGACCACTTCGCTTTTCACTCGTTTGCGGGTCCCCAAGTGTCATTTTAGAGCCTCCCTCGATGGCGAAGCTGCCACGTGCGTTATCGACACCCGCCTTCGATATTGTTTGGTTAGGTTGCTCGGTTATAAAGAAGACCGCAGAAACGCAGTCAACTCATCAAAAATTCCGGTTTCGGAATCCGCTCTACTGCGAAAAAAACAGAAATACAAAATCGCAACCGACCGCGAGGAATCTTGACGGTGGAATTTGACCAACTGGCTCACTTTTTAAAGATCGTGCAAACACAGAACATCACTCGGGCGGCCGAAGAGCTCGGGTTGTCACAGCCCGCGGTCAGCCGTTCGCTACAACGATTGGAAGACGAGATTGGTCAACCGCTGTTTGAACGTCAATCACGCAAAATGATGCTCACTGACGCGGGCGAGGTGCTCGCTAGCCGGGCACGTCAGATCATGTCACTGATCGACGACACTCTGAGCGAAATCACCGACGACGGAGAAACCGGACGGATTCGCGTCGGCGCCATCCCGACGATCGCACCCTACTTTCTACCAGGACTGCTACAGAAGTTTTCGACGTCGTTTCCCAAGGCACGGATGCTGGTACAAGAGGAAACGACGCAGAGTCTGCTGCAGCGATTGACCCAAGGCGAATTGGATCTCGCGATTCTCGCCCTTCCGATCCCTGCCAAATATTTGGAAGTCGAAGTCTTGTTCGAGGAAGAGTTGTTGCTGGTCATGCCAACCGGACATCCGCTTAGCCAGAAACGGCAAATCAAATTGGACGACATTCAATCGTTGCCCTTCGTGCTGTTGGATGAAGCTCACTGTTTGTCGGACAACATCGTTTCATTCTGTCGCCAGCGATCGTTCCAGCCGGTGTCGATGGAAAAGACAAGCCAGTTGGCGATGGTGCAAGAGCTTGTCTCACTCGGGCATGGCATCTCGATGGTACCCGCCATGGCACGTGCGATCGACAGCAATCAACAGCGATTGTATCGCTCCTTTGCCAATCCAAAGCCAATGCGAACCATCGCCGCGGTCTGGAATCCGTATCGATTCCAAAGCCGATTGCTGCAAGCGTTTCACAAGGCGATTCAGGCCTACGCTGCGGCCTTTTCCGCGAAAGCCTAGTTCGCCGGCAACTTTCAACTTGTCGTACGACCTGACCGCATCAACGAAAAGTCTAGAGTTGATTGTTGGTCCGCGAACGAATTGCTTGTTTGATCCGCAGACTTGCTTCGGTCGAAAGTTTTACCCGCTTTCCGCTAACGTCGTGGCTCAAATCAGGTTGATGTCGGCGTGTCTGCTCGTGCAAATACACGATGTCACGGCGGAATCCTGCACAGATGCGACACATCCGCAAATGAATCCACAATTCGATGCGTTGTCGCAACGACAGCGGTTGATCCATCGACACGGAAACGAGCTTTGTGATCTCTTTGCAGCTGAGCATTGAATCGGCTTCCACCTAGGCGTGGTCATGATGCCATCGATGTTTCATACAATTTGCCAATCGCAAACGGGCTCGATGTAGCAAGACCCACAAATTGGACGGACTGATCGCTAATTCCTTACAAATTTCTTGCGTCCCAAGTTTGTCCATTTCTCGCAGCGTGAACGCGTCCGCCTGATTTGTGGGAAGCCCGTCGAGACAGCGACGCAGAATGGGCCAGAACTCTTCACGATCGATCGAATCGAGCGGTTGCATCGACGTGCAATGCGTGTTTTTTCGCCAGTTCCCGTTGTGGTCGAACATCCGGTCCAGCGAATCGCCGGACTCGCCGTCGTTTAACGCAACGGTGCGGTTTCGAGCGCGAATCAAATCCACGATCTTGCGTTTCAAAATGCCCAGCAGCCAGCCTTGCTCGGACCCTTGACCCGAAAACTGATCCACGTGTTCCAGCCCCGCCAAAAACGTCTGCTGAACCACCTCCTCGGCCGCATCGGCATCGCGTAGTCGCGACAACGCGTAGCGAAACAGGTTGTCACCATACTGATCGACCCACATCGCCGGGTTGGTCGTCGAACGTTTTTCGTTTTTTACAAGAACGTCCATCGTTTCACTCGTCCCATTAGCTCACAATTTTCCAACGTTCGCGTACAGGGATTGCACCACAATCACCGGAGTGGATGCAAACCGTTGAACTCGCAACCCAAGTCAAAGAAAAGCAGCATACGACTTGATCCAGCTAAACGCGGCCAAGTCATTCGTATGCAGTGCAGTTTTAAAAGCCACCTGGCGACCGCTTCGTATCGACGTTTGCAAGTCGCAACGGGTGATTCTCAAACGTGACAATCAAGCAATGACTGTTGCGTTTCAACGTCCGCAGTTCCATTCTAACTTTTTTTCGGCTGCTCGAAACCAGAAAAAAGTTCAACGCAATGTCAGCATTCACGGTCATGCGGCGAGCAGCGAGCTGCCGAAATTCATCCGGCAACACCCTGATTCATAGGGTTTGACGACTTAATGTCGGTCGCTGGCCCCTAAACGGCGATCACCCCAGCTTGCCAAGCGCCATGAGAACGGGGGTACTGGGCACGGTCTGAGAACGAATCAATGGCGGAAACTTGGCAGCGGAATTCGATTTCCCACTGGGTTATGCCATGCTGCCAAACGTCTTGACGGGCTGTTGATTTAGTGAAGGTTCCTGCGGCAACAGGTGTAGGATGGACTTCCTAGTCCGTCAATGGTGGATTCGACGGACTAGGAAGTCCATCGTACGACTAAAACAACAAGCCGCCCGTGACTTCCGCTACGGTTTTCGGACAGAGCTTAGCTGGCTATTGAATCGGTTGCAGTTGAACCGCATCAATGATCACGTAGCCATCGGTTCCCTCGTTACGGATCGTGACGGTGACGTTTCCGCTTGGAAACTCGTCTTCGGCCAGCGTGACGAAACCATCATCGCCGGGACGCTTGCGCTGATTCACTTGCACGGTTTGTGTTTTTTCACCGCAATGGATCGTGACCGGGACGTTGGACGCGCGATTGGGGTTGGCGGTATAGGACATACGAACCGCGTATCGCCCAGGTTCCTTGACCGCCAACGCGAACGTGGCATGTTGTTGCCCCTTGTCCGCATCGCCATCGTGACGATAGTTGTGTCCCACAAATTTCGGCACCGTGTAACCCGCTCCGTTGAATCCCGTCCGTTCGGCGCTGACATCGTCCAGCACGACAC
Source organism: Novipirellula caenicola (assembly GCF_039545035.1). NCBI lineage: Bacteria > Pseudomonadati > Planctomycetota > Planctomycetia > Pirellulales > Pirellulaceae > Novipirellula > Novipirellula caenicola. The sequence continues at coordinate 154,974 of NZ_BAABRO010000010.1, forward strand.
CCGAAAGTTTTTCAGGATCGATCGAGTAGCCTGGACGTAGTGCTGGTGTCCAATCGAGCACTTGTTTGTCGAGAATCAATTGTTCACGTAACTTTTCATAATTGATTTCGTGTAGCGATTGCTTGTCGCGAATCGCTTGTATCGCTGCGGTGGCCGAGGATTGCCCGAGCACCATGAAGACCGGTTCCATCCGAATTGATCCAAACGCCATATGGGATGCGCTGAGCGAAACGGGCACTAGCAAATTCGTACACTCGTCGGATTTCGGCAGCAGCGAGCGATAGGAGATCGGATAGGGTGGGAAACCGCCGACTTGCACGTCGCCTTCATTGCGAGCGTGCCCATTCTCGTCGACATAACGCTGAACGTTGTGCGAATCCATTGTGTAGGCGGCCATGCCCACCGCATCTTCGGCTACCTTGCGTCCTTGACAATGATGTTGGGTCATCACTTCGGCGCCGATCAAACGACGTGCTTCGCGAATATACAGCTGCTGTTGCCAACCGTCTTCTCGCTCGAACTCGTCTTTACATGTCCCCCAGCGGCTGACGATTTTGCGAGTCGCCTCGGGAACACGTGGATGATTGGCCATCGTCCAAAAGAGGCCTTGTTGGTAAACGCGATGCCGCTGGATGATCTGTTCACGTTCCTCGTCGGTCGCCTCGGGGTAGTCGTAGTTTTGTCCGATGAAATCCGTTGAGAAGCCCGTGCGGTTGTTCGTATCGGTTTTGCGATTGGGCATCGCCGAATTGATCACGGGAAACCCCGATTGGCCCGCTTCGAAATTTCGCAGCATCAACTCGTATAGACTTGGGTCATAGTCCTCAGGCTTAAAGAACGGGATGCGATTTTCTGGATGATCGGTCAAACAGACACGAAAACAATACGCTTGGACGCGATGATCTGCGGATCCCTCTTCGCCAGGCCCTGTCGGGTCGATGCCGGGTAACAAACCGCTCTCGGGGTCGCCTTTGCGAACATACGGATCCACTCCGGGCATCAATTGATGATGCCGAGCGTTGGCGGTTTGGACTCCGCTGAGTGTTTCGCCATAGGTTGCATTCGCTTCACGTCCAACCGTGTAGCTGATGCCGGCGGTTGCAAACAGGTCACCTTCATAGGTTGCATCGATAAACATACGGCCGCGGTAAACGTTTCCGCTGACGCATCGGATCGACTTGATCTTTCCGTCGACAATCTCGACGCCAGCACCAACTTGCCCCGATCGCCGGCTTCCTGTGCGGTCAAGACGCTCGTTGTAAACGACCTTCACGTTGTGCTCGTCGACGAACCCCTGAAGCACATGGAGTGCAGCGGAAGGCTCGAACGTCCACATTGTTGCCTCGCCCTCGGCGGTACGCGATTGTCCGCCGCTTTTGTACTGCTCCGCCGTTTGCCATTTCCAATTCTCTGGCTTTTGGTAGTACTGCGAAATGCGTTCGTAAAACTCACGCGAAATGCCGCCGATAGCCGCCTTGTTGCCGATATCGGTCTGACCGAGTCCGCCTGTGGTCAATCCTCCGATCCGCGAACTCGGTTCGATTACGATCGCGGATCCTCCCATCCGTTCGACTTGCACCGCCGCCACAACCCCAGCGGCGGTTCCGCCGTAAATCACCACGTCGTAAACCTCGGTATCGCTGCGATTCTCATTGGCATACGCCGGCGATGCCAACATCATCAGCGCTAAGAGTGTCAGCGTAATCCCCACGGAAAAAATCGATCGCTTCTTCAGAATTCGACCTGGTTTAGGAATCAATGGCATAAGAAACAAACTCCACAGAGGTTGGGGGAACGAGGGCAGGACGCAGGATAAAACAGGAGGGCGTGAGTGCGGAAAAGCACGTTTTCCGAAGCGAGGGATTCTACGCCAGCGACACTGAAACGCAAAGCAATCGCGATGTGCGAATCCATCCGAATTGCCAATTTTAATTGCCCTTGGCGGATCCGATGCCGCTCGTTTTGCGGATTTGTCGGTTTCATCGCCAATTGGGTGCAGCGGGCGGGAATGTCGTATAGACTATCGTTTCCTACCTTTGCGAACCTGCCCGCCTCAAAGATCGACCGAAAGTCTATGTATTTTCGACTCAGCACCGTTTTCTTCAGCGGTGTCGTGCTCGCAGTGACCGCGTTGTCCGAAACGCCGAAAATTGCTGCCGCCGAGCCCGACCCTTTGGAAATCGAATATTTCGAGCGGAAAATTCGCCCGCTGCTTAGCGAGCATTGCTTTGAGTGTCATTCCGAAGACTCTGATACGGTGCAAGGCGGATTGCGATTGGATTCGGCGGCCGGGCTTGCCCAAGGCGGTGACAGCGGCCCGGCGGTCGTTGCCGGATCGCCCGAGACAAGCTTGCTCGTCGAAACCATTCTTTATGATGGCGGAATCCAAATGCCGCCCAAAGGGAAACTCGCTGACAGCGAAATCGCGGAACTCACCCGCTGGGTCCAGCGTGGCGCGGCGTTTCCACCGTCTGCAAGCCCGGTGATTCAAAGCCCCGGCGGTATCGACTTTGATCAAGGACGGAAATTCTGGTCGTTCCAGCCTGTCGAGGAACAACCACTGCCGGTCATCAACGATTCTAGTTGGCCGCAGTCGCGAATTGACACCTTCGTACTGGCCGCGATCGAGCAACACGGTTTAACACCTTCGCCACGCGCCGACCGTGGGACGCTGGCGCGGCGTTTGTATTTTGATTTGACCGGATTGCCACCTACGCCCAAACAACTGCAGTCGTTTCTCGACGACACGTCCCCCAACGCCTACGACAACCTCGTCAACACGCTATTGGAATCGCCTCACTACGGCGAAAAGTGGGGACGATGGTGGTTGGATATGGCTCGCTACACCGATCGTACCGCCAGCTGGTTACCGCAAACAAGTCAGGCACATCTTTATCGAGATTGGGTTGTCAGTGCGTTCAATCAAGACATTCCCTACGATCAATTTGTCCATCGTCAACTAGCCACCGATCTGATGTCACAGACGGGCCCCGAAGACTTGCCCGCACTCGGCTTCCTCAGTCTCAGCCCCACCTATTGGAAAGAGCCAAAGTTGCCCTGTGAAATCATCAAGGTCATCGTGGCCGACGAGTGGGAAGAACGTGTTGATGCCGTCACGCGTACGTTCCTGGGGCTGACCGTTGCCTGCGCCCGCTGCCATGATCACAAATTCGATCCGATCAGCGCCGACGACTACTACGGTTTAGCTGGCGTCTTCGCAAGCACACGACACGTCGAGCGTCCCTTGATCGATGATGCAACCTACAAGCCGGTTCGTTTGGCCAAACAAGCGGTCAAGAAGCTCGAAGCCGAAATCGCGAAATTGAAGAAGCAAAAGCCGGTTCCTCAGGAACAGGTGCAGGGCTTGCAAGCAAATATCGACGAACTTAAATCCGCGACTCCGCTTTACGACACCCCGATGGCGTACGCGCTGTCCGAAGAATCGATGTACGTCGTCCGAGCCGGTAAAACACCCGAACAGGGAACGCGATTTGAATACCGCCCCGAGCCTCGTGATTTACCCTCATTTATCCGTGGCAATCCCAATCGGCCAGGACCAGTCATCCGGCGCCGCTTTCTAACGGTATTGAGCAATAATCCACAACCATTTGAAAACGGCAGTGGCAGACTCGAATTGGCTCAATCGATCACCCAGCAATCCGCGTCCCTTGCCGCCCGGGTGATCGTCAACCGCATTTGGATGGCTCACTTTGGTCAAGGCATTGTCAACACGCCCAGCAATTTTGGCCAGCAAGGCGATCGTCCCACGCATCCGGAATTGCTTGACGATCTTGCCGCCAGATTCATCAAAGACGGTTGGTCGATAAAACGGCTGCATCGAGAAATCGTGATGTCAGCCACCTGGCAGCAAGTGTCGACGGATTCGTCCCATCGAACCGAAGTCGACCCTGAAAACGTATGGCTGTCGCGAATGAACCGACGTCGACTGACCTTCGAAGAGTGGCGTGACGCGATGTTGTTGGCAAGTGACCGTTTGAATCTCACTCTTGGTGGCCCTTCACTCTCGCTCGACTCGCGTGCCAACCATCGCCGCACCCTTTATGCAACCGTCAACCGCCGTGATGTTTCATCGACGTTGATGGTGCATGACTTTCCCGATCCGACTCAGCACAGTCCCGCTCGGATGCCCACGGTCACACCGTTACAAGGTTTGTACACGCTGAACGGCCCATTGCTGGAACAGCAAGCCGAATCGATGGCCGAGCGACTCCAAAAATCAGATAGCGCTACCACCGTTCAAAAGATTGGCGATCTATATCAGCGACTGTTTTCGCGTGGACCTCACGACCACGAGCTTCGCCTCGCGATCGAATACATCGGCAACGATCCCCCGGCCCAGCAGTCGGACCGCTGGCAACAATACGTCCATGTTTTGTTAGCCACCAACGAGTTCGCCTTTATTGATTGAGTCTAAATGATGAACCTAACGCAACCCCATTCGGATCTGCTCGACCGCCGCCGTTTGCTTCAGCGACTCGGCAGCGGCGTCGGCATGCTCGGTGCGACCACCGCGGTGGCATCCCCATTGTCTGCGACGTCCGCTGAGTCGACTCACTTGGCGGGGCCTCATTTCCCCGCCAAGGCGAAACGCGTTATCCACTTGTTTATGAATGGCGGTCCCTATCAAGGCGATCTCTTTGACCCCAAACCAGCACTCGAGAGATACGCAGGCACGAAGCCTGCAGGTGCAGACCTGTTGACCGAGCGTCCGACCGGAGGCTTGTTGCCGTCACCGTTCAAATTTCGCCAGCACGGTGAATCCGGGCTTCCGGTTAGCGAGCTTTTGCCTCATCTGAGCCAACACGTTGACGACATTTGTGTGATCAATTCGCTGCATGCCGACAATCCCAATCACGGGCCTGCATTGCTGCAGATGAACAATGGCACAATCACACCGACTCGGCCCAGTATGGGAGCATGGTTCTTATATGGACTCGGCACCGAGAACCCGAATCTGCCGGGCTATCTCGTGCTGTGCCCGGGACGTCCTGTGCGATTTTCGATTCTATGGAACAGTGCCTTCCTGCCATCGAAGTACCAAGGGACCTACATCAACCATTCGACAATCGATCCCGAAAAGATGTTGCCGCACTTGCGAAATACGCGGTGGGACCATGCTACCCAGCGTGAGCAACTCGACTTGCTGGAACAATTGAACAACGTACACGTGACCGCAAGGAAGGACGATTCCGTTTTGCGTGCCCGCAGCGAAGCGATCGAAACCGCATATCGGATGCAATTCGAAGCGAGCGATGCATTTGATCTAAATCGTGAATCCAAACACACTCGCGAAGCGTACGGAGCCGGAGAATTTGCGAACGGATGTTTGTTGGCCCGCCGCATGGTCGAACGAGGAGTTCGTTTCGTGCAGGTGTATTACGGCAACGGACAACCCTGGGACACTCACAGCGGTCATAACAATACCGTGCCCAAGCTCTGCAAAAATATCGACCAGCCCATCGCCGCACTCATCGCTGATTTGAAACAGCGAGGCATGCTCGAGGACACTTTAATTGTTTGGGGTGGCGAGTTTGGACGCACTCCGGTGTCCGAAAATGGCAACGGCCGTGATCACAATCATCATGGCTTTACGATGTGGATGGCTGGCGGCGGCGTCAAAGGCGGGATGAGCTATGGCGAAACCGATGACTTTGGTTTCAAAGCGGTTATCGACAAGGTTCACATTCACGATTTGCACGCTACGATGTTGCACCTGTTAGGGCTGGACCACAAACGTCTGACGTACCGTCACGCCGGTCGCGATTTTCGGCTGACCGATGTCCATGGCCGCGTGGTACACGAGATCATCAGTTGATCACTGTATCTCGTTAATCGTCCCAATCGTGGATGCTTGCGGCCGTCATGATGCCCTCCCCAATTTTGTTAATCAAGCTAATGTTAAAACAACTTTACACTTGCTCTACGATCGCGATCCTGTTGCTTTTGCCTTCCTCGGTCGTCATGGCGGCGGAATCTGGCATTAATCTGTACGTCTCGGTTGACGGCGCTGATACATACCCCGGGACGCAGTCGCAACCTTTTGCCTCCATCCAGCGTGCTCAACAGGCCGTTCGCGACGCTCGACAACGCGAACCCGATCAAGCGGTCACCGTCCATCTAGCGGCCGGCCACTACACGCTCGATCAAACCGTGCTGTTTACCGCGGCGGATTCGGGACATTCTGCCCGGCGTCCGGTGCGATATCACGGGCATGGTGAGGTCGTCATTTCCGGTGGCCGTCCCATTTCCGGTTGGCAATCCGATCCACAACACCCCGAGCTTTGGAAAACTCGCATCGCCGCCCCCAAAGCGGACGGCGATCAAGATTGGCGATTCGAGCAGTTGTGGGTCAACGGGCGTCGTGCCGTGCGTGCGAGAACGCCCAACGAAGGCGATTTCCACACCTTGCTGGGAGTGAGCGAGGTTCCAATTCCAGGATCCAAGCGGATGCTGAAACACACGTTTGCCGCTCAACCGAGTGATTTGGCCTCTCTAAAGGACGTCGACGAGGTATCACGCCGCGACGTCCAAGTTGTTGTCTACCACAAATGGGACACCACGCGTGAATGGCTGCAAACGAGTGACCCACAACGCGGTTTGTTCACCACTCAGGGTGAGATCATGAAGCCGCACAACCCGATGAAACGCGATTGTTTGTACTTCATCGAAAACTATCGGGCCGCGTTGGACGCTGCAGGGGAATGGTTCTTGGATCGTGATGGATGGCTGTACTATCATCCACGTGAAAATGAAACGATGGCGGAAACGCAAGTGGTTGCGGCAGGCGTGCCACGGTTGTTTGATTTCCAAGGTGACGTTCAAGATCCCCAGCAACGCGTCAAACATATCCATTTTGAAGGGATCAAGCTGCAACACGCGGAATTCCGCATTCCGCAGATTGGCATCCGCTCGAACCAGGCTGCCATGAACGTGGACGCCACCGCGATCCAGCTCGATGGCGCCGAGGGCATTCGGTTCGCCAATTGCGCAGTGGAGCACATCGGTGGCACCGGGTTTTGGTTTCGCAAAGCTTGCCGCGATTGCAGCGTCACGCGCACACGCGTCGCCGATGTCGGCGTCAGTGCGGTGCGAATCGGCGAGATGAGTCTTGTACCTGAAGCGGTGCGTACTGGCGGGATCACGATCGACAATTGCATCTTACACAGCGGTGGCCGGATCTTGCCACATGCGGTGGGGGTGTGGATTGGACATAGTAGCGACAACGCGATCACCCACTGTGACGTGGCCGATTTCTATTACACCGCCGTTTCTGTTGGCTGGCGATGGGGCTATGCCGAGAGCGGGGCGAAACGCAACCGCATCGAGTACAACCATTTGCACCACATCGGCTACCGCATCCTCAGCGACATGGGCGGCGTTTATACGTTGGGGCCGAGCGAAGGCACCTCGGTCAGCCACAATGTGATCCACGACGTCTATGCAACTCGTTACGGTGGATGGGGACTTTACCCCGACGAGGGCAGCTCGCACATCGTGTTTGAAAACAACTTAGTGTACGACGTTCGCGATGGCGGATTTCATCAACACTACGGGCGTGAGAATATCGTTCGCAACAACATCTTGGCGTTCTCTGAAGAAGGTCAAGTGGCGGTGACGCGTGCGGAATCGCATTTGTCATTCACCTTTGAACACAACCTTGTCTACTTTGACACCGGACGACTGCTCGGATACTCGGGCTGGAAAAATGGATCCAAAGTGGCCATGAACCACAATTTGTACTGGCGTGCCGAGGGCCAACCACTGGATTTTGACGGTAAAACGTGGACGCAATGGAGGGCGGCGGGACACGATCAAGATTCGATCGTTGCCGATCCGCTGTTCGTCGATGCTAAGAATCGCGATTTCACGCTGCGCCCCGAGTCGCCAGCCACCGAGATCGGTTTTGTTCCGTTCGATACCACTGCGGCCGGAGTCCAGGGCGACCAAGCGTGGAAAGACCTTGCCGCGGCGACCAAGTTTCGCGAACCCTATGTCGTGCCGCCACCGGCCCCGGTTCATGTCGACGATGACTTTGAATCGGACACCCCGGTTTCACTGCTGGGAATTGCGACGCTTCAACAAGAAGGACGCCATTCGTTGATCGGAGTCGTTCCCACGCCGGAGGGAAATGGGCGCTGTTTGAAGGTTCAAGACGCGGTCGATATGAAAGCCGTCTACAATCCTCATTTCTATTGGCAACCCAGCTACACCGACGGCAACACACGTTTAAGTTTCCGCATTCGTCTGCAGCCAACGGTGGCAGTTTCCTGTGAATGGCGAAGCAACACCCGGCCGTACCGAACCGGCCCTGTGTTGCAGTTCACCGACTCGGCGGTGACAAGCCGCGGCCGCAGATTGCTCGACATCGATGCCGACACGTGGATCGACGTCACCATGGAAGCTCCGCAAGGCAAAACCAATAGCCGCTGGAAAGCGACGTTTGTATTGCCCAATGGCCAACGTCATGAGGTCGCCGATCTGAATTGCGATCCCGACTGGACCGAAACTCGCTGGGTTGGATTCATTGCAACGACTCGCAGCGACGCCGCATTCTTCTTAGATGACGTCAAAATGCACAACGATTGACGGTCGTTGCCCGACAATCGCTCGACGTAACAATCGAACCGCCCTCTGCCCCCGACTCCACCCTCCTGTCCATTTTTTGCTGAATTGATGTACCTAAAATTTGAACTCTACATACTGCTCGTGGCACTCGCGGTCGGTCCGGCGACTTTGTTTGCCAACGAAGCACCGGATCAGGATCTCAACCGCAGGCGAACTGATGCGGGTGCCCGTTTTTATGTCGCCGCCGATGCCGCCGCGCACGGTAATGGTACCGAATCGGAGCCCTTCCAAAATTTGACTCAGGCGCGAGACGGAATTCGTGCGGCCCGAAAATCAGGAAGCTTGAAACCCGATCAAACGGTGACGGTGCAAATTGGTCCGGGCGTGTACCGATTGAGTTCGACGTTTCAATTGACGGCCGAAGACGGCGGAACGACGGAGGCTCCGGTCATTTATCAGGCCATCGAACCTGGCAGCGTGCGGATTCGCGGCAGCGAGGCACTACCCCCGGCGACATTCGTGCCGGTGTCCGATGAAGCGATTCGATCGAGGCTCGACGATTCGGTCCGCGACAAAATCCTAGTTTGCGATATTTCGAGCGTCGTCCCCGCAGCGTTCCCAAGTTGGAAAGTTTCCTTTCGCGGCGTTCCGTCCGCGCCGTGGTTGTATGTCAATCATCATCCGAAACCGATCGCCCGTTGGCCGAATCTCGATACGCCCGAACAAGGTTGGGCCGGGTTCAGCAAAGCGATCGATACAGGATTGGCCGATCCCAAGTCTCCCGACCCGACACGCCGAAAGGCACGCGGTGGATCATTTGAATTTAACGATCCCCGTCCCGCCCGCTGGAACCTAGACGAGGGAGTCTGGCTGGAAGGGTATTGGACGCACGATTGGTACGACGAAGTCATTCGTGTGGAATCGTACGACGCGGCGAACAAGGTCATCAAGCTGGCCGCAGCTCACAATTACGGCATCATGGCAGGCACGTGGGGATCCGCCGAACGTCGTTTTTTTGCCTTCAATACGCTCGATGAACTTGATGCCCCCGGCGAATGGTATCTCGATCGCACTGCCGAAAAACTGTACTACTATCCCGAGGCGGACTTTGCAGATGCATCGATTGAATTGGCCACGCTGAACCAACCGCTGATCAAAATTGACGACGCCAAACACCTGAAATTTCGAGGCTTGGCTTTTGAGTATGGTCACGGCGACGGGATTTTGATGAAGCGGACCGAAGCGATCGAGGTCGCCGGTTGTGTGATCGCCAATATCGCCCGCGGAGGGATCTCAATCGACGGGACCGAAAATATCGTTCGTTCCTGTGACTTGTACAACTTGGGTACCGGCGGCATTTCGCTTCGCGGCGGTGACCGGCTATCGCTCGAACCGGCAGCCAATCAAGCCATCAACAACCACATCCACCACTACGGTTTGTTCCAGCGGTCCTATGCACCGGGGATTGGCGCTCATGGATGTGGGCAAGTCGTCGTCAACAACTGTATCCATGACGCCCCCCACAACGCGATCCAGTACAGCGGAAACGAACATCGTTTTCTAAGGAATGAAATCTATCGTGTCGTCATGGAAACCGGCGATTCGGGTGCGTTCTATACCGGACGCGATTGGACAAGCCAAGGCAATCTATTGCGACACAATTACATCCACGACCTTGGCAGCGGCGATTCAACTCATGTCAATACAATGGGCGTCTATCTAGACGATTGTGATAGTGGTGACACAATCGAAGGAAATTTATTTTTCCGCGCTGGCCGCGCGATCATGATCGGCGGTGGTCGTGACAATCGCGTTCTCAACAACTTGGTCATCGATTGTCCAATCGGAATGCATCTCGATTCACGCGGGATGACTTGGAAACAATGGAACAGTCCCACCGACACGAGTTGGCAACTCGAACGCAAAGCCAACGAGATGAACTATCAAGAACCGCCATGGAGCGATCGTTATCCGAATCTCGCAGTGATCATGGACGACTCGCCCAAAGAACCGCTTCACAATGAATTCCAGCGGAATGTTTTCGTCGACTGCGCCAAACAAGTTTGGAATCTGGATACGAATGCCAAAAAGGTTTTGGACAAATTGCTGGTTCGCGACAATGCAGCCGTCAACACCCGCGGGAGTGATGGGATCGCGATGACTGGTGAAATCGAAGGTTTCACCAACGTCACCGGCACCAACGAAGAGCCCATCGAGATCGGGTTCCAAAGCGACGCCCCAACGACGTTGACTCCGATTATCGACGCACGTGTCCGCGATGCCGTTCCGTCGTTCGAGCCAATCCCATTCGAGACGATTGGATTGACCCGAGATTCCTACCGCCACAGCATTAAATGAACCACCGCTAGCCTAATGGCGGCACGAAAACCGCAACCCAATCAAGCTTCCAACATCACGACCGAGATCATCCATGCGAACAACAGCTACACACATCCAACGTCTGCCCCGACAACTTCCCAAGCTAGTTTTGACCTTATTGGTAGTCGCGATCGGTATCGGGATCACGTCTGAAGCGAACGCGGACACGCCGAGCTACGCAGCGGTGCAAGCAGAACTCGTCCGTCCTCGCGACGGACTTGGCAACGTGCTGGCGAAATTGCGTGATGGCGAACCGGTCCGGATCGGCTATTTAGGCGGTTCGATTACCGCCGCCAACGGATGGCGAGTCAAAACGCGAGAATGGTTCGCGAAAGAGTTCCCGAAATCCGACGTGTCCGAGATTCACGCAGCGATTGGCGGAACCGGCAGCGACCTCGGTGTGTTTCGCGTCGAGCGGGATGCACTGCGGCACAAACCGGATTTGTTGTTTGTCGAATTTGCAGTGAACGACGGTGGTGCGGCCCCGGAACAAATCTGGAAAGCAATGGAGGGGATCGTGCGACAAACGTGGGCTGCCAACCCCAGCACCGATATCTGTTTCGTCTATACCTACCGCACCGGATACGAAAACGATTTGAGAAAAGGATTCTGTCCGCGTGCCGCATCGTCGATGGAGATGCTGGCGGACCATTATGGAATTCCGTCAATCAATTTTGCCAAGCAGATTGTTGAACTCGAGGCCGCAGGGAAGCTTGTCTTTCAATCTGCCGAACCGACCGGCGACGGCGTGATCCAGTTCTCAAAGGACGGCGTTCATCCATTGGACGCGGGACACGAAATCTACGCCGAGATCGTTGCCGATGCGATCAAGCAGATCAGCAAAACAGCCGAGCCGATCGATCACGAACCCAAACTCGAAACGGCGTTTGTCGAAGATCACTTGCAGGCTGCGAAAATGGTTCCGATTGCCGAAGACATGCTCTCGCCGGAGTGGAAGCAACTCGCCGGAGACGACACACTGTCAAAACGGTTCGGCAACCGCATGGGGACGTTGTGGGAGGCCACGGAACCGGGCAGTAAATTGACGTTTCGGTTCCGCGGATCGTCCGCCAAACTGTACGATTTGCTGGGGCCTGACGGCGGCCAAGTGATCATCACGGTTGACGGCAAGCGGAAACCCAAAGCGGTACCTCGTTTCGATAGTTACTGTACCTATCACCGCATCGCAACGATGCATGTGGCAAGTGGATTAGATCCAAACGAAGTCCACACGGTGACGGTCGAAGTCGACGCGGAACAACCCGACCGTCAAAGCGTCGCCTTCCGATTGAAGGATCCCGAAGTCGAACTGAAAGCCCCGAAATACCAGGGCACCAACATACGAGTTGGCCAGATCCTCGTGCTCGGCGACATCGTCCCGTAGTCAGCGATTGAATCGAGCGTAAACCGCAGCGAAAGTCGTCAAGACTTTCGTCGGTTCGGGGGAATCTGCGGTGGGGGAACGAAACTCTTGGCGAGTTTCGCTACATCAATCAGCGTTACGTCATTCGACACTACAAAATCAACGTCTTAAACGTAGGTGTGTCGCAAGTTCTTTCTAATCTTTGACGTTTGCAAATGCTTCGCGGAAAAATTTCAGCATCTCGGCTTGCTGATTCCTCGTTTCGCTCGTCGATGTGTGCACGTACACATTCCTGATTTCCAATTGATCCATGGCCTGTTTCAATTGTTTGCCAAAATTTGGGTGGTGAATGAATTGTCCAGGGCGTGAGTCTTTGGGCGGCACGATATCAGGTTCGCTATAGATCATGTACAGCGGCGGATCATCCTTGGTCAAATGGGTAATCGCGGAAGCCTCGTCGTATAATTCTTGCATCTCCGGCGTCGGGTTCAGGGCTTCTTCGGCGGTGTGATTACCGTACACCAAAAAAATCGAAGGATGCTCCCACGCCCGCCCACCGACCAATTTTTTGATTTTGACTGGATCATAGGTCCCCTGCCCGCCCATCGTTCCAATCGCCACCACGCGAGTCGATTGTCTGGCAATCGGGTCATTGCTGTCGGGGTCCGCTAGGTCGTCGTGAAAACCAAGCCACATGCTGATCCCGGCACCAGCGGATCCACCATAGCAGGCGCCCCGTTTTGGATCGATGTTCCACTCTTCTGACTGGCTTCGTAAAAACTGCAACGCTCGTGCACAATCGTGTTGCGGCGTCGGAAACAGGATGTCTTTGCCATCGACGAACCGATAGTTCAGCGCAGCGACACTGATCCCTGCCTCATTGGCCTCGCGAACCATTTTGGGATTGATCGAACGCTTATCACCTCCCACAAACCCGCCTCCGTGAATGTAGACAATCAGCGGAGTGGGTTGATCGGTTTTCGCTTGATAGAAGTCGAGGACATTTCGCGAATGATCACCGTAGGCTACATCCGGATGCGTCGGCACGGCGCGGTCGCCTTGATTTCGCTTCGCATTTCGCTCCGTCGCTTTGGCCCGGTAATCGCGCGCCTCCTGTTCGCTCAATACACCATCGTTGTTCGTGTCGGCCTGTGGAAATCGTTTTAACAGTTGGCCGAGCCGTTCGGCATTTAGCGCACGACGTTGCACAGTAGGTTCCGTCACCGGATCATCAGCCCGAACCGCATCTCCGGCTACGAACCATGCGATGAGTCCACAAAAGAGAAGAGGAAATAGACGGCACATCGACAGTTCCTTTGGTTTCGAATCGCATTTGCCCGTGAGTTGCTGCGAACCAGCATCGATAGGGGCCAACATAATTATTATCCAAACGAGCCAAGTGCTAGGCAAGCAAGGTAGCGATGTATCGCATCTGCCCCGCCCCGACGGGGTGATCAGGGATCGATGCGGGGCCGCCATCGAAGGACTGCGGGAAACCGACGGAAGGGACGAAAACGATGCGAGAGACGGCCGGACATGCAATATGAACGCGGGTGCACCACGTCTACGAAGCCGTCCGGGGATCGCCAAACGTCATCGGTTCGCTTAAAAAACAGCAACGCGGCCTCTTCGAATTCACTTTCCCTGCTCCCTTGATCCAACATCGTTTTTTAATGCAACGAATGAAATTCCGCGGCTACAAGTTGCTGTTCAATCACCGCGCGGCAGCCGAATCGATGGTTCGGCAGATTGACGATTTCCCATCGTTCTTCACTCCGAAAAACGAAAGACCGTTGATCATCGATTGCGGTGCCAATATCGGCGTCTCGGTGTTGGAATGGAAAACACGTTGGCCGGGAGCCGAGATTATCTGTTTTGAACCCGATCCATTCGCGTTTAAGGTGCTGCACGCGAATATCGAGGTCAACGATATCCCCGGGGTACGCTGCATCAATGCCGCCGTGTCCGATTGCGAGGATGCTGTGCCCTTTTATGGAGACGTCTCGGTCGCAGGTGATGCGCGTGGCAACTCGATCGACCCCGCATGGGGCCAGCGAGATGGAACCGCGAAAACAAATGTGCAATGCAAACGCCTGTCTCGCTATCTCGCCGATCGGGAGGTTGCCTTTCTAAAGCTTGACATCGAAGGTGCCGAGCAACGTGTGTTGACCGAGATCGAAGGATACCTGGATCGCGTCGGTGCTATCTATGTCGAGGTTCACGAGACCGACGACAGCACTCCCTACAACTCGGCTGCCGAGATCGAGCGAATGCTTCACGAATCCGGTTTTACGGTGGAAGCCGAATCTCGTTTTGACGAACACGCGTTGCCAATGCACTTGGATGCATGGAAGAACCGTGTCGGAGCTAGACAAGTGCAATTGCTCGGCTGGCGGTGACCGCGTGTTGTGATGGCAAGTGCAGTTAGTAACCGATGCCGGCGCGGAACATGATCGCGTCGTCTTGATCGAATTGGTTCGCTTTGTTTTCGTAAAGGATTTCACGATCGAAAACGTAGCCGACTTCGACGAACGCATTGCGTCGCCCGGCCTGGATAAATTCGTGCTGGCCCCATTCGAGTCCAAACATCACGCGATAATCATTGATATCGACTTGCTGTTCCGAGTTGTCCGAACGCGTGACCGTCCACGACCCACCACCATATTCGCCGCCTAGATACCACCACACGTCTTGGGTTCCGACGGTTCGCCAATAGTGTGCTAATTTGGGTTGCGGAAAGAAAATGTCGTATCGCGAGTACGGGTCGGGTTGCCACAAAATGCCACCAGCGGGAATGACGTTGTAGCGGATCCGATCAAGCACATAGACACCACCCTTGATCGTCGATGCGGGCGTCAAGCGAAAATTGACCAAGCCTTTTCCCATCACTCGCAGGCTGTCGCTGTTCATTGTGTCAAAGTCGGTAAAGACGCCGACACGCGTTCCAAGTTCGAGCCCCAAAATCTGGTTGGGGTCACTTTGCCAACCCAGATCAATGAATCCGCTGTAGGCGCTGCTGGGCAGATCCGCGTTCTGTGTCGGCGTGGTTTCGGGACCGTCCCACAGATGCAGCGAGAACGACGGCGCGATCATTAGCGGTTGGCTGGAGTACAAAAAGTTTTGGTAGGCAAACACCACCGAGACATCCGTATCGTTGACTCCCAAAGAATCGGGTTCGTCGGTCGTGCCCAGAAAGGTGTGCCGGATCCGCGGACCTTGCAGCAATCGATAAGCACTAAATTCGCTACTGCTGCCGAATACACTGCCATTTCCGCCGAAGATGCCACCGGGAAACAGCGTCGTCGGCCCGACCGACGGGTAGACCGTGCTGGGATAAGCCGGCCCCGACAACGGGACTCCGCTGTCAAAACCTCCGCTTGGCCCGTACGCTGGAGCTCCATACGTCGGTGCCCCGTAGGGCGACGGTCCGTACGGGGTAGAACCGTATGCGTTTGCACCATAGTTGGCGGGTGGCAAAATCGTCGTACTCGAGCCGCCACCGTATGCGGACGCTCCATATCCCGTCGTTGCCGTGGGCATGATCGGGCTGGAACCGGAATTCGAAAAGATTCGGCTAAACAAACTTTCGCCGCCCGGCCGTGAAGCAGGCAGCAGCGTCCCGGGAACTTGAACGGGACCAAGCGTGGTGCCCGGTGGAACGCTCGGAGCTGGATAACTGGGCAATCCGGCGGCCCCTGTGGCGTAGGGATCAAAATTGCCGCCAATCGAAGAGGATGCGGACGGAAATGGGGAAGCTGCCGGCGGGCTGGTCGAAAATCCGCCGCCTCCCATCGGTTGCAGATTGGTTTGCGGAATATCGACCG
The DNA here is from genome assembly GCF_039545035.1 of Novipirellula caenicola. Taxonomy (NCBI): domain Bacteria; kingdom Pseudomonadati; phylum Planctomycetota; class Planctomycetia; order Pirellulales; family Pirellulaceae; genus Novipirellula; species Novipirellula caenicola. The sequence goes on from NZ_BAABRO010000010.1 coordinate 171,126, forward strand.
GCGACTGGCCACCGAAGGAAACTCCGGGCGAAATTGGGGTGTTGCTCGATTGAAACCCGTTCTGAGCCCAACCGGTACTGTTTAGAGAAAACACCGCGATCACGGCGATCCACGCGCACGTCCTCGACACGGTCACCAGCGACGTACGGGAAAATGGACCGCAAACGACTGGCAATCCGACGACACGACGCACGTTCCTCGCATCCTGGTTTTTCCGTTGGACGGATCGCAGGTACGACAGCTGATGGATGATCGTTGGGAGCCAGCGAATCATAGGATCCTGCTCTGAGAGTTCGTTGGAGTGGTTCCGCAGTCGGCGTGCGACCGATCCGCAAGGCAACTTTAGCCAATCCCGGAAATACCTAGAGAATTGTTTCGCTGTCAATGCTAAAGTCTCCATCGGCACGATTCGGAATCCCGAAGACACGGTCCCATGACTTTGGTACTCAGGTTGCTTAAAACAGGTCCGTAGGCTCAAACAATGCCCAGGCACGTGGTTTTCGTTATCCCTCACTTTCTCCAAAAACATTGAAACTTTCGCCATGATGGAAGATCTCGACGCCGCTCGCATCGCGGAATACCTTCACGTCACCCCGGACCAAGTCCAAAAAATGGCAGATCGCGGCCGGATCCCTGCACGCAAAGTGGGGGGGCAGTGGCGTTTTTCGAAAGCCGAAATTCACCATTGGCTCGAAGAGCGGATTGGGGCCAGCGACCCCGAAGAATTGGATCAAGTTCAAAAGGTTTTGGACCGTGTTTCGCCCACGGCAGTGGATCGGCCGATCCACGAACTCTGCACCGTCGACACGATCGAAGTACCGCTAAACGCGAGGACTCGAGGCAGCGTGATCCGGTCGATGTGCGGGCTGGCGGCGAAAAGCGGGATGATGTGGGACGCTCCGGCGATGGCCGAAGCGGTGCAGACGCGTGAGCAGATGCATCCGACCGCATTGGACTGTGGCGTGGCTCTGTTGCACCCGCGGCGTCCGCAAACCTCGATCCTCGCCGATTCCGTGATCGCCCTTGGTCTGTGTCCATCGGCAATCCCGTTTTCTGATCGAGGCCAATTGACGGATGTTTTCTTTCTAATTTGCTCTTACGACGATCGGAACCACCTTCGTATCCTAGCAAAGCTCAGTCGCATGATCGTCGACGATTCCTTTTTGGCTGAGTTACGTTCTAGCACAGGGCCCGGCGACGCGTGGCACGCAATCAAAGCGTGTGAGGAGCGTCTCGACGAGCTTTGATTGACAGCACACAAATGACGGATCGACCCCATGCGTGACAACTTCCTCTCTCCCGCATCATCGCTACCTTGCCGGACATTGATGTGGATCGGCCCTCGAAACAGCAACGAGTTTCAGGCGTGTTACCAGTTTGCGGAAACGAATTCACTGCAGATCGCGTTTCGCTATTCACTGCGTGACGCACTTGAGCGGCCCGCCTCGACCGTCGACCGTATTATTGTCACCCGTAATCACCGCGGCGAGTTTGATTGGAACCAAGTCAATATTCTGCTGGGTCGCTACCAGAACGCCCAAGGCATGGTGCTGTTGGGCGCAGCGTGCGAAGGCGTGCGTCACACCGAGCGGTTTGCGGTGGCGGCAGCAGCCAAATCCGAAGCGGCATCGCGGCTGTCGGTTTACAACGCAATGCAGTGGCGCCAGCAAGTGCCTCAATGGATGCTCGGGGCTGCGGCACATCCGGTTCGTCTTGCCGATCAAAAAGTCACCGTGGCGGTCATCGCCGCGACGCTGCGGATCGCCGAACCGTTGTTGGATATTGCTGCGGCATGTGGCGCCGCGGCCATCTGGATGCGACAAGACGACTCGCTACGAATCCGCAACCTTGATCGTGTGGTTTGGGACGACTCGGTCGCACCACCGGTCCACCGGCAAGCTTGGTTGTCACGAATGACCGCCATTGATCCCATGCGAACCAGCTCGCATGCTTGGATTGCTAACGCGCCACGTCATCACCAAATCGAGGAAGCCGAATCAGCCGGAGTCGAGCTTGTGTTGGCCAAACCCCACGGCGTTGATGGATTGAGCCAGTGGCTCGGCGGTGCACGCCAACACGCCGTCAGCCATCAATACCGCGAGAAGATTGCAGCGTAACTTGCCGGCTAGGCGAATCAGGCTATCTGGACCGACATGACGTCCTTCGCCAAGTCTCTATTCGCTGACTTCCTCTTCAACAAAACGAATGAACGCGATGACCTCGGCGGGGTGCGTCAACGAGATGACGTGTCCGCCGCCAGCAACAACTTGTGTTGGAGAAACGTTCTGGATTGGTAGTACGCGGTCTCGGTCACCGTGTATCTGGAACACAGGGCACTTGAGCGTGGGCGACGAGTCCCAATCCAAGATCCTCGCTAACGACCATTTGAACACCGCGGGACTGCAATGCTGGAACTGTCGGGCCAGCCCGCTGAGGTGGGGAACTCGTCTGGCGATGACTCGCGAATCAAGGGGCGAGGTAAGTTTTTGTAACAAGCCAACCGGCAGACGCGATACGCAAGGCTTCAAATAACGAGCCACTCGTGCATAACGCGGCAGCTCCGACGGGCCACGAACACTGCCGATCAAAATCACGGCCAAAGGATCGAGATACTTGGCGACGTGCAAGGCGACAATCCCGCCAAAGGATGCTCCGCCGATCACAGTGGTTTCCGTCGAACGTAAATCGTCTGCCAACCGCTTGCTGTAGCTGTCGAGCGTGTCGCCGGGTTCGGGCTCAGGCCAGACCGGGACGATCAACTGTTCAAACGCTAACGATTGCGGAGCAAACACGTCGTGATCCGCTGCAAGGCCGGAAAAAAGGATAAGTCGAATTGGCAAAAAATTCTTCCTTGCAATCGAGCCACGATGCCGCCGAACCAGTTCACGCCCATAGATCATATTCGACTCGCCGCGGCAGTTCGGCGGCAACAATCCGATTTGCCAAAATCGCTCGCTGCGAACTCACGAAACTGTTTCATTAACATTCGTCCAAACGCACGCGATCGGCGAGACGGTACTCGATGATTTGCACTGAAAGCGATACGATAGGGCTCGGCTCTCCGAGTCACAGCTGGCGTTTCGAGACGTCCACAAACTTTAGCCCCGGGGTGGGCGTTCGCCACTACCACTGCTCACCACCATTACTGATCAACTAACACCACCGTTTGACGAATCATCGCACCAAAGAATCAAGACATGGCTCATTTAACAATCGTCGCTGACATCAAAGCCAAAGCAGACAAAGTCGACTTGGTCAAATCCGAGCTTCTAAAGCTGATCGCTCCTACTCACGCCGAACCGGGCTGCGTTCAATACGACTTGCATCAAGACAACGAGAACCCGGCGCATTTTTTGTTCTACGAGAACTGGGAGTCGCGAGAACTTTGGCAGATGCATTCTAACAGCAACCATGTGAAAGAACTTGGCGCGGCGACCGAAGGTGCCATTGAAGCACTGAGCATTTACGAGATGACCAAGGTCGGTTAGTAGCGGGTGAGCGGCTCGTCGGCGGAGACGCTCCCGGTAAGGCCTGCGTTCTCTGAAATCGAGTGCAATTCAGTTCGCATTCAGCGATTCTGATCCGCTGGTTTGCCGTGACATGGGCGACCAGTACCAGCTTGCGATCGCTTTTGCACATCGGGCCACGTCGGACCCCGCCAGCACAGCGCACGGCACCATGTACAGCGTGATCGCCGTTGCGAACAACACTCCGAAGGCGAGTGAAACGGCCATGGGAATCAAAAATTGGGCCTGAATCGATTCGTCCAACATCAGCGGCAACAAGCCAACAAACGTCGTGATCGACGTCAGAAAGATCGGCCGAAATCGTTTTCCGCCTGCTTCCAGCGCCGCGTCCAACAGCGACACTCCTTCGCTGCGACGCCGGTTGATGAAATCAACCATCACCAACGTGTCGTTGACCGCGATGCCGGCCAACGCCAACATCCCGAAAATCGACAGGTAGGATGGAGTCAGGTCCAATACGATGTGCCCGGCAAGTGCTCCGATGATTGCAAATGGAACGGCTAACAACACATAGATTGGTTGAACGAGCGACTTCAGTGCGATCGCAAGCAGTCCATACAGTGTCAAAAAAAGAAGCGTTGAACCGATGATCGTTTGTTGTTTCGTTTTCTCGGCCTCGGCGACATAGCCGAGGAATTGGTACGACAATCCGTTTTTGATACACAACGCATCAAGTTTCGGCTTCAATTCCTTCGAGATTCCCACGACGTCCACGGTTTCATCCACCGGTTGTGCTCCCAAGCGAATGATCTCAGCACGATCGTTGCGTTCGACAAACGAAGGTGCTTTGGCCAGATTGATTGTCGCGACCGTTTCCAATGGCACCTCGGCGCCACGAGGCGTGCGGATCTTCATGCGGTCCAGTGTGTGCAATGACCGACGCGCCTCGATCGGCAACCGCACCATCACACGGATGTCATCGATCCCACGTTGCAGACGCTGTGCTTCCTCGCCAAAGAAAGCTTGGCGAATTTGGCTGGCCAACGCCGATTGCGTCAGCCCCAGTTCCGCCGCACGCGGCTTTAAACTGAGCTCCAACTCGTCCTGCCCCTCGGTGACGTTGGCAAATTGGCCTTTCAGCTCGCTGTAGCCCTCCAACATCGCTTTGATCTGCCGCGCGACCGCTCGTTTCTCAGGCGACGAGGGGCCTCGCAATTCGATGTTCAAATCTTCGTCATCATATTGGTCGTCGCGAACGAGAGCCGCCTCGGACCGCGTTTCAAACCGCCGAGCCTCGGGGATTTCACCCACCAGCTCGCTCCAACGCGTCGCCAATTCGTTGTTCTTGGGGCCTGGCACGGTTCGCTGTTCCGGCGGCAGAACTTCGAACGCCATGTAGCCGCGTGATTTGTCAAAATTCGACCCTGGTCGCCGCCCCCCGCTCATTCGGACGACGTTTTGCACCAGCGATTGCCCAGTCCCAGGGTCCACATACTCGGTCGCCAATTGATCAAGTGCATCAGAGATCCGATCGATATAGCGCTCGGTCACTTCCAGCGGCGTGTCGTCCGGAAGATCCAACATGGCACTGATTTTTGTGTTGTCCACACTTGGAAATGCAACGAACCCCATTCGCCCGCCGGCACAGTATCCCGCCATCAACAATCCGAGTGACACGAAGCCGGCAATCACGGCCCAGCGATTTCGCACCGCGGTTTGCAGTGAAGGTCGATAAAGCGTGCTGATCAAGCGTTCCAACCCCTTAGCGACTGCGGCTTGGAACCTTGCGAACCAGCCTCGTCCCGTTTTCCGACGCAAATGCTTGAGGTGAGCCGGAAGAATCAGCTTTGACTCGACCAGCGAGAACAACAGCACCGGCGCTACCACGGGTGGCACTTGCCGTGCGTAATCGCCCCACGTGCCGTCAAAGAACATCAGCGGCAGGAACGCAACCACCGTCGTCAACGCACCAAAGGTCACCGGCGTTGCGACTTCGCGAGTTCCTTCGACAGCCGCTTCAAGCGGATCGATCCCCTCCATAATTTTCGAATACACATTTTCGCCCGTCACGATCGCGTCGTCGACAACGATTCCCGTAACGATGATGAACCCGAACAAACTCATCACATTGGCGGTCAAATCAAACCACGGCATCAACATCGCCGCACCGGCAAACGAGACGGGGATACCGATCACAATCCAAAACGCCAACGCCGGTCGAATGAACAGACCTAAGATCAACAACACAAAGAAGCCGCCCTGCAGTAACGACCACGCCAACGTGCTCAACCGGTGTCGGATCTGCAGCGACTCGTCGTCCCAGATTTCCAACTCAATGCCCACGGGAAATCGCGTTGATGCGGTCCGCACGTATTCACGCACCGCGTTGGAGATTCCGATCGCACTCTCATCTCCGACTCGCATGACCGGAACAAAGACAGCGGGTTTGCCATTGAAGAACGTCTTTTGGTCCCCTTCGACGAATCCATCCGAAACGGTGGCGACTTCGCCGAGACGCACTTCCGCTCCCGAGGACGATCGAATCGGAATGTCATTGAATTCGTCTTCCGAATAGGCTTGTCCGCGTGTGCGAACAATAAACGTTCCGCTGTCGCTATCGATCGCACCGGCAGGAAGATCCAACGAAAACCCGCGAATTGCGTCTGCCAAATCTTGGAAAGTCAGATTGTAAGCCAGCAGCTTCTCGACATCGGCCTCGATGGAAACTTCGGATTCTTTGGCTCCACGAATGTCGACGCGACTGATCCCCGGCATTTCGACCAAGTCCTGCTGAACTCGCCGAGCGACACGACGCATGTCGTGATCCGACAAATTTCCCATCACTGCGATCTGCAGAATGTCGTAGCGGTTTGCTGATTCGGGTATATAGACGCGTGGAGGTTCCGTCTCGGCTGGAAACGTGGTAATCGTGTCGATCCGCGCCTTGACGTCGTCCATCAGGTTTCGCAAATCGGTGCCACGGCTGGCACGCAGAAAAAACTTTGCACGACCGCGATGGCCGTCGGCATTCAGCGCCTCGATGCCGTCGACGCCTTCCAGAGCCGCCTCGACAGGAATCAAGATCGCTCGCTCGACGTCTTTTGCGGTCGCGCCACGGTACTCCATGTCGATGATCACGGTGTCCCAGCTCAGCGCGGGCGTGACCTCAAGCGGTACATGGTTCACCGCAACGTAACTGCCCGCGACGATGATCGCGAGCATCAAGAAATTGGCGGCGATGCCGTTATTGGTAAACCAACGGATCACGGCGTCGCTTCCATCTCAGGCGGTGAACCTGCCAGCGAAACCGGTCCATCGTCCTCGGGGATAATCTCGACCGGGCTTCCTTCGGGTGCATAGACCAACATCGTGGTGGCGAGCAGTTCGCCGTTGCGAATCGTTTGCCCCGGAACAATGACATGTTCGGCATCGGACCAAAGTGGATCGATGGTCAATGACCGCAGTGTCAATTTCTGTTGATCAATCAAATAAACCTTATCCAATCGCCGGACGGCGCCGCGAGGAATCGCGATCACGTCTTTTAGCGTCTCGCCGAAAATGGTCGCCACGACCGGCTGTCCAATTCGCAACACGGGATGCTCACTGTTTAACGAAAATGGATCCTCGATTTTCGCGATTGCAAACAGTTCCAATGAATCGGCATCTAACGTGCCTTCGGTACGAACGATCTTTGCACGCCATACGCTGTCCGAGGAGGTGTCAATTGCATTTCGCAATTCGACATCGACCGGAGCGTCGCCTTCCATTTCAGGCAATTTTAAATGGCGTAGTTCGCGACCTGCGATCGGCAATCGCACCTCGGCGTAATCCACCGCGAACACCTCGCCCAGCACCGTGCCAGGGCTAACCAATTCCCCCACTCCGATCTCTTTCGACACGACGCGACCATCAAAAGGTGCATAGATTTTCGTTCGCTGCAGGTCGCGTTCAGCTTGCTCGATTGCCGACGCGGTCACCTCCACTTGCGATTCGGCCTGAACCAGCGACGCAAAAATGGCATCGGCTTCGGACGTCGATGCACTGTCTTGACGCAAGAGTTGCTGCATCCGATCGTTCGCCGCTTGGGCTAACTTTAGCGTCGCTTTGGCGAGTTTGTGTTGTTCGCGAGCAATGTCCAGCGCGGTTTGATAGTCGCGGTCGTCCATCTCGAGCAGCAGGTCGCCAGCACTGAAAAACGCCCCGGCCTCAAATATCGAATGTGTCGATTGAATTGTCCCGGTGACTTCGGCGCTAAGCGCGACGTGATTGTGTGGTCCGACAACGCCATGGGTCTCGATTTTCACCGCAAAGTCACGTGTATCGAGCGAACAGACGTGGCTGCGAAGCACCTGTTTTTCGGCAGGCTCGCTGGGCTCTTGGTCCGTGTTGACGGACAAAACTGCAAAGCCATATCCGCCGGCGATCAGGATGCCGACGGGAATGCAAACACGGATCAAGGCGTGGATCAAGAACTTCATGTTGATACGTCGCCGAGAGGTGGCGGGGCAGGGAAAGTCAGGCGGGAGTGGCAGTATGACCGATGGACTCGGGCAAGTCAAAACCTTCAGCATCGATGAGGTGTTTTTTTGCCAAGACCATCGTCCTTTTTTGCCCCCTGCACTTCACAATTCAGATTGCAACGCCCCTATCAACCGGTCATGACGTCTTACCCCGCCTTGGTTTTCCCACCTTTCTTGTGCAAATCGATGGTTCTCGCGGTACGATCATCGATACGGCGTGGCCATCGTTGACAAATGGCTAAGCAACAACATTAGCCAATAAGCGCAGCCGATCCACGATTCCCACAACGGATGACAGCGGTAGCTATCCACGAAGCCCCCACCCCACCCACCAGGAAAAATGATGATAAGAAGCATTGCCGCGGCAATGGTCGCGATAATTAGTCTGTACGGAAACTTGATGGCCGATGACCGCCCTAACATCATCGTGATCGTGGCCGATGATCTTGGTTTCAGCGACGTTGGGTTCAACGGGTGCCAAGAGATTCCGACGCCGCACTTGGATGAATTGGCGAAAAGCGGGATCGTATTCGAATCCGGCTACGCCTCGCATCCGTACTGTAGCCCCAGTCGTGCGGGCTTATTGACAGGACGATACCAACAGCGATTTGGGCACGAATGTAATCCCAATTCAGGTAAAGACGGCAGCAGCGATGGTTTACCGCTGAGCGAAACGTTGCTTTCGAACGTGTTACAAGAAAACGGTTATCAAACGAGCTGTATCGGAAAATGGCACCTCGGTGACGAGCCAAAATTCTGGCCCACCGAACGTGGCTTCGACGAGTGGTTCGGTTTCTCAGGCGGCAGCATGAGTTACTGGGGTGACACCGGCAACAGGTCTCCCGAACACGGAGTCCTGCGAAATGGCGCGGTCGTAGCAAAATCGGAACTGAGCTATTTAACGGACGATTTTTCCAGTGAAGCCGTTTCGTTTGTTGAGCGAAATCAATCCAACCCGTTTCTTATGTACTTGGCCTACAACGCTCCGCACGCACCCGATCAAGTGACCCGCGAACACCTGAAGAAAACGGAACACATCGAATATGGCGGACGAGCGGTCTACGGCGCGATGGTGGCGGCGATGGACGAAGGAATCGGCCGGGTGACCGCCAAGCTGACGGAATTCGGGCTTCGCGATAACACGTTGATCTTTTTCTATAGCGACAACGGTGGGCGAACCGATCACGCGGTCAATTTTCCATACCGTGGGCATAAAGGGATGTTGTTCGAAGGCGGAATCCGCGTTCCGTTTTGTGTCTCATGGCCTGCCAAAATTCAGGGCGACCAACGCTATGACCATCCCATCACGGCGCTCGACATTTTCCCAACCGCGTTGGCTGCCGCAGAGGTCGAGACGTCTGAGTCCGTGCAGCTCGATGGCGTCAACCTGCTACCCTACCTGCAACACAACGACCAAGCGAAGCCTCATCAAACTCTGTTCTGGCGGTATGCGGTGGGCGATGGTCGCTACGGCTATGCGGTGCGGGATGGTGACCATAAATTGGTCTATAGTGTTTACAAGAGTAAACATCTGTTATTTGATATCGGCCGAGACCCTTGGGAACGCGAAGACATCTCGGCGACCAATCCCGGCTTGGTAAAAGCATTGACTACAAAATACGAGCAATGGCAACAGGAACTGATGCCTCCGCGATGGCTCGACCCTCACGGCCCGAATGTCAAGAAGGAAGAGCAAAAGAGACAAGCTGCCGTGGATGCCGCGTCGCGAGGCGAACGGTAGTTCAAGCTGCCAGCACTTAAACTTGTCCAAATAATCGCAGCCCACAACGCATCCCTTCTCCCCTACGTTCCAATGAGAGCCTTTATGAAAATCTGTGGCAACTCATTCATGATGTCGTTGACCGCGTCCATCGCATGGTTGGTTTTTGCCAGTATCAGCAGTGCATCCGATCGGCCTAACATCATCTTGATGATGGCGGATGACATGGGACTCGGTGACACCAGTGCTTACCAGGACTTCACTGGCAATTCGGATGCCGACCAGATTGCGACTCCAAACATGCAGCGACTCGCCAACATGGGAGTGCGATTTACGGACGCCCACGCACCCTCGTCACGCTGTTCGCCCACACGCTATGGATTGCTAACGGGACGATACCCGTGGCGGAACCGCTTGAAACATTTCGTTTTGTTTGGCGTTCAAGGGGATCCAATGATCGAAGCGGATCGACCGACGCTTGGCACGCTGATGAAATCGCACGGCTACCGAACCGGTTTGTTCGGCAAGTGGCATGTCGGGCTGCGTTATCGGCAAAGCGACGGACGGCCAGCCGCAGGTTGGGATGATGCCGACCTCACCCAACCGATGGCGGACACTCCGCTGGATCATGGTTTCGATGTCTGTCACTTCACCTCGCGATCGCATGGCACCAGCGGTACAGCATTGGGAACGAAGCAGCGTCCTAATGATGAACATCAATCACACGGTCCGGGACACATCGATGGACGTACGGTCGTCAGCGGTACCGGACGTGGTAAACAGCTCCATACCGATGGTCCACACGCTTACGTGTTGGACGAACTCGGCGGCCGTCATTCGGACCACGCGATCCGGTTTATGAGCGAGCATGTTCGTGATGGGGAGGCCGCCTCGCCACCCTTCTTTGTTTACTACCCTTCGAATTCAAACCATTCGCCTTACACACCCGATGATCAAATCGGTGGCGTTGCTGTTGCGGGTGCGTCGCGAAGCGTCAGTGGAAAACCGATGAATGTAAGAAGCGACTTTATCCACGAAAACGACGTGGCGCTCGGGCGAATGATCGATTTCCTCGAGCAGAACGAAGACCCAAGACGGCCGGGACATCCGCTGATGGATAACACCATCGTCATCTTCACGAGTGACAACGGTGCCGAAAGCAAATCGAAAACCGCAACAGGGCCCTTCCGAAGCAACAAAGGATCCTGTTACGAAGGCGGTCACCGTGTGCCGCTATTGGTCGCTTGGAAAAACGGCGGTGTGGGGGATGGGGATCCGCAAACAACCGGGCAAACCAACACGTCACTGGTCGGACTGCACGACATGTTCGCCACGTTTGCTGAAATTTTGGGAAGCGACCTCCCTGATTTACGCCACGGACAAAAGGGGGCTGAGGATAGTCGGAGCGTCTTGGCAGCGTGGCAAGGGAAAACACTCGAACCACGTCCGATGTTCTATCACGATCACAAACAGGCAAAGCCGGATCCAGCGGCCAGTGCGATGCGGCTCGACAACCCAATCGTGGCAGGGCAAGAGAAGCGTGGACAGTGGAAGATCTTCTTTGATCCAGCTCTGCTGCGTGCCGGACAAACCACCCCGTTTGAGCTCTACGACTTGGCTGCCGATCCCATGGAAACGCACAACCTGATCCAAGAACCGACCCTGCAGCCACTCATCGCGCATCTTTGCGATGCCGCACGGCTGCATCGAAATTGTGGCGGACATCGTTACAGCGACGTTCCCCTTTCAAAAACCTTCGCCATTGACTTTCAATTTGACGAGGCAATCCGAGATCAAATCAAAGATACTCAATCAGCCGCTTTCAATCTAAACGTGGGCGAGATTGCTGCCGAGTTTGTTGGCCAATACAACGACTCAGCGGCAGCCAAACGGGGATTCGATGTGTCCGATGACGGGATCGGAATGGTCGGGGGCGCATCCGCCGCCGTCGACAGTGGTGAAACGATGACAATCCGTTTTGATCGTGACGTCTTGATCGAATCGGTGTCCTTGTACGCGGGCGGCCAGCCCTGCGGTGGATTTTACAAAATCGGTGACAACGCCCCGCTTAACATTTACTGCGTTGATGCTGACATCGATTCGCAAGACCAATCAGGCGTGCTCAGTGATATCGGCGTCGTTCGCAAAGGGCAGACACTGACGCTGTCGAGCGAGCCTTTCCTCGGCGTCGAAACGCCGGGCAGTTGGCGACTTCGCCGTATCCAATTGCGTGAGCTTGCCCCCCGCAGCATCCGGTATAATACCGAGTAGTGCAGGCTGCCAGCCTGCATGAGAAACACATTTTTATCATATGAACAGGCTGGCAGCCTGTGCTACGACGGGAGCCCCGGCCATCGAACTGATCCACAAGCGATCGTTGCCACACTGGTACGTCTCCGGCGCTGCCCACTTCGTTACCTATCGGCTTGCAGGAAGTCTGCCGGTCGCTGTCGTTCACGATCTGAACAAACGCAGAGATCAATTACTCGCCAAACCAACCGATCGTCCGCCTGGCGAATATCGTAGCCACGTCAACCGACTACTGTTTGTCGCGTATGAAAAATACCTTGATCAGCTATCGAACCTTGATTGGCTTCGTAACCCACGCATTGCGTCGATGTTACGCGAAAACCTTTATCACCATGACGAAAGCAAGTGCCACTTACATGCCTACTGCGTGATGCCGAATCACGTGCACGTCCTGTTAACGCCAACCCCAGTGGAAGTTTCACCTTCACTTGATGCAGATGCCGAGATGGTTGTTGGCGAGCGTGCTGACGCCGTAAGTCCGCTCTCAAAAATCATGCACAGCTTGAAGAGCTATACTGCAAACAAGGCAAACCGGGTACTGAAACGGACAGGGACGTTCTGGCAACCCGAGTCCTACGACCATTGGGCACGCAATGACGATGAACTTGAACGAATCACGAACTACATCCGAGCCAATCCCGTGACCGCGGGATTGGTGTCACGACATGAAGATTGGCCGTGGTGCTCGTGCCATGATCGATTCCTAATCGATGGCGACACCACCGCTTGGTTACCCACAACGTAGTAGTGCAGGCTGCCAGCCTGCATTAGACACGCTATTTCTAAAACTAACAGGCTGGCAGCCTGTACTACTTATGAAAACCATTTTCCTCCTCGCGTTTTTCCTTTTCACAGCCACCGCAGTGTTGGCTGAGGAGATGGACAGTGTTAGCGAGGACGAAAAGCTGTTTGCCCTGCACGTGAAACCGCTGCTAGAGGAAAAATGTCTTGCTTGTCATGGCCAAGATCCGGACCGAATCGAAGGTGGTTTGGATCTGCGATCACGCGACGGCGTGCTAGCAGGCGGCGATTCGTTCGACACCGATGTGGTGCTAACTGGCGATGGGCAACACAGCATCCTGTACCTCAGCACGACGCGGCAAATCGAAGACTATGAGATGCCGCCGAAACAGGCGGATCAACTGTCCGAGCAACAGCAGTGGTTCATTCGTGATTGGATTGACGCCGGGGCTCCGTGGCCAAGTGACGATCGGGTTAAACAGATTCAACAAGCGTATGCCGAAGGCGAACAAGTCCTGGTTTCGCGTGCCCTCTCCGACGCGTGGCAAAACCGACGTTATGCACCGGAACAATTGTGGGCGTACCGTCCAATCGAAAAACAGGACGTACCGGACGGTCACCATCCGGTCGACTGGTTTATCAACAAAAAACTGGCCGAACACGATGTCACACCGGCACCGCCTGCGGATGCCGCAACACTGGTTCGCCGACTCCGCTTTGGGCTGACCGGATTGCCCCCCACTCCTGCCGAGGTCAAGCGGTTCGTAGCGGACTATCAAGCGGATTCGGATGCCGCGGTCGCCAGCTACGCGGCACGGTGGATGGCATCGCCGCACTACGGTGAACACTTTGCGATGCATTGGCTTGACGTCGTCCGCTATGCCGATACCGCCGGCTTCGCGAACGATTACAGCCGCCCTAACGCATGGCGGTACCGTGACTATGTCGTTCGCTCGTTCAATGAGGACAAACCGTACAACCAATTCGTGCGTCAGCAGATCGCCGGCGACGAGATCGATGAAACCAACGCCGAAAACTTGATCGCGACCGGCTTCCTACGCATGGGGCCTTGGGAACAAACCGGCATGAGTGTGTTCAAGGAAACTCGCGGACAATGGTTGGACGATGTGACTGACACGGTGGGGCAAACCTTCCTCGCGCATTCGATGTCGTGCTGCAAATGTCATGATCACAAATTCGATCCGGTGCCGACGCGTGACTACTACCGCATGATGGCAGTCTTCTCGACCACTCAGTTTGCTGAGCGAGAGGCGGCATTTCTGGACCAAGAGAACCAACAAGGGTTCGCGGCGGATTCGCAATGGGTTGATGCCAAAATTGCTGCGTACGAGACACAGAGGAAACAGCTTTCGGCAAAGATCCAGCGGCGAAAACGACAGGAATCTGGCAACGCCAAGGTTGGCGACAACGGGCTGGATCCTGGTGACGAAGCCTCGCTGGCTCGGATCTCCAAAAACATCTCGCGACATGGCATCGAGCGTGATCGCAGCGAACCAATGGCGTTATCCGTTTACACCGGAGCAACCATTTCACGAAAGAACATTAGCGGGCGAATCGACCTGCCCGACGATCGCTGGAAGAAAGGCGAAATTGAACAGGATGTCATCCACAGCGGCGGAGACGTGTACGCGACCGGCGACGTCGTCACCCCGGGTGCCCTCAGTGCAGCCGAGTCGCTCGGGCAAATGAATGCGGTCGAATTCCCCAGCGGCAAAGGCGATCGCCGTCGAGCATTGGCCGATTGGATTGTCGATCCGACAAACCCGCTTACGGCCCGAGTCATTGTCAATCGCGTGTGGTCGTGGCATTTCGGCAAAGGCATCGCGGCAAATCCGAACAACTTTGGCGGAACCGGTGGATTCCCCTCCCATCCTGAATTGCTGGACCATTTGGCAGCGTGGTTCATGGACAACGGAGGCTCGATCAAGAAATTGAATCACCTGATTGTCACTTCCGCTGCCTACCGCCGCGACAGCCGGCACCCGGATCCCGATCAACTGCAAGAAAAGGATCCGCTGAATCAGCTCTATGCAACCTTTCAACCACGACGGTTGACGGCGGAGGAACTGCGTGACGCTATGCTTTCGGTCAGCGGTGAACTCGAACGAACCGTCGGCGGAATCCCCTGTCGCCCTGACATCAATCTCGAGGTCGCGTTTCAACCGCGACAGATCATGGGAGGCGCCGCATCGGTTTACGAACCCGATCCGATGCCGCAGCAGCGAAACCGCCGTACCCTGTATGCCGAGCGCATTCGTGGTCTGCGAGACCCATTCATGGAAACGTTCAATCAACCGGGGCCAGACAAATCCTGTGAACTGCGTGAAACGTCTACCGTGGCACCACAAGCGTTAACGTTGCTCAACTCGCAGGAGGTTTTTGACCGGGCAATCGCCTTCGCTAATCGTTTGATCACTGCGGAACTGGTAAACGACGAAGCCACGCTGCGTCGTGCCTTCGAATTGGCCGTTGCCCGCGAACCGAACGACCGCGAACTCGCTCTCTGTCTAGCCCATTGGCAATCAGCCCGCGATGAAGAGTCGAGCAAGACCTACGAGCGTCCAATCTTTGCCGATCGCATTACACGCACGGTGATGGCTGAAAAGACCGGCGAGCCCTATCGCTTTGAAGAGATCCTCCCCGCTTACAAAACCTACGTGCCGGACCTTGGGCCGGCCGACGTCGACGCTAACACTCGTGGCTTGGCCCATGTCTTGTTGGTCATCCTCAACACGAACGAGTTTTCGTATTTGGACTGAGTCGCCCCTCGTAGTGCAGGCTGTAAGCCTGCAGGAAAGAATACAAAACAGGTTAGCAGCCCGTACTACAACACACACAACAGGCTGGCAGCCTGTACTACGCCTTGCACGGCAGTGAATCATGAATCATACCATTGTCAAACCAAATCGCCGCGACACGTTGTTCGGACTTGGTACAGGGCTAGGATCGATCGCTTTTGCGTCGATGGTTCATGGAAATGAATCATTGCCACACCATGCAGCGAAAGCCAAGCGATGTATCTTTTTAATGATGGAAGGCGGTCCGTCACATCTGGACACCTTTGATCCCAAACCCGAGTTGGCGAAACAGCACTTGAAAGCGTTCACCCGCAGTGGTGAGATGGAAAGTGCAATGTCCTCCGGCAAACGCTACTTTGTCAAAAGTCCCTTCGACTTTGTCAAAGCGGGCCAGTGCGGAGCCGACATCTCCTCCCCTTGGGTGCACTTACGGGAAATGGTGGACGAGATTTGTTTCTATCGGGGCGCGCAAGTCGAATCGGTCAACCATCCCACGGCTTGCTACCAACTGAACACCGGAAATCAATTTGGCGGCGACCCCGCCGTCGGTTCCTGGGTCACTTATGGATTGGGATCTCCCAACGAGAACTTACCTGGTTTCGTCGTACTTCCGCGAACGAGTTATCCGCAAGGGGGAGCGGGGAATTGGTCCAACGGATTCCTGCCCGCCAAGTTTCAAGGCACTCCGCTTCGATCCTCAGGCAGCCCCATTTTGGATCTCTCTCCCGTCGACGAGATCACGCAGGATCGGCAACGCGAGAATCTCGACTTACTGGCCCAACTGAATCAACAGCATTTGGCCGCGCGGCCCGGACGTAGCGATTTGGCGGCCCGCATGGACAGCTACGAACTGGCCTACTCGATGCAGACCGAGGTTCCCGGCGTGATCGATCTCGACGGAGAATCCGCACGAACGCTAGCAGCTTATGGGATCGGTGATGCCAAAACCGACGACTTTGGACGTAAATGTTTACTTGCCCGCCGCTTGGTCGAAAAGGGCGTTCGTTTTGTGCAGGCCTACGCGGGCAATTGGGATAGCCACGACTATATCCAAAAGGCCCATGGATCGCTGATTCGCAGCGTCGATAAACCGATCGCGGCACTGCTTCGCGATTTGAAACAACGCGGTATGCTCGAGGACACGCTGGTGGTTTGGTGTGGCGAATTCGGACGCACCCCCGACAACGGCCTTCGCGGCGGCGGCCAATCGTATGGTCGTGACCACAATGCCAAAGCAATGACGATGTGGTTCGCTGGCGGCGGCACTCGCGCCGGACACACGGTCGGCGCAACCGATGAAATTGGCGGCGAGGCGGTCGAGTGTGTCCATCACATCCGCGACGTCCATGTCACACTGTTACATCTGCTGGGTTTGGACGATAACCAACTGACCTACTACCACGCCGGTCGCCACAAACAGTTGTCGCAATTCGGCGGATCGGTCATCAAAGAACTGTTGGCCTAATCTGTTCGGCGAATCCGATTCGCCGGAGCATCCAAACATTGCGGACATCCCCCTGCCGCAAGTAGCGAGTCAATCAGACTCGGTCTACTCGCTTAGTTTTTCCAAGGACATCTCAGAACGCGTGAGAAAGCCTCTATGACATTGAGTATTAAAACTCGCCGTCGATCAGTTCTTTATTGGCCCGAGTCCCAAGTGCTCCCCAAAGACCATAAGGACTTTTGGATCCAGCGGGGTTGATGACCCAGCCGTCGTGGCGAACAGGAGGAGCCTTTGAGTTCCCGGCTTCGATGGAATCAGTAATGAATTTTACCGCGCCGTCGGCCATCAGCACATGGACACCGCCCTGGTGGCGGCTGCTTGGCGGAAGCACTCCCTCGTTATGTCGGTTATCCTGCATGCAAATCTCCGAATTCGGAGGAAGGATGGTGTTCATCGCACTGAACAATGGTCGACCATATGCCCACTTGTAACCGCGTGCCATTTCCGCATCAGGTCCGGTGACGGCAGGCGAAGAAACGAACGGAGCTCCGTTGACCCAAAACTGCGGACGTTGTGGATCGAGCATTGGACGACACTCCAACGCATTGTTCGGTCCGGTCGGATCGCTCGAGCTGGCCATGATGCTGCCGGGAGCGTCCGCGGGCCAAGTTCGTGCATCGCGATCACCTAAATCGGTACAAATTTCACCCGCGGCAATCGTGTTTGCCAAACCGTCCAAAATCTCACTGAATTTCGTCGACCGGCTGGCGACAAAGACGCCGCGACACGCCGCACGCTCGGCGGTATACCACCCGGTGCTTGGCGAAACCGCTCGGTCATCCTGATTCCCTACATGCATGTGATGTGTCGAGTCGCCCAAACACGCCGCATAGTTGGTTCGACCTTGAGCGGGTAGCCCCTCGCCTGGATCACTAGGGCAACGAAGCGAAGGGATATTCGTCAACCAAGGCGAGTATCGATTTCCGGCCGCACCATGGTCGGAGATGTTCATTCGCGGATCGGGGCCCATCGCTTGGAAATCGACAACGCCATTGCCATCGGAATCCATCGGATTACTAATCTGTTCCCAAAGTGCTTGTTGCTCAAAGAATGGCGTCAATCCTGGCAACCAACTTAGTTCGTTGCGATTGTGTCCTCCTCCGCCATCCCGACGCAGCGCTGGATTTGGCGAGCCAGAGTTAGCCGTATTGGTCGTTCCTCTGGAGTGTGCCGGCAACTGGTTGTAGGCGGCATGGTAGTTGTGAAGTGCAAGCCCAATCTGCTTGAAATTGTTGCTGCAACTCATCCGCCGAGCTGCTTCCCGTGCGGCTTGAACCGCAGGCAGCAGCAGGCCTACCAAGACACCGATAATTGCAATCACAACCAATAGTTCGACGAGGGTAAAACCTCGTGTTTGCTTTGAACGTAGCATCCATCAGACCTCTGATTAATGGCAAAAAAGAACCGAGGCATATGCCTGCGGATAAAAAGACTCTTAAAACGACCGCACGGCGTATCGGCTATTCAGTGGTGTTGCCGTTGTCCAGCGTGGCACCACTATCGAAGTCGTGCGGGTTTTCGGAAACATACTCCGACAACTCATCCGAACTCGGTGATGTCGCTGTATCTCCTCCGCATCCGCTGTGCGACAAGCACATCAAGACAACGACAAACGAAATGAGTGAAATTCTCTGTTGCGGACGAAACAGGGGGCGTCTCATGCGAAATAGCCTACGTGTAAAAAAGACGATCGATAAAATGCAGATAGAAATAGGGCGAATGGGTGCATCCACACTAACGTTGCAGAAACCGCCCTAGCTGCCATGCTAAAAGAGGGATCGGCGCAAGTCAACCTGCCACTCCACTGGCTGCACAGCATTCATCGGAAAAGGCTATAGAGTGGCTCACGACTCTATACAGTCAGGCCGTTGCTGCCGCACAAGCTCGTATTCTCGTGAGCGGACCTCGTCTGACACTGCGGCAGACGGGACGCAACGAACCGCTGAGACAATAATCTGAGACGAAGATCACGTGACTGCAACGATCGAGAACGAGCAGCTCTCTGGCCTGCCCCCCAAACGTCCAATCGTGTTTCATGTCGCCCCAACTTGGAAACAAAAAAAGCCGCCGATGCCCAAGCAGGCAACGACGGCGAACGCAGGAGTAAGCGGAGCAATCGCAACTCAACAGCGACTAGTACATGTCATAGTCGCCGCCGTGCCCCTTGGCTGACTTCGTTTCCGCCTTGGGCTTGTCTGCAATCAATGCATCACTGGTTAGCAGCAACGTCGAGACACTCGACGCGTTTTCGAGTGCCGTGCGGACCACTTTGGTGGGGTCGATGACGCCGCATTCCACCAGATCTTCATAGGTGTTCGTGGCAGCGTTGTAGCCGTAGTTGCCTTGCTCGGCAGCCACTTTCTCGCACACCAACGATCCGTCTTGACCCGCATTCTCGGCAATCCAAGTCATCGGCGCTCGACATGCTCTTAGCACGATGTTGTATCCGGCACGTTCATCGTCATTTAGTTTTGATGCGTCACACTGGCTGGCCGCTCGCACGAGTGCCACGCCGCCACCGGGCAGGATGCCCTCTTCGACTGCGGCACGCGTTGCGGACAGCGCGTCTTCGTAACGCATCTTCTTTTCTTTGACTTCGGCTTCGGTCGCGCCACCGACGCTGATCTTGGCCACGCCGCCCACCAGTTTCGCTTTGCGTTCTTGCAACTTTTCGCGATCGTATTCGCTGGTCGACTTGTCATACTCCGTCTCGATCTGCTTGATGCGAGCGTGAATATCCTCAGTCTTGCCGGCACCCTCGATGATCGTTGTGTTTTCCTTGTCGATGATGACCTTCTTGGCACGCCCAAGGTCGGCAAGTTCGATGTTCTCGAGCTTCACCCCTAAGCTTTCAAAGAACGCTTTGCCACCGGTCAAAATGGCCATGTCTTCCATCATTGCTTTACGGCGGTCGCCATAGCCAGGTGCTTTCACCGCGGCGGCAACGAAGGTTCCCCGCAAACGGTTCACCACCAGCGTTGCTAAGGCTTCGCCGTCGACATCTTCAGCAATGATGAGCAGCGGTTTGCCTGCTTTGGCAACTTTTTCTAGCAGCGGCACGAAGTCACGCAGGTTGCTGATCTTCTTTTCATGGATCAGCACATAGGGTTCTTCGAGCACACACTCCATCGTGTCAGGCGAGGTGACGAAATAGGGCGACAGGTAGCCTTTGTCAAACTGCATCCCCTCGACCCATTTGACTTCGGTTTCGAGGCTCTTGCCTTCGTCGATCGTGACGACGCCGTCCTTGCCGACTTTGTCCATCGCATCGGCAACGATCTGGCCGACCTTGGGATCTTGGTTGCCACTGATTCGAGCCACCTGTTCCATCTCTTTGCGGCCTTTGATCGGCGTCGACATCGATTTGAGCTTGCTGACGATGTCTTCGACCGCTTGCTCGATGCCACGTTTCATGCCGATCGGATTGGTCCCCGCCACAACGGCTCGCAACCCTTCGTTAAAAATCGCTTCGGCAAGCACGGTCGCCGTCGTCGTTCCGTCCCCGGCGACATCGTTGGTCTTCGAAGCTACTTCGCGGACCATCCGTGCCCCCATGTTTTCATAGGGGTCTTCGAGTTCGATCTCTTTGGCAACGGTAACGCCATCTCGAGTGACAACGGGCGATCCGTAACTCTTTTGGATGATCACATTGTGCCCGCCCGGCCCAAGTGTGCTACGGACAGTCTTGGCCAATTTGTAAACACCGCGACGCATCGATTCGCGGGCTTCTTGTTCAAAAGCAATCATTTTTGACATAGTTGATTTCCTATTCCGAGTTGATTCCCTTGCCTACTCTTCGATGACCGCCAAGATGTCACTCTCTCGGACGATGGTGTATTTGATCTCGCCAACTTCAAATTCGTCGCCACCGTACTTGCTCAGCAGAACGTGGTCGCCTGGCTTGACCGAGAGAGGATGACAGGTGCCGTTGTCATCGAGTTTGCCGGGGCCAACCGCAATCACTTTCGCTTGGTTGACTTTCTCTTTTGCAGAATCGGGCAGCACGATGCCGCCGGATGTCATCTCGTCCGCTTCGTCACGTTGGCAGACAACGCGGTCGGCAAGAGGTTTTAGCTTCAGGTTAAGACTGGAATTTGCTTCTGATTTCGTAGCAGTCGCCATGAAATGCCCTCCATTGTTCGCTTGGACATTGCACAACTTTCGTGGCCCTGCCGCTCCGGAGCCACAGCCAATTTGGCACAACGCCAGCGGCAAAAATCCGAAATAGCAACCGCCGTGCCAGACGATTTTGGCACGGGAACTCAGGCCTGAACTGCGTTGCTCATGACCTGACGATCGGACAAAACGGTGTCTCCCGAGTACCTCAGTCCGATTGTACTTTCAAGCAATGGAATCGGCTGTCATGATTTGGCACCGCAAGCAGAATTGCACCTGCCGGAAAGGCACGATGCCCTAACAAAATGCCCTCTCCCGCCGCGGAATCCGGGCGGGAGAGGGTTATTGCGATCGGGGAAACCACTTGATGACGTTGCCATCGCATTAACGTCACGCCTCAGACGTCATAGCGTCATTGCGACTGAGCCACAATGAATGCGGGATGACGATCTGATGTCGATCCCCTACGGAGTTTCGGCTGATCCATCGTCGCTGGACTCGCTGAGCGTTTGGGCAGACGAACCGTCGGCTGAGTCGTCGGTCGCGGACTCCGTTTTCGTTACGGTTTCAGCGTCCGGCGTAGCTTCGTGTTTCGAATCCACTTCCGAATCGGAGGACTCCATTTCGGTTCTATCAGCGGTCTTCGTCGCGGTTGCAGCTTCCGGTTCAGTTTCAGCCGCAGCCTGAGTTTCAGTTTCGGGCTTGGCCGTAGCCTCCGTTTCGGAATCAGTCGCGGCCTCGGTTTCCGATGGATCGCTCGACGTTTCGGTCACCGCACAGGATTCTTCATTTGCTGCCGCGTCGTCCTCGGATGCCTCTTTGGCTTTGATAAAGTCACTGCGTGACAGGGCAAGCTTATCGTACTGTTCCCCTGGGATCACGTAGTACCACTGAGCATAACGGTGATTCAGCTCCTCTGCCTTTTCTTTACCCGCTTTCACCTTCTCTTGATAGGATTCAAACTCTCGCAGCTTCGATTGATACTCGTCCATCTGGTTCTCGTATTCCTTGCGGAGTTCTTCAAGCTTCGCAGCCTCTTGCTCGTCTACTTCAGCCCCAGCCTCCTCGGACTCGTTCACATCAGACGAGTTGGCCGAGTCTTTCTGCTCTAAAGCTTCGGGCTTCTCGGGTTCGCTTGGTTTGGACGGCTCATCTCCAAAATACTGCTTGTCAAATGCAACGGTGACGAAGACATAACGCCCAGGCTTCTCCTTGTCCTTCTGCTGCTCGTCGCCATTACCGCTCTCTTCGCCTTGTTCGTCGGAAGCGTCGCCGGTTTTCTCGGAAGCCTCGGACTGTTTGTCGTCTTCATCACTCGAGGCACTCGTGAGGCCAATTTCCAATTCCTCTTCGCTGCCAGTAAAGACGCGACCGAAGTGCAGTTTGTACACCAGCCCTTCGTTCGTTGCCGTGGACAACTCACCCTCGCGAGCGATCAGCTTCAAGGTGTCTGGATCGCTATCGCTGGCCGGCTGCAACAAAAAGCCTCGCGAAAGCAGGTCGGATTGCAACCGGTCCACGTCGCGCTGCGATCCCACCGCCTCGCGATCGAGCTGCAGTTGCGGCGTCAACCCTTTCTGCTTTGGCCGCACGCCGGCGATATTCAGTCCGGCGATCGCGATGATCGTTTCACGCACGGCATCTTGATCTACCTCAGCAACGGCGTCGTCGATTTCGGCCATCTGCCATGGTTCGCCTGAACTTTCGCGACGAAGCGTGGTAACATCCCGCTGCGTCACCGTCGCATTGAGTTCGTCGAATTGATAATCGTTCAAGCTCAGTTGAACGATATCGGAACTGCTGACCCCCAGTAGATCGGTGTCGATCCACTCGCGGAATCGTGTGGACAGATCGATGTCCAGCGTCGCGACATAGGTTTCGTCCTCTTCGGGGTGGCGGACGTAATATTGGTTCACTTCTCCTTCGACCGGATCACCGATGATGTAATCAGCCAGCACCTCGTTGCCCTCGCCGCGGAGTGTCAATCGTTTTCCGATCCCTTCGAGTTGATCGACGCCGAGCGAATCGACTTTGGGATCGACAACGCCGTAGCGGGGATGATCTGATGCCCATCGGCTGACCATTGCCCCCCGCGTGATGCCGATCACACTGCTGGCAGTTTTCGCTAGTTGATCCTCCGCATCGGCAGGATAATTGTGATGCGAGGGAATTACCCATTGCCCATTCTGTGTCTGCTCCACCGCGAACTCTTGCGCAGTCACTTGTTCCTTGTCGATGACCGCGACGTTCAGCGCCATCGCACGGGTTGGGTCGGTGAAATCGGGAAAGAAGGGCTGCCCCACTTTCCCGTATTCTCGAATTTCAGCTGGACGGCTTGCCCATTCGACCACTGCGGTGACTGCCAAACACGCAAGTCCTGCGACCGCGTAGAGCACCGTCCGTCGAGATTCGCTGCCGAGTGTCGACCAGCGTTTACTGACCGACTCAGACGCGGTACGAATTGAGTCTCCGGCATGCCCTCCGAGCTTGCCGTTATCGTTCGGGGTACTTTGACTATGAGTAATGGTGGACATCGAAACTTTTCCCTAAATGACGAAAGGTTGGCTTCTGGAATTCGCGAGTTGACGGTCGTGAGCGACCGTACTATCTGCTCGAATCAATGGACGTTGGAATCATCGGACGATCGATCGCGGCGACGCGAATCGAGGACGTTGTTGCGTTCGTCTTTGGAACGTTGAACAAAGACGAACAATCCAAGTGCCAACGCCGGGATTGCTGGCAGGCCAACGGACCAGAGCCGGATATTCGATTCCAATTTTCGGATTTGACGGTTTGTGGTCGCACGGATCTTGCGGATTTGGTCGTTCTTTTCTTGTTCGATCTGTGCCTCGGCCAACGTCATTCGCTTCTGCTCGGCCTCTTGAGCCTGTCGTAACATCTGAGCTTTGGCGATCGGATCCAAATCTTCGTTCTCTTGGATCTCCTTGACCCGCTTGCTCAATTGTTCGCGACGAAGCTCCAACTCTTTTTCGGCAGCCTGGTCCGCTTTGCGTTCCGCTTCGTTCGCTGCTTCAAGGAATTCGCGTTTTTGTTCTTCCACACGGACCAGCGTTCGATGAGCTGGTCGACGACTGCGAAGTTCTAGAAAGGAGGTGTCGCCGACCAACGAATCGACGGCATTCAAAACGAAGGTAACATTGTCAAACTTCATACTCAAATTGCCGAGATTCCGTTCTTGAAAGAAGAAATCGGAAATCATATCGACATCCGCGACAAAGATCGCATTGACCGAATTGTCACCCTCCCGAGTCACTTTGGCGGCGATGGTGTGCGTGTTTGCATCGATCACTCGGAATGGGTTTTGCCGAGGATTGACGGCCGCTTGCATCGTAAACATGTTGAAACCGCTGTCGTCCACAAATTCCTCCCATCGCAACACACCCGACTCGCGACCGGTCTGTAAAAGCGGTTCAAATTGGGTGTCCGAATCGTTTGCCGCGCGAACTTCTCCTGGATAAAGTGCAATCAACTCTTGCAGCCCACGCGTGATTTCATCGTCGCGATTAAACGATTCCGAATCAGTCTGCTGACGAGTGACGAAGACATATTCCGCAGGCAGCATTGCAAATTCAGGATGCGGGTTGTTCATGTCAAAAACGACCGCATCGTATTGCCAACGAAGCCCGAGGGCATTGAGTAACCGTGTCGCTTTGCCGCCATCGGCTTTGGATTCGCTGGGCGAACCGCCTCCCATCATCGACGAGTGCCCGCGTTTTGGTTGCCGCGGAGCTCCGGTGACACCAAATCCGTTGCTTCCTAGGGTCAACGGAAACGGGTCATCAAAAACCAACAGCGGACTGCCGGTTTTGGCGTAGTTGACCAGATTGTCCATTTCGGATTCCGTCAACGATGAAGGCATCACCGCCAACAGCACATCAAACTTTTCGGCGTTGATCTCGCTCGACGCCGAAACCTCTTCGACGTCGTATTGCTTGCGAAGCTCCTCTACGATCTGCCAATCGCTGCCCGACATCAATCCTGCATCGGTACTCAGCACGCCAACCGTATGTCGTTCTTCGCTGGCCACGGTTTGGATCGATCGCGTCAACTCGTATTCAATCGGCAACCCCTTTCCAAAGAATGGAACGACCACCTTGTCATAGCTGCTGATCACCACGGCGCCGAGATACACGTCGACTTCGCTGCGTCGCCCATCACGCTCAGTCATGACTTGGACCGGCTCGATCCCAAAGTGCTCGGCTTCTTCGGCTTGCGGACTGAACGGTTCGACGTCGACATAACGAACCGCAAGATTCTTGCCTCCAAGCTCATCGAATTGTCGCAGCAATCCGACTAGGCGCTTTCGCGTCTCGGTGTATTCGCGGGGCACCTCGGGGCTTAGAAACGCTTGGATCTCGATTGGGCGTTCGGATTCAAGTTTAGCGAGGATCGATTTTGTGGTTGGCGAAAGACTGAATAGCCGCTGGCTCGTGGCATCGACGCGAAGTGCGCTGTAGCCAGCCCACGCGGTTGCACAGCCCAGCACGGCCGCGACACTGACCGCTCGGATTGCGAACTGCGTCGCCATCGAAGGCTCGCGTTTGGTTTGCCAATGTCGACGGGTCATGACGACGTAGTTCAAATACAACATCAACACCGTCAAGCTGACGAAATACAAAACCCCGGTTAGCGGAACGACGCCCATACCAAAATCACGAAACTGTTCCGCCAGACTAAACTGGTTCAGCGTGTCACCCAAACCCAGCAAATTGCCGAGGTTGCCGATAAATACCGGAATCCCACACAACAAAATGCCGACGACAAATGCCACCGTCATGTTCGATGTCAGCAGCGACGCGAGCATGCCGGCACTGAGCAGCGCCGCCCCCGCGATCCAGTAACCGAAATAGGTCGTCGCAATCAGTCCCCAATCGGGGTTGCCAAGAAACATCAATACCATGACGTGAGCCATCGAGAAGACCAGTGCCACGCTGTAAACGGCCAGAACGGCAGCATACTTTCCTAGCAGAATCTCTTTCTCGCTGGCGGGCATCGTAAATAGCAATTCGTCGGTCCCCATCTTCTTCTCTTCGGCCCACACACTCATGGTGACCGCGGGAATGAAAAACAGCAGCAATACCGGGTACCACTGAGACAATTGATCCAGCGACGGAGTGTTGCCGGTAAAGAACCGCGCGTTAAACGCGAGTGCACCTCCCAACACCACAAAGACGACAATGAAAAGGTAACCAAGGACACCAGAGAAATAGCTGGCAAAGTTGCGTTTAAAGATGGATTGAATGACTCTTTTTCGCAGTTGCATCTTCGAATTCCTTCGTTGTTTTGTTGTATTCATGCGGGCTGTGAAGGAACCGCCACTCACGCGGCGATCGTCAATTCGCGGAACTTCGCTTCCATTGCGTCACTGTGAGGACCAAGTTCCGAAGTGGGGCCATCGAACACCAAGCGTCCTTCGTTGATCAACACGACGCGACTGCACACCGCATGGACTTCCTGCAGAATGTGCGTCGACAACAAGACGGTTTTGGTTTCGCTAAGACTCTCGATGAGCTGACGAACTCCATGAACCTGATTGGGGTCCAGCCCGCTGGTGGGTTCATCCAGAATCAGCACATCGGGATCATGCAATAACGCTTGAGCCATCCCGACGCGTTGGCGATACCCCCGCGATAATTTGCCAATCGCTTTTTTCCATACATCACCGAGCGAACACTGCTGACAAACCCAACCCAAACGATCCTCCAATTCGCCGCCGCCAAGCATGCGGGTTTCGCCAACGTATCTTAAAAATGAATTCGGCGTCATCTCGGGGTACAACGGCCCGTTTTCAGGCAGGTAACCGAGACGCTCTGCCGCGGCGATACGGTCACTATGCACATCGAATCCTCCAATGCGTGCGGTTCCTGTGTCGGGGGATAAGAAGCCCGTCAACATTTTCATCGTTGTGGACTTACCCGCGCCGTTGGGTCCAAGAAACGCACAAACTTGACCTGCGGGAACCGAGAAGGTGATGTTCTGAGCGGCGGCAAACTCACCATAAAATTTCGACAGACCTGACGCTTCGATCATGTCGCTCATAGGCGGATGTCTCCTGATGGGGGAAATGCAGTTCGCGGCATGGGGTGACGTCGTCTGAGCTCTCAGCGATCACCACGCACGACAGCGGCCAATTTCGCATGCCTCCTAGCATCCCGCGTGCCAAGGCAACCACCACGTTTTCGATCGGCCATTCGAGTGCCAATATGTCGCTACTTCCGACAAACTGTCGCTACAGCAACCTTCTCCAGCCGCTGTTCGTACAGAGATAAATGACGTGTGACGAAATCTCCGGCTAACTCGCTCGCTCGTGCGAGCGCAACGCGTTGCCAACGGGTACCACCGAAACACAAAAGCCAAGTTCCGCTGATAAACGTCACCATGGCATGACACTTGCCGCAGTAATTTGGCAAGGCCAGCCCTTCACGGTCGGCGTCTGCGTCGCATCGCCGGCCTTGGCGAGCCGATACCTGTGTAGCGGAGGCAATCCCATGAACCACTCGAACCTTCCACTTCGCGAGAGATTAGCGGCGAGTGAGGACCAACTCGCTCGCACCACCGCCGAGTTTCACGACTATCGTCATCGCAGCCGAAATGAACTCAATGAGGAGAAGAAGTATTCGGGCATCCATTTGATGCACGACTTGCTTCCAGTGCTCGACAATCTCGATCGGGCCATTCTATCGGGGCAACACTCCGGCGATTTTGACGCGCTGATGGAGTCGGTCGAATTGGTTCGCGATCAGTTCTATGACGCACTCTCTAAACATGGACTACGCGAAGTCTCGGGGTCATGGAGCCCCTTCGATCCAAAACAACATCGCGTGATCGGGCAAAAGGATTCGGATAAACATCCCGACGGATCGGTGTTGGAAGTGGTCGAGCAGGGCTACCGATTGCACGATCGTGTGATTCGACCATCCAAGGTTATTGTTTCTCGAAGTGATTCACCAACACAGGGAGAGAATCCAGTGAACGACTATATTATTGTCGAAACCGACGACGGTTACACCATCGCAGGCGTCCCCAATGGATCGACCGCTGAATCTGCAGCCATGGATGCGGGAGGCGTGCTGATCGACGACGTCCGATACAAGACGTTCGACGAGGCCCAAGACGTGTTAATGGCGTTACCCAGCCCGTATCCCGAACGGGCGAACGATTGAGTTGGATTCGCTTGAAAGCACGCTGAACACCCGTTTCCCGTGGTCACGGGAGACGGGGATGCGACCTCGCAGTGGCACCACGTTACGTTGATGCCGCGGACCCGAGACGAGATCGATTGTTGGCGGCGGAGGAGTGTAACAATCCGGCAGACAAACCGGTCTCGGCCGAGCTCGCCGCATTGGTTTGTCGCGTCAATCGCCGCCAGCGTTTCAACAGCCGATTGGCTTGTCGAGTGCGAGCGTTCATTTCGGCCCCCGTCGTTGGCAGTGGCTTCTCACAAAATTGGCAAAGCTGCGATTCCAATTCGATGCACAATCGCACCGCATCGACACATTGTCCTGCGAGCCGCTCACAAACCGATGCTAGTTGCTTCTCTAACTGCAGGGTCAACGTTTCCCATTGCAATCGCAAATCTCGCTTCCTCATGATCTCAAATGCTCCTCGTTCGGCGATGTCGCAAAACGCCGTTGGGTTACAAGGGGCGTTTTGTGGTTTCATCGGGACGAAAGTGCATTCGGCGTACCGAACTTTGATGACACTTTGCCGCAGTGTCTCCGGCCCAACCTGCGGACGCGTTGTCCGGTCGGGATCGGCGCCGTGCCAGATTGGCTTTGAGCCCTAGTTTTACGGTGTTTTGGTACGACGGTTGCAATACGCAGTCGCGATTCATTTTCCGTTTCTATCGGCTTGGCCTCTGGCGCCCGTGGTCGTTACTCGGTCGCCAATTCACACGGCTGGCTGATTATCGATCTCAAAGGATGTCTATAAAGGAAACCAACTGATGAGAATCGCTCAGGTCGCCCCCTTGATTGAAACCGTACCTCCCAAAACGTACGGCGGTACCGAACGAGTCGTCCACTACTTGACCGAAGAACTCGTCAACCAAGGACATGACGTGACTCTCTTTGCCAGCGGAGACTCACTGACCAACGCGGACCATGTTGCCGTTGTCAACGAGTCGCTACGATGCAGCAGCGTGCCACGCGATCCGATCATTTGGCATCAGCGGCAATTGATGGAAGTGCTACGTATGGCGGATAAATTTGACATCATTCACTTCCACACCGATTTCAGTCACTTTAGCGTAATGCGTTACCTCGACACACCGCATGTGACAACGCTGCATGGGCGACTTGATCTCCCTGACTTTCAAGTCGTGTTTGACGAGTTTCCGGATATGCCTGTGGTCTCGATCAGCGATTCGCAGCGGGCGCCGATCAAAAACGCCAACTGGGTTGGAACCGTTTACAATGGCACGCCTGGCGAAAACTATGACTACCAACCCGCACCGGATCCGAATGAATACTTTGCCTTTCTCGGACGGTTCTCACCAGAAAAAGGCCCTGAACGTGCAATCGAAATCGCCAAACGACTCGGCGTCAAACTAAAGATGGCGGCGAAGATCGACAAAGTGGATGAACCGTATTTCATGGAGCGGATCCAACCCCATCTGGATCATCCATTGATCGAATACATTGGCGAAGTCAACGAGTGTGGAAAAAACAAATTGCTTGGCGGTGCCAAGGCATTGTTGTTTCCCATCGATTGGCCTGAGCCATTTGGGTTGGTGATGACCGAATCGATGGCCTGCGGAACTCCCGTGATCGCGTTTCGCAACGGAAGCGTTGACGAGGTGATGAAGCATGGTGTCAGCGGGTACATTGTCGAAAGTGTGGACGAGGCGGTCGAGGCAGCACGCAACATTGACAAAATCAACCGCCGTGCTTGTCGCATCTACTTCCAAAACCGTTTCTCGGTCGAATCGATGACCAAGGGTTACGTTAGCGTTTACGAACAACTGATCAAACCACAAGAATCGATTCGCATGCCTTCGCGAAACGCGATCGTGAAAACCACCGAGGCCGCGGTGTCAGCTGGCTAGTATTCTGTGTCTCGTTTCTATATCAGTAACTCGTTCCGTGGCGTCCCGCAGACGTCGACATTGCACAACGCCGTGGCTTTACCCTCGACGTCTGCGGTCGCCATCCAACGCCTTACCCTACCATGAGCAATACGCCCCCAGCGAAAGTCCAAACCAACACGACCGATTGGGATGTTCAGGCCAAAAACAACCGCGCGCCTGCCGACAGCCAAGTCCTAAAACAGGGTGATACGTTCGCCATCTTTGACCGACTTGGTGAAATCGGTGGGAGGGGCGAGTCCGAACAAGGCGTGTATCATCTCGGCACCCGGTTTCTATCGAATTGGGAATTGCTGATCAACGACAAGCGCCCTTTGCTGTTGAATTCGACGATGAAAGAAGACAACAGCTCGTTTGTGGTGCAGATGACCACGCCGGAACTGGCGCAAACCGATCACGTGCTTCCCCAAGGTACACTGCACGTCTTCCGCAGCATGCTGCTTGACGGGGGGACGTTCTACGAACACTTATGCCTGAAGAATTACTCACGCAGCCCCATCGAATTGAAAATTGAGTATCGATTCGCTGCGGATTTTCGTGACATATTCGAAGTGAGGGGCGAACACCGATCGCGACGGGGTGAATTGCTTGACGCCGAGGTCAGCCCATCGGCGGTCAAATTGGCTTATTGCGGATTGGATGAACAAAAGCGAGAAGTGCACATTGCGTTCGATGGTGATGTCGAAGCGATCGAACCACGTCGCTGCGTGCTACACATCCAGCTCGGACCCGGCGATGAAACCACGCTACACGCGACCGCAGAGTGCCGGACAGAAAAATCAGGGTATGTAAAAAAGCCAGAGATTCCTGCTCGAAACCATGCCGAAGCGGTCACCGGATGGACTAACCGACTTCGTGAAACCGAGGCCGAACGCGTTGAGATTTTTACGTCAAACGAAGAATTCAACGGGTGGCTCAACCGCAGCAATGCGGACCTCGACATGCTCGTCTCGGACACCATCTATGGTCGCTACCCATATGCCGGAGTCCCCTGGTTCGCAACGCCGTTTGGTCGCGATGGAATCATCACGGCGCTGGAAACGCTTTGGGTGCGTCCAAAGTTGGCTCGTGGCGTATTGAGTTTTCTAGCCGCGACGCAAGCCACCGACGTCGACCCTAGCATCGAATCCGAGCCAGGAAAGATCGTCCATGAGATGCGTGATGGAGAGATGGCCGCACTAGGCGAGGTTCCCTTTAAACGCTACTACGGAACGGTCGATGCTACGCCTCTGTTTGTCATCTTGGCGGGACAATACTACCGTCGTACCGGGGATCGCGAATTCATCGACTTTATCTGGAACAACATCCGACGGGCGGTGAATTGGATTGACGAATACGGCGACGTTGATGGCGATGGATTCGTCGAATACCAATCGCACAACGAACGTGGTTTGACACACCAATGCTGGAAAGATAGTAACGATTCCATCTTTCACAGCGATGGGCGAGACGCTAAAGGAGCAATCGCGGTCAGCGAAGTGCAAGGCTATGTTTATGAAGCCAAACTGCTAGCGGCTGAATTGGCGGATGTCCTGGGGGACCCTGGCTGGGCCAAAGAGCTTCGCGAACAAGCAGAACGGCTGAAACAGGAATTCAATGCCCGCTTTTGGGTTCCGTCGATCGGCACATTTGCGATCGCACTGGACGGCGACAAACAACCGTGCAAGGTGCGAAACAGTAACGCTGGGCATTTGCTGTTTAGTGGCATTGTCGATCCAAACCATGCCGCATCGGTTGCCGCGACGTTGATCGACGAACGAGCGTTCAATGGTTGGGGAATCCGCACCATCAGCGCGGGCGAAGTCCGATACAACCCCATGTCCTATCACAACGGTTCGATCTGGCCGCATGATACCGCGATGTGCGCCGCAGGCTTGGCTCGTTACGGGTTTCGCGACGAGTGCGCCCGAGTGATCGCGGGACTGTTTGATGCGTCGCTCTTCAATGACCTACATCGGTTACCCGAATTATTCTGCGGTTTCGATCGATTGCCCGGACACGCGCCGACGCTCTATCCGGTCGCCTGTTCGCCGCAAGCCTGGGCAACCGGCGCTGCATTCCTGTTGCTGCAAAGCATCCTCGGATTAACGTTCTCTCCGACCAAACCCCAAGTTCAATTTGAGAACCCACGGTTACCCGACTTTTTGAACTGGGTTCGAATTCAAAACTTGCGAGTCGGCGATGGGGTGATCGATCTTGCCTTCCATCGCCATCCTCGCGACGTCGGCATGAACGTCGAGCGTAAAGAAGGGGACGTGCAGATCGTCGTCATCGGGTAAAGGGGGCAATGCCAGTGACCGGTGATATCCAATCGCGATGGTGCCAATTTGACATCGCGATTGCGACAATAATTCACCACCCAACGTCAAAATGAGTGTTAACGCCGACAGTAGGAATGCGTAAGCGATTTGGCACACTCGTTGCACTGCTGTCTAATATGTAGTCTCCGCCATTTTCAGTGCCCACCGCATACGGTCCCGATGCCGGATTCCATGGAGGTCTTCGAGCATCGGTCATGTCAGATGCATTGGCCGTGGCCGCGTCCGAGGATCATCTGTTACTCACAACGTAGACTCTCTCCCTTCCTCCGCGGCCCGGCCAGTCTGGCGTTTAGCGTTTGCCCTCACGATAAGTCCGTTGTTGGCGGACGACCGAACCAAGTGGTGTCGTACAGTCAACGCTATCTCCACATCGACTTAGATCCCAAGCTCTTTGACACGGCGTTGCATCGTCCGAGTGCTAATTCCTAATTGTTTTGCGGCCGCTTTGCGACAACCGCCACTCTGCTGCAACGCCTGGTGGATTGCTTCGGTTTCAATTTCCGCCAGCGTCATGCCGGGGCGGATCAGTGGCTTGTCGTCCTCTTGATGTTGCAATGCTGCTAGGTCCAACAGTTCCAACGCCGCTTGGCTGCGAAGCAACGCGGGATTGATTCCCAATCGTCGTGCCGCTTCCACCTTGTCACCCCCGGTGCGTTTGAGCACCTCACGAACAAGCTGTTGTTCGACCGCACCGATCACATCGTCGTACAAATGAGTCGAATCAAAATCGAGCTGGCTATCCGCAATACCGGTCACGATGTTAACGGGGGCATTCTCGGCGGGCTCGCCATTCGCTGACGTGGTCACACGGGCGTCGATGCTGTCGACTTCATGCGGCGGATCTGTATCTGTTTGCTGTTCTTCCGCTGCGTGCTTGGCACGTGTAAAGACGAACGAGGGCAAAAAGTCGGGCAACAACGCCGGTCCGGAAGTCTTCAGAATTGCTTGACGAATCGCATTCTGCAACTCACGGATGTTGCCCGGCCATGAATAGTCGCGTAGTACTTGCATCGCGTCACGCGACACCACATGAACGTCCTTATCGAATTCACGGCTCGCATGACGTCGAAAATGCTCTACCAACAAATCAAGGTCGTTACCGCGGTCCCGGAGCGGCGGCAAACGAATCGAGAAACCATTCAGCCGATAGTACAAATCCGCTCGAAATTCGCCGTCGCTGACCATCTGTTCCAAGTTTCGATGCGTCGCTGCGATGACTCGCACGTCGGCTTGGATCGTTTCGTTGCCGCCAACCCGCTCGAACTGCTTTTCTTGCAGCACGCGTAGCAATTTGCTTTGCAATACCGGTGACATATCCCCGATTTCATCCAAGAACAAAGTGCCACCACGGCATTGTTCAAACTTTCCGATTCGTTTGCGGTCCGCTCCGGTGAAGGCCCCTTTTTCGTGGCCAAACAGTTCGCTTTCTAGCAACGCTTCGGGAATCGCGGCACAGTTTACTGCGAGAAACGGTCCCTGCACCCGCTCGCTGTATTGGTACAACGCTCTAGCCACCAACTCCTTCCCAGTGCCGCTTTCACCTCGGATAAGCACGGTTACGTCTTGGCCAGCGACGATCCCAATCGACTTGTAAACCTCCTGCATCGCGGGGCATCGTCCAATGATCGAATGAATATCGCTTGATCGCCAGTCGACATTCATCTCGACGGGCGATTCGGTCAACCTGCGGATTTCAACCGCACGTCCCACCACGCTACGAAGCTCGGTGACATTGATCGGTTTTAGCAAATAGTCCAACGCGCCAAGCTTCATTGCTCGGATCGCAGTGCTGCTCTCTCCACCGGATGTCACAAACACCACGGGCAAGTGCTCGTCGATCTCACGAATCTTTTGCAGGACATCCAATCCGTCCTCATCAGGCAACATTACGTCTAACACAGCGACGTCGACCGACTCTCGCCGAAGTTTTCTCAGTGCATCCCTTGCACAGTCGGCGGTGGCGACATCGTAGTCTTGTTTTTCAAGTGCACGACGAACCAAATTTAGATCAGCCGGTTCATCGTCAACGACAAGGATTCGGGACATGCGATCACTCGGGTTGGCTCGCAGAACGCGAACATACGCTCGATTGGAAAAAGTGAACTTCAATTCGAGTCAAATTGGCAGCATATTTGCTGAAGCAAACATAGTTGCAAGCAGTGTGCCATTTTGTCGTCACCCCCCAAACTTGGTAGCGATGAACAAGAAAGCATTTCAAATCCGGTTGCCTGAATCCGCTTCCCAAGTTCGTTCCGAACCGTCTGATTCGCGCGGCGATGAACAGGCCGCGGCGGATCGCGACGATTTGGAGACATTGTCGTTGGTCGTCAGCCGGGCCAGTAATGCGATTTTGATCATGGACGCGAGCGGCGTGATCCAGTGGACCAATGAGGCATTTAGTAAACTTAGCGGGTACGAGGCAACCGAGGCAGTGGGGTGCCTGTTGGATGAATTGGTTTTCGGTCCTAGCACTGACGCCAACACGCGTCAGCAGATCAATAAGACGCTCGTGGCTGGCGAGGAACTGACGACGGATGTATTGCAGTATCGCAGTGATGGGACCACGTTGTGGGTCGAGTGTAAACTGATCCCGGTCAGCGATGACAGCGGAGAAACCTCTCGTTGGATCGTCATTGAAAGTGACGTGACGAGACGCCGACAAACCGAAGAGGCATTGTTGGCGGCTAAGAAGTCGGCCGAGGCGAATAGTCGCAGCAAAAGCGAGTTCCTGGCCAATATGAGCCACGAAATTCGCACGCCGCTCAATGCCATTCTAGGCATGACCGAACTTGCTCTAACAACCGATTTGTCACGCGAGCAGCGTGATTATATCCAAACGGTAAAAACGTCGGCTGACGCGCTGCTGGATCTACTGAACGATGTGTTGGACATCACTAAAATCGAAGCCGGTAAAATGGAAATCGAAGAAGTCGATTTCAACTTGGCCGAAGTCGTTCGAGAAACGACCAAGGCATTGGCGGTTCGCGCTCATGAGAAAGGCCTGGAGTTGGCCGTCCACATGCCCATGACCATCCCGCATGAATTGCGCGGCGACCCGACTCGTATTCGGCAGGTTCTATTCAACCTGATCGGCAACGCGATTAAGTTTACCTCCGCCGGCGAGATCGTCGTCGATGTGCAAGAGCAGTGGCAGACCGACGACGAAGTCTGTATGCAGTTTTCGGTCTCCGATACGGGGATCGGCATTCCCAAAGAACGGCTGCAAAAGATCTTCGATGCGTTCACCCAGGTTGATTCATCCATGGCTCGCCGCTTCGGCGGTAGTGGATTGGGGTTAACGATAACCTCGAAATTAGTGCGATTGATGAACGGCAAGCTGTGGGTACAAAGCAGCGAAGGCAAAGGCAGCACGTTTCACTTCACGCTGACGTTGAAGCTGGCGGCTTCGGAAGAGCGTTCGTCGGACCGACACCGTGGGCCTGTGACGTCGCGAGATCGAATCTGCGATCTGGCGTCGCAGAACCTGGACGGGAAACGCGTGCTGATCGTCGATGACAACGCCACCAACCGCCGCATCTTAAACGAGATGCTCGGGCACTGGGGACTTAAAACCACGCTTTGTGATGGAGCGGCAGCCGCTTTGAAAGAACTGGAATCTGCGATCCGCGGGGATGCCCCCTTTGACCTCGTCATCTTGGACGCAATGATGCCCGTCGTTGACGGTTTTCAGCTTGCTGAAATGATGCAGCAGCGCCCTGATTTGCAAGCAGGCACGGTGATGATGCTCTCTTCGGCGGACCGCCCCACTTCGACGCACAAGTGCAAACAGCTGGGGATTGAATCGTATCTCGTCAAACCTGTTTCGGCATCCGCATTGCTCGAAGCCATTGTCAACACATTGGCAACCGGCACGGATGAGTCGGCGCAGAATGATTCTGCGAGCGTTGAACGCGGTTCGATGCGTGATTCGCAGTTCTTTCAACCGGTCGAGAAGCCTCTTCGCGTCTTGCTAGTCGATGATCATGAACCCAACCGCAAACTGGTTGAATCGATATTGAAACGCCGCGGCCATGATGTTCGTAGTGAGTGTGATGGTGAAGCCGCCATCTTGGCCTGCCAATCGGAATCGTTCGACGTTGTGTTGATGGACGTACAGATGCCAGGCCGCGATGGATTTTCGGCCACCAAGGCGATTCGAGAAAACGAAGCGAACACGGGGCGGCACTCGCCGATCATCGCACTGACTGCGCACGCGTTGAAAGGGGATCGCGAAAGATGTTTGGCTGCCGGCATGGATTCGTATCTTGCGAAACCAATTCACGCTGCGGATCTAGTGAGCTTAGTCGAACAGATCGGACGCGGAGACGCAAAACCGCGAACTGAGGACGACCAGTCGACTTCATCACGTAGTCCCGATTCATTCAACATCGGTTCGGCGTTAGAGCGGATGGGCGGCGAGCTGGATCTGTTGAAGGAACACATTGGTTACGTGATCAACGATATGCCGCAGTTGATGCAGATGATGGTGGATGCGATAGAGCAATCCGAACCGCGACAACTTGAGATTGCGGCTCACCGAATGAAGAGTTTGGTGAGTAGTTATGATCATACTGAAGCTCGCGAATTGGCTCAGCAGATCGAGCAGGACGCGAAGCACGGCCGAATCGATGATGCACGGGACCGAATCGCGGCGCTGCGTCCACTCGTCGAATCGTTCACGCTTGCGGTCGATGAATACCTTCAAGCCAACTGACCGAAGACAATTTGGCACACCTGGCGACAGAATGCACCTCTGTTTCATCCTGACCGCGGCGTAACCGTTTGCTTCCGGGATGTACCTGTGGCCCCAACTGCGGGTAGTGCATGCGTCACTGTTTTCGTTGAACGTCAATGTTCAGGCCAGGGCATTTTGCTAGCGCATTGGCACGCCGCGTGCTGATTTTGATAATGTGAAAACTTCGCTGCATTATGCAAACGGAGGAAACGAACATGGCTACCACGCTAGATCGGCCTAGTCAGAAAGAGATCAAACGTCCATCTCGGGTTCAACGAGCGCACTCGCCTGGGCGTCCAACAAGCAAAGTCCACGGGCGGAAGGCCCCAAACGTCGACGATCGAAGTCGTCCGAGTCAGCGACGACATCAGCGACGAGGTCGAAGCGCGTCTTCGTCGAAAACGGATCCGCGATTTCAAAGAAGCAGTCACCATGCGGGTCGATACCAACCGAATCGACGATCCAAAACGCGTCTAGGCAGGTTCTTCCATGGATTTTCGCTCGAGAAATTCTTCACCTTCGTTTCGTTTCTCGTGGCGGCCGCGATACTCGTACTCTGTACGTTGGATTTAGCAATTGCCTGGCCATGGAAACACGCGCGGCCTTTTTTTGATTGGACCTATCTCGGAGTCAGCGTCACCATGATCTGGCTCTGCTATGACGTATTCAAAGACCAATCACGCCGCTAAACGTCACCGTCACCCCCTTTCAACCGGTGCCACCCACCTATTTTACCTTCCCAATCGGTGCCAGCCACCTATTTTGATGCCTGGCACCTATTTTGGAAGCCGATTTTGATTTTCGGTTTGCGGCTTGGCTCTCTGAATGAACCACAAAACCTAGGGCTAGGTGAGGCCTGAGACGCCAATCGACTCTCCGAGGCGTCGCGAAATAAGATTACTCCAAGCGGAACCTGCAGAGCGGCGACGCCGAGACCGGGACGCGGCACTAAAGAGGATGCATCAAGATCAAACGGTCGCTCGATGCACTGCGATCTGCTCGCGTTAGATAAAGCAGGCTGAGGCTCTCGATTGGCCGCGGTGCCAATGGTGCCCCGTCCGCTCGGCATCAGCTTGCATCGACTCACGCCGACCAATACAGCTTGATTGACCAAAGTATGCGTTCCAGTGCCATACGATTTCTCGCCACATCGACACGTCGATCCCCAGTGACTCAAGCGTTTTGGCGAGACTCCTGGGAACTTTCACTTTGTCATTGCCGTGTTGGGCAACCCAGCGGAGCAACCGAACATAATCGCTTAGTGACAGACTCAGGAAACCGCGATCGCTGCTTCGAAATCCTTTGGTGTGCGACTGGGGATCGCTCGAGAGCGTGCCGGAGTCGAGCGGCAGCGGAGCAAGCCATCCGTCACGAAGTACCTGACGTCCAGTCGGATTTGCACGCTTGGTTCCCTGTTGTTGACGAACTGACTCGACCGGTGTGTCGCGAGTCGCCTTTGCCGCTGCTTCGGTTGGAATCGGCTTCAAATCGAAGGCGGCCGAATCAATCTGCTTGCCTTTTGCCGCTTCGATGCGGTCATAGGCCGAGGTGTGCGGCGAATGGTCGGGGGCATCCGCCATCGCTGCGCGCACCGGATTCAAGTCGACATACATACTGCACGCAAGCAGACCGGTTTCGTCAACGATTCGCTGCGCCTTGAAACGACCTTCCCAAAAGTGCCCGGTACACTCATCGACCTTGTTGGCACGGCGAGCAATCGGCTCGGACAAGGCTCGCATGAACCAGGAAATGTCGGCTAAGCGTTGCCGGATCGTCTTTAGCCGCTGTTTGTCACGGACGAGAGTTTGGACGTCGTTTTCGGTTGGTTCGGCAAGATGTTCTTCGAGCCGATGGCCGGGGAAAACTTTCAGCCACCGCAGCGCCACTTCGGCATCGGACCACTTGGCCAAGACATCGGGCCGATTGCGGAGAATCACGTGAACGTGACTGCTCATGACGGAATAGGATAGTATGTCAATGGAAAAGACAGATGCTAGCGATTCCATACGCCTACGGATCCATTCTCGACGGCAAGAGTAGTCCTTGCCGGTGACCGCATCGACGCCGGCCAGGAAGGCGCGGCGGACACAGCGCTGGGTCACATGGACGATACAAACTTCATCGGGGCTGAATTGTTCAGCTCGTGGTGGCCGCGGCATCAGGTCACCTCCGCAGGCTTGAGGGATGTGATAGGGCTACCGTGATTAGAGCGGAAATTGAAAACCTGTCAAATTTTCGGTGCCAGGCACCTAAATTTAGGTGCCTGGCACCGATTTGAATGGTGGGTGGCACCGACTGGGAACGCTAGTGTGGTGCGGCGGTTCGGAACTGGCGGCGTATCAGTTACACCAAGGTGTAATTGATGTCTCGATGGAATATCGGATCATGGAAGCAGCCATTAAAGGTTTTCGCTCTCAGATCGCTTGCCGGAGAACTGCAATGAAACGGCTTTTTCGATGTTGTGCAGCCATGTTGATGGTATCCGCATGGTTGGCGTTGTTCTTTGCGGCAGCGAATTCGACTGCGGTGGCCAAGACAATCGAAATGTTGGACGGTCGAGTGGAACTTGGCGGCGTGCCGCTTGACGGGGCCAACGTGGTCCTGTACGCAACCAAAGGTCCTGATCCGGCCCAACGGATCGTCACCGTCACCACCACCCCGGAAGGCTCCTTCAGAATCTTTGATGTGGCTATTCCTGATGATGCAGTGGCTTATCTAGTTGTTCATGATAAGACGAGACCGATTGCGTTGCTTTCGATCCTGGGACAGGCGGTTCCGGATCAAGTGGTTGTCAACGAACTGACAACCGTGGCGTCAGCGTTCACTGCGGCGCGCTTCATCGATGGCGAGTCGATATCAGGTAACCCACTGGGACTTCGGATTGCCGCTGGAAATGCACCAAATCTGGTTGACCCGACAACCGGCAAGTGGGGCGAGGTTTTACTCGATCCAATCAATAGCACCGAGAACACGACACTCGCGCGGCTCAACACCTTGGGTGCGATGATCACTGCCTTTGGGACTATCGCGGACGATGAGTGGCGTAAAGCTTTCCTCAAGGCCGCGACCCCGACGGATGGTTCGACTCCGAAAGACACGCTCGGCGCGTTAGCCGGCATCGCGCGAACCCCGTGGGCAAATCCCAAACCGCTATACGATCTCTTCGACAAAGCGTACCCACGACCTAATGACGGCTCGCGACGCAGTGCTCCGTTCGTGCCCTATCTCGCCTACAGCCCACCCGACTTTGCAATGATGCTGAAATTCGCAGGCGGAGGCATCTACAGCGCCGGGAAAATTTGCTTTGATGCCAAAGGCAATCTATGGAGTGGTCAGAATTGGATGGCGGGGTCCCAATCCGGCGTGATCAGGAACATTGGTGGTGGCACCGTCAAACTGGCTCCCAACGGCACTTCCCTCTCACCACCAATCGTCGGCTTTACTGGAATGGGCGTCGACGGAATCGGCTGGGGCACCGGAGTAACACTCGATAAGGTTTGGGTCACTAGTTTCAACGGTTCAATCGGGGTGATGGACTTCGACGGAAAACCAGTTGCAAGCGAGTCCGATTTCCCGATGGCGGGCAAGACTGGAAACTTGATGGGAGTCGGTGTCGCTGGCAATGGCGATGTTTGGATCGCCGACGGTACGAAGGATCAACTACTGCATTTTCCCGGCGGAAGCGTGAAGGACGGACGCGTCGTCACGGTCGAGGGTCTGAAGTCACCGTTCGGCATCGCGATCGATGCACAGAATCGCGTTTGGGTCAGTAACTCGCAATCCGATACGGTCGTGCGATTCGCTGCCAATAATCCGTCAAAGTCAGAATCCTTTCGGGCCGGAATCGGTGTTCGCGGCGTGAACCTAGACTCAAAAGGCAATTTGTGGGTTGTCAGCAACATGTCGTTGAACTTTCCCCCACCACAGGTTCCGAAGGGAACTTCGATCATGAAGCAGTTTCAAATGGTGCTGGAGTATCTGGCGCCAAAACTCAGCGGCGGCAAGACCACCGGCGTTGCCAACATGATCCGTCCCGACGGGACTCAGCCTGAACCGATGGGCTTCACCGGAGGCGGCGTGGTCAACGTCCCCTGGGGTGTCTCGATCGACGGCAATGACGACGTTTGGATTGGTAACTTTTGGGGCCGCGGCGTGGTGTTGATGGCCGGTGATGAAACCAAGGGGCATCGCGACGGCACGAAAACCGGTGACGCTATCCACGTCTTCCAAAGCGGCAGCATCCAGATGGTTACCGACGTAGCAATCGATCCTGCGGGGAACGCTTGGGTCGCTAACAATTGGAACAACGTGGCCGCAGCAGGCGAAGCCGATCCAGCACGCCAAACATCAACATGGGGCGGTGGTGACGGTATTGTTTGTATCTATGGCGTCGCAGCCCCCGCAAAGACTCCCGTGATGGGACAAGCGCGAGCGGCGAACTAATTGGAATGGTATCGCTAGTTTGAGAGGTACATTGTTTGCGTGATCTTCGTCCCGCACTTCATTCCAAGTTTGCGGGACAACGGCATCCAGATGGGCAACATCGCCGTTCCAACTAACGCGTCGAACAACGGTTCATCACGCAACCCTCAAGACGAGTTCGAGCGGCATGACTGGGATCGCCCCACGCGGTCCTACATACAACTCAATTTTTCGTATCGATTGTGGCAGTCTAATGAAATCGCGCGGCCAACATGTCCACCACTGCTCGTAGCAACCGCGGCAGCGGCTTCAAACTCGATCGCTTAGCCGGATTCAGCGATGGTGTCATCGCTATCGCAATCACCCTCCTTGTCCTTGGTTTGGAAGTTCCTTCGTCGCACAAGGTGAACACAAGCGAACTAGGCAATTACCTGCGTGAATCGCTGCATCCGGCCATGGGATATGTCGTTAGCTTTGTGCTGATCGGAACTTTTTGGCTAAGCCACTTTGTGATCTTCCACTATCTAACTCATGCGACGCGCCCGCTGATCGTTTTGAATGGTTTGTTCTTGCTTTGCTTGACGTTCCTACCGTTTCCAACGGGGCTACAAGCTGCGTATCGGCATGACGAATTCGCAATGGTGTTTTACAGTTTCTCGCTATTTATGTGTGGAATAACGTTGCTCGGTATTTGGTTGTATGCGTCCCGGCAACATCGGCTTATCGATCCCAATACGTCGCCAACCGTCGTGCAAAGCATGA
This sequence comes from Novipirellula caenicola, assembly GCF_039545035.1. Lineage (NCBI taxonomy): Bacteria > Pseudomonadati > Planctomycetota > Planctomycetia > Pirellulales > Pirellulaceae > Novipirellula > Novipirellula caenicola. Next base: position 213,669 of record NZ_BAABRO010000010.1, read on the forward strand.
CGCAGCGACTCCTGATCGCCCCCTCGCTTTGCATTCTGGCGATTGGATGTTCGTTTCTGAGTATCGGACTCAGCAAAATCATTTTGATAGCGATTCCTTGCTTCTATTTCTCGCACCAATTGGCTGATTCCGGTTGGCGAGCATCCGAACCCTCGTCGTGATCGAATTTCCGGAGGCCTAGCACCCAAAATAGGTGCCAGGCACCGAATCAAAGGGTGGGTGGCACCAAATTTGGTGGGTGGCACCGATTGGGGGCTGTGTGGCGTCGGGCAAGAATGCTTGGAGGCCAACGGAGCGGTATCGCAAAATACCGCGCAGTCATTATCTGGATAGAGGCTCCTACTTTAGAAGTCCATCAACTTCAGGAATCGACGATGTCCAAACGTGTTTCACACAGCCTGCTCGATCCGCTGGTCGGTCCGCCATTAGCCTCGCTTTACCCACGATTACCCATTTCACGCCGCTTTCCACCGGAAGGGATCGTGTTGATCGGTCATCTGTCTGCGGTCGCCGGAGCGGTCGGGCTGGCCTATTCCACGACTTATTGGTGGGGAGGGCTATTGGCGACCGCGGGCATCGTTGGCAATCACTTCGCGGACTGTGTTGATGGCCGACATGCTCGCGCAACCGGGCAATGCCGCAATGGTGGTGAATTGCTGGACCACTTCACGGATCCGCTCTCGTTCACCTATTGGTTGGTCGGATTGGCTGTTGCATCCAGCCGACTGGACCTTGGGCTGATCGCTGTGATCGTGCTGATGGCGATGGCGGTACTAACTAACTTGCGAGCGAAGTTGACCGGTGAGTTCTCGCTTGCCGCATTCGGCCCAACCGAGTTCAAGACCTTGCTGGCTCTCTTTGCTCTAGCCCTAGCAACGCTGACCGTGTTGGTACCTGCCGCAACCCAGACGACTTGCCTGGTAGGGTTGGTTGCTTTGACTGGACTCGGGCTGATTCTGCTGCCGGTGCAGTTGATTCAATCGGTTCGCGAAGTCAATCGCTGTGGCAACCAGCCTGATACCAGCGAATGGGAAACAACACGTTCTAGTTAACTGAATGGCTTAATACGTCTAAACCGTAGGCCTCGACAACACATCGTCTGTCGCCCCGTCCTCCCACCCTGGCTCAGCACCCTCGAAGCGTGTTGCGTCTTCGTTTGCGGTGCCCGCTGCAACACTTTTAAAAGCTCAAGTGGCTCTTTGCAGTGCAACATGGAGCACCACGATCCAGTGACCAACCCGTTCTCTGCCACTTCTGCGATCATCGACGTCGCTCGTGTACATCCCAATCTGCACGATCGTCTGTGGCATAGCAATTGCATCGCAGAATACCGATCACTTCCCCACAACCGTTTCCCCAAATACGGAGCAGACGATGAGTAAGACTGACTATTATACCGAAAAAGATTTGAGCACTTGGGAACGCATCAAAAAGGCGTTCGCGAACGATTGGGAGCAAACCAAGGCGGACTTCGGTTCCGATTCGGCTCGAGACATGGACCAGGACGTCGACGATACCCTCAAACAGATGGCGGGCTCGGATGATGCGTTTGAAAACCGCGAGCAAGCTTTCCGATTTGGCTACGTTGCGCAGCATCGTTACGGCTCGGATCACCCAAAGTGGAGCGACGACTTGGACACCCGTCTCCGTAAAGAATACGACGGCGACTACGACGCCGACCGTCGCTATATTCAACATGCGTACGGTTATCGTCCCAAAAGCTAGCCACTTATCCACATGACGAAGCGAAGCGATGGAACAGTAAACTCGTCATTGAGATTCGATTGAACTTGAAACGCCTGCGACGATGCGTTCCGCCGCGGACGTTTCGCAATATTATCATTAGCCGACGCCCCGGGTCACCACACCTGGTCCTTCGGTCTTGCCTCCCAACACGGATGGCGAAGTGGTCACCGTCGATCACCACGATCCGTGTTTCTAGTGCGATGCTAAGACGTGCGTCGTCTCCCTTCCTCTTTCTTCAGCACATAGACTTCCGCCTCGAAATGGTGACGCGGAATAACGCTGCCAGCTCTCGCCAGCGTTAGCTCTTCTCGTACTCGCTAGGCGCGTGGTTCGACGAAGCCCCCGTCGACGTTGTCACCAGCAGGGCTCTGCACTAGGCACTGTCTGAGAACGCATCAGAGGCGGAAACTTGGTAGCGGAATTCGTGAAGAATTTCGATTTCCCAATGGGTTATGCCATGCTGCCGAATGTATTGACGGCTTGTTTGTTTTAGCGAAGGTTCCTGCGGCACGGGGTGTATGATGGACTTCCTAGTCAGTCAATGGTGGATTCGACGGACTAGGAAGTCCATCGTACCACTAAAACAACAAGCCGTTGACAACTTCCGCTACGGTTTTTAGACAGAGCCTAGCACTCCGTCGCGTGACTTGAACAGCATGATCGCGTCCCACTTGGGATCTCGGGAACTGATAAGATGTTCGGGAACTTATCCGATTCCTTCACGAGGGGTGATCATGTTGGAATTCAAAACTCTCCAAACCGCGATTCTTGCGAAAGACGCTGCCGCCGTGGTTCGGACGCTGTCGAGTTGCGACGAGGATGACCGTCACGCTGCGAGAGAACCGCTTGCCGTCTTGCTATTCGCCTTAGGTATCGACTCGCTCTTTGTACGGTTGCTAGAAACCAACGTCACACCAGAAGATCCCCGAATCGCGCAAAAGCGTCAGAACGACGGCATCGTACCGATGTCATCACGAGAGCGCAACTATGATCACGATCTCCATTACATCGCTTGGCTGGCGAGCTATGGTGTCGCTCCGGAATTATCGTTCCGGCGGTTCGTCTGCACCCCCGATTACGAAGCCGAGTCGGCCCAGATCATGGCGGATCGCCGACCGGAATGGGTTGCCACCTGGATCGACCATGTCACCCAATGCGACGAAGACAGCGTTTCCGCCGAAATGACGGCAGCGTTCTGGTGCCGGCTATATCAACACGGTCTGATTCAAACGGTGAAACAAGACTGGATCCAGCACGTCTTTATTCAGCAACTTCCGGATGCGTTTCAAAGTGCTTGCCAGGCAACGCAGACCGTCTTGCGCGACGTCGAAGCAGCAAGGAATGTGATCTACGAGCTTCCCAGATGGCCCTACCAACTCTCGGTAGCCAAGCAGTGGATCCCAATCATCGAGTGGCTGGCGCAGGCAAATCTACTTGATCACAAAGCGATTCTAGCGATGTTTGCAGAAACGCTTCACGAACCACTAAACCAAACCGAGCGAAACGGCTGCGTCATACTATCCAAGGCGATCATCAAGCCCATCGGCAAATCGAACCCTAAAATCATCTCTGAACTTCAAACCAATTGGATAGGCTTACTTGCGGATCCGCAGGCGGCGGTCGCCGGCTTTGCCCTCGAGCAACTTATCACGTTAGAAAAACACGGTTTAGTGGACGCCGAGCGCGCCGTCCCCAAAATTCCCGCCATCTTTCAGCTCAAACCCAAAGGACATGCATTAAAAGCGGTGCAATTATTGAACCGCATTGCCAGCGATAACAGTCATCGCAAACAGGCAATCGAAGGTCTCTGCGAAGCGATCACCCATGCGAACAAAGATGTCCAGTCCGCGGGTTTGGAAGCGATCGCCGAGCGAATCACACCAGCGGACGAATCGGTCATCGAAAAGCTGCAACATTGCGAAGCGATGGTGGCGGCAACGCTCAAACCCAAACTACTGCAGTTGATTGCCACGCGTTCGCTACACTCCGAACCTCCATCGACAAACACGGTGCTTGATAGCCAGCCCCTGGTTGACCTCGACGAATTGCGACAACGAGCAACCCAATTCGCCCCTGCGATCGCGAACCGATTTCAAATCGATGAAGCTCTTCAATCCGCTGCCCACAACCGCTGGGAACCTTGCGCCCCTTGGCAAATGACGGAGCTTTGCATCACCAATATCCGAGCCCCTATTGAACCCATTGATTCCGTTGAAACGTTAATCGAAGCGGTATCCCAGGCAGTCGAGCACTGCGATTGTGGCGACACTCCCGATCGAATTGTCGATGCGATCATCCGCCTGCATGCGGACCGCAATGATCACTTCGACGCGATGACCGATTCGCTGCGTTCCAGGGCCTGCGCCCATATTTTTGACCGTCCAAATCGTGGCTTGGTGGGAGGCATCCTGGGAGACGCCTTCTCGAACTTGATCGCCGCTTGGCTGGGGGTGCCACCCGAGGATGAGGATGACTACATGGTCATCCCCGAGCGTTACCCAATGGGCATATTTCTACGACAACTGGCCGCACGCATTCGCTCGGGAACCACCTATCCGCTACTTTCAACGCCAACGCACCAAGGCGGCTGGATCGCTCCGGCGATATGGGTGGATCGGCTTCGCTACATCGACCTCGAGCAAATTGATTTCATCGAAGACGATTTTACCCGCAGCATGCTGCGAATTGCTCCTAACGGACGTGACGAAGCGTGGCGACTTGCTTCCGATTCCAAAACACCGCTGTCACCAAGATTTCTAAAACTTGCCCAGTTCGTGCTAGACATGAAGACGGCCAACACCGATCTGGCGTTGGATGACACTTGGCCACTGCAAGTTTGGATCGTCGCCATTCGTGCTCGCGATCCTTGGGTAGACTTGGGCGACTATCTTCCCGACGGTGAACGTGCGCAGGTCCCCGACGAAATATGGCAATTGCCGGATGTTTTTCAACCGGCAAACTACCAGTGGTCAGTCGTCTCGGTTAAAGACAAGCGATATCGACGCGGGCTAGTTCCGAGCAGCCCCATGCCCAAGGAACAGCGTAGCGATGCCCCAGATGAGCAAAACTTTTTGTCGCAAATTTTGGGCGACGCGCCGTTGGAAGACAATTTTGAGCAGTTGTTTCAACAGATGACCACCGGACAAAGCCATCCGTTCAATGACGCGGGATTCTATACGGCCAAACTGAATCAACTTCACAGCTATGCCGCTCCAGCCTACATCTATCCCTATTTGGCCACCCACTGGCCCGCGAAGCTGACATGGTACTGGGCAATGGCGAGCCACGCACTGTCGCAACGCGTGAATAGCGGTCCATCGGTCGAAGAGCGGTACGATCACTACTTGTTGCCGCTGCTGGCGACGGACCAAAGCGTCGACCGGATGGCCGCCCGCGCGTTATGGATTGCCACTACCAGCAAGGACGCAAACGCCAAATCGATGGCAATCGAAGTCTGGATCGCTATCATTGCCGAAGATCGTTGTAACGTCGAAACGATGACCGACGCATGGCGTGACATCCTTGTGGGCGACTGGATGAAGATGAATCGCATTGCAGAATGTTTCGCCGAAGTCGCAGCGGTGTCCAATCAGCATGCGCTACTGATTGCATTGCTGATCGAGTCCTTTCTATCCACTCACGACATCGACGGTGACCTACCACGCGACACCGCCAAGCTGCTCGAAATCCTTGACGAGTGCAACGAACGATTGGGTCGAAGCGTCGGCGAGTCGTCAGAAGTGGTGTTAGAGACAATCAAGAGCGGAAAGGCAAAAAGTTTACCAAAGTCATTGCTTGCCCGAAAAGACGTGCCCAACGGACCGTGCCAAGCCGCGATCCTCGCGGCGCTGGACGCGCGAATCTCGCGAGCCGAGCGGCACGGCAAAGGATGCTGAGCGGCAGACAGAAAAGCGTCAGCCCTCAAAGAGCGAGCACAAGACGTTTCAGAATTGAGGTTGGGTTATTATCGTTCTTGCCGGCACACCATCACCCGTAACGTCAGCGAGAAACCGCGCAAGGATCGAGATTCCCTCGCTTATCCATCGGGGTGTGATTGGGAATTTCTCCGCCGCCCTGGGAACAACGAAGCCTTCGCAACCGACCCTGCCCCTTACCTTTGCGAATCCACCAAGATCCTCGCCGCCAAGATGTGTTTGCACGGGCCCCGCTGACCTTGATGCCGCGTATACCAGACACAGGTGCAACGATCGCCATCGCTGCGGAGCCGCACAAACTGTGTGGCCGTGTTTCCTGTAACTTCGATGTCGTGTCCATCGTTCGTCGCCCCCAAGATCCTGACGTGTCCCTTGTCGATCAGCATTCTGGCACTTTTCAATCGGGGCTGATCACGCTCGGCCAACGCGATTGCGAAGGGCAGCTCGCGATGAAAATAGTAGCCGGACGCGGCATCAAAACCTGCAATCCCGCGAGTGGACAGGATCGCTAGACTCGCGGCGGCATCCTCGGCACGACATCCAAGCTGGACCGCCAGCTCGGCTGGATGCAGTTCGGATTGCCAACCAAGCAGATCATATATCTCGTCCGCAATTTGAACGGCTTGATCGCTTGTCAACGTCTGCAACAGCTGTCCTTCCCCTGAAAACCCACGGTGCATTGCGGGACTTAGCACGAACCAAAATCGTCCGATTTCCAGTTCAATGGACACTGCGAACACGCCAGAATTCTCATCACTCCACAACCCAACTTCGCGAGCCTGCAGCAGCAGTGGAGCGAGCGGTTTGAGACGTTCGGCACCCCCAATCGCCAGACTGCCGGGGGTTTGCCGTCGACTCAGTCTGACCGCTGATCCATGTACAGCCAAGTATTCGATGCCCCGCGATACGGTGCCAAGGCTTTGAAGTAAACGTGACACAGAAGCGGGATGCAATGTGTGCCGCAGCTTCAGCTTCGTCTGGTAAGCCTGTACTTCGCTCAGCCCCTTGATCCAACGACGCGGCAGCGGCACCTTTCTCTCGACGACCTCCGCCTCACCCGTGCGCAGCACGATCGCCTCGTTCGAAATTGAAAGTCGTGTTTCGTCGTGTCGACCGACTTTGGACAACTGACTGACCATCTCGGTATTGAAATCGACGTTCGTGGTCCCAAAGGTCTGTTCGGCAGTTTGGAATGCACGCTGATCAAGGTCGACTCTAGCGTACGCTCCGCAGCAACCGCTAAAGCCTTCCCAGCGAACCATCTTGGGACTGCTGGTGACGATGGGATCACGTTGAGATGGGCGTGCGTCAAAGAAATGCGTTCGCACAATCCGGTTGAGCACAAGCAGCGATTGCGATACCAAATCCGGCCGCTGCAATCCGCCTTGAAAGAACGTTGCATGTCTATCGTCGACCGCGGTGCCCGCCAGATTCCAGCGTGACCTAACCACGGCCGATGCAAACGGATACTGGTACGTGTACTCGATCGTCGATGCAGCCAACGGATTACTCCCTGAATCAACCGACAGCACTGGATGCCGCGATTGATCGTGCGAGTGCGATTGATACAAAAGGGGACGTAATTGCTTAACGGCTTGTTGTTTTAATCCGATTGCAAATCGAAACGATGAGCCGTGGGCCGTAACGCACCGAGTAACGCGTGGGAGCCGACCGATGACGCGCCGCGACTCATTAAATTAACAAGCCATTAACAAATCAATTCTAGCAGTTCGCCGAGTCCTGTTGTTGTCGCCGCGGATTCCTGTCAAACCCAGTCGTGTTTCGTTGCCTAAGCAGCCCAAACAATCCGGTCAGAAATACGTAAATTGCATTCCCATTCGCAAAGATCGCGAAGACCACCCCGACCTTAAACTCGCGGCGTGCAACGGACTCCTGACGTTGACGCAAACTTTGCGATGAAATCGACAAACCGAATTCATCTAAAACCAAAATGGTAGATGGACATTCTGAAACTGAACCTGCAGCAAGTCTACGAATCATACCGTTATTGATCGTGCCAATTTCTATTGTTGAGTTTCCTCTTGAATAACGTTTTCATCAGACGCAGCAAGCGTTTAGGCCGAATACCAACGCTTGAAATAAGATGCGAAAAAATCGTCAGTTCCCAGTCCCACGTATGGGGACTTCCTGCGTTCGCGGCCCTCGCCGTGCACAGATTGATCGCGACCGGGTGATGTCCGCTACAATGAATTCGACCTGACGATCCGTCGTCACCCATTGCCCCAAGAGAAGTTGCATGAACTGGTTGGATCGCATCCCCTTGTTGCTTTTTCTGGTGGCGGCATTGACCGTAGGGTTGGCTCCGTTTGTTCCCGAGCCTCATCTCTGGGAAAAGTTGAAAATGCTCGCAAGCGGAACGCTCAAGCGGCCGATCGACATTTTCGACTTGTTGCTCCATGCGACGCCGTGGTTGTTCTTGATCGTGAAAGTGGTTCGGATGCTAAGTGCGGCAAAGAGATAGTTGAGACGATGAAAATTTGGTTTATTTCCGACACGCACAACGAGCATTTGGGACTGGACGTTCCCGTCGTCGATGTGGTGATCCATTGCGGCGATGAATCGACCGATGGAAATGCGATCACAAACGAACCCGAAGCAAGACGGTTCTTTGATTGGTACTCGGGTTTACCAATCGCGACCAAGGTGTACGTGCCTGGTAACCACTCAACCGCAGTCGCACAGGAACTGATCCGTGCGGAGGACTATCCGGACATTCGATTCTTGATCCATGAATCGATGCAGTGCAACGATGTCAAATTATTCGGTTCCCCCTACACGCCTCGATTTCACGATTGGGCTTATATGAAGAAGCGAAGCCAGTTGGATCAGGTTTGGCAATCGGTTCCCGAGGATGTGGATATTTTGATCACACACGGTCCGCCCAAGGGAGTGTTGGATCTAACGCACGATATGGAAACGAAAGCACTGATCCAAGTCGGGTGCATGGCGCTGCGGCATCACGTCGAAAATCGGATCAAGCCAAAAATTCACGCTTTCGGTCACCTGCACGACGAGAGGGGCATCAGCAACTTTGGTATCTACACCCGTGGTGCGACGCAGTTCATCAATTGTTCCTGTTGTAACCTAGCTGCAAAACTAAAGAACAATGGATTCGTCATCGACGTTTAAATGAACGTGGAACGCCCACTGCACAAACTGAAAATTTCGCTTTGATTGTCGACCTCTTGTTTGCCAGTTTATCCCCCGAAAGGGGACAACTGCAAACCTCCGCATCGCCGCTGCAACGCTCGAAATCAAGAGGCCGTGGTGGCATGTGATTTGCGTGGCAAAAAATAGAACATGGATTGGCCTTAGGCCGACACATTGATTTTCTAACCTTGCCTCGCACCCCAATACTGATGAGCCAGACCCGACTTTTTGCAATCGTATTGATCCTTTTCAGCTTCGTTTCCTCGGCCCCGTTGTCTGCAGAAGCGGGTTCCCCCACCGGCTGGAGTCCGATTATCCTACCTACGGGAACTTACCGAGCCCAAATCAAGTCAATGCCGATCCACCAACGTCCTGGACGGCCGTTACACGTGTATGGCAACACGATTCGCTTGATGGAGCAGTCCAAAATGACGGGTGGTTTCCATCGGCCACTGCGGCAAATTCTTTTCGGCACCAATGACTTGATGGGGACTCTATCGAACCGCTGATCGATGGCATCGCGGTCGCCCGACTCCACCAACACCCACCGCTAGCAGGGATCGTTCGTGTTGATCGATTGGCAGACGACTTGAATTCTTTGCAATCAATCTCACCGGCGAACTAAAATCCCCCCTTGCCTGCTCGCTCGTCGAAGCAAGCATGTGACATGAGTCTCCCTAACGGATGCAGAGTACAAGTGGACCTGCATCATGATCTCGCGAAGCAAGCCTAATCGTATTTGTACAACCTCAAATCAACCTAGTGTCGCGGCTTCTGCGTGGCGGTGGGAGTTAGCAGAACCGCAGAGTGGCCGGGGATATGCCAATCGGTTGTATTCAGTAGTGCGGTGCCGGAACCACCATACTCTGGGTCCTCGCTGGAAAATTTGATTTGCCAATGTGCATGCAGCACGGGCGCTACCAGCGGCTCGGCGGAGGGACGCCAATGAAAATCCCGTCCTAGATTGACAAGCAGCAAGCGATCCCACTCGCCTTGTTCGCGTTCGGTATTATGCCAACGAAGCAGGAAACAGTCGTCATTGATCACTGCTCCCTGAATCATGCTTTTATCTTGCTTTGAAAACGTGGGGTCTTCGCGGCGAAGTCGCAATAGATCGCGGTGAAGCGTGAGGTCATGCCCGTGTTCGTCACATTTTGACCAGTCCAATTTGCAAGCTTGGAACGTCGATTCATCGGCCGGGTCCGGCAGTGACACTTGTCGACCATCGCGTCCTGCGATCCGTGGAAATTGCCGCAATGATTCCCAGCGGCCTTCGCGAACCAGCGAGGCTAATTCGACGTCGTGATCTGCAAAAAAGCGGAAGGGGGTGTGGGTTCCAAACTCTTGCCCCATAAAAAACATTGGGGTTCCCGGCCCAAGCAACCACAGCGTCGTAAGAGCCCGGTACGTTCCCGGCGACGTCAACTCGGGCAACCGCGACCCGTGTGCGGAATTCGCCACTTGATCATGGTTCTGCAGATACGCAACAAACCGCCATCCAGGAACATGCCATGCCGGCGTGCCTCGCCAACGTTTCAGTTCATGCGAGTACTGTCCCTGGAACAGGTATCCCCAGCGGGTCGCCGAGACTAGTTCTTGAGACGTCCCTGAAAAATCGGCGTAGTAGTATTCGGCATGTCCGGTGGCGGCAACCCGGCAAGCGTGATGAAAGTCATCGTTCCATAATCCGTCTAACCCGAAGCCGTTATCGGTGGTGCTTTCGACATGCCGTACTTCCTGCGTTTCATTTTCGGCGATCAAGACGATCTTGCGTTGCTCACCAGACGCGGTGAACGCCGCGCCCCGTGCTGCAACCGACAGATCGGCTAACAAATGTCGTGGCGAATCGTCATAGATGGTTTGGGTTGCATCAAGTCGCAAACCATCCAAATGAAACTCGCGGATCCAATAGGCTGCATTTTGAATGACAAACTCGCGAACTCCCGCAGCCTGTTCCCCATCGTAATTGATGGCATCACCCCATTCGGTCGGATGACGATGGGAAACAAAATAGGGCGAGAAGGCACCGGTATAATTTCCTGTGGGACCGAAATGGTTGTAGACGACATCCAAGATCACGGCTAATCCGAGTTGATGGGCGGTATCGACGAAGTGCCGAAAATCGTCAGCCGAACCGTAGAGCCGCGTGGGTGCATACCATTTGACGCCATCGTATCCCCAGCCAAATTCACCGTCGAAATCGGCGACCGGCATCACCTCTAACATCGTAATTCCGGTCTCAGCAAGGAAGGGAAGTTTGCTTTCCGCTGATTTCCAAGTGCCTGCGTCTGTAAAACATCCGATGTGCATCTCATAGATCACTTGCCCCGGCAACTCGACGCCACGCCAATCACGATCATTCCATTGATATGACTGAGGATCGACCACTTGAGAGGCCCCGTGAACTCCATCGGGCTGAAATCGCGACGCAGGATCGGGATAGTCATAGTCATCATCATCAAGCCGAAATGAATAGCGTGCTCCGGCGCCGATGCCTTCACAGAAAGAACTGAAATGGCCGTTGCCTTCGCTTTCCAACGGAACCAATTCGCCCGACTCACTCAGTTTCACACTGACCTGTTTTCGCTTAGGCGCCCACACGCGGAAGTGGACACCATTTTCGACCACTTCGGCTCCGAGTGGCATACGACGTTTCAACTCAGTTTGCATTGAAGGGTTTCCGAATTCCAAAGTCCAAAAAGCAAGCAACATAATGTGACGACACCATGTCGGTCACCGCCTCATGGGCGTGCCAAGTTGCTTAGCAAATTTGGTACCGGATTTGCATCAACGCCTGCCTTCGTTTTCGTCTCATCTCCGGGACATTCCATCCACGGAAGGCACATCCATGCCGCATACCGCGACACACCCCTCATCCACCGCAATCGATCAGGCAGCGACGGTCTATCGTTTGCCACGAGCCACGTATCGCGTTCAATTGAGAAGCGATTTCGGGTTCGCGTCGCTTCAACGATTGGTTCCCTATTTGAAAGACTTAGGGATCAGCGATCTGTATTTATCGCCCCTTTTTCACGCTCGCGAAGACAGCCAACACGGTTACGACGTCGTCGACCACGGAAGAATCGAATCGGCATTCGGCGATCTCGATTCGCTTCGTCAACTCGCCGATGCGGCGAAACACGCTGGGATGGGAATCGTGTTGGACATTGTGCCCAACCATATGGGCATCAACGATCCCGACAATGCTCACTGGAACGATGTGCTCGAAAATGGACCAGCCGCTCGATCGGCGATCTTCTTTGACATCGATTGGAATCCGCCTGGTACTGATTTTCCTAATCGCGTCTTGCTTCCGTTTCTTGGCAAGCCGTTTGGCGAGACACTCGAAGCCGGAGAGTTGCAAGTCAAACGGGAAGATGGCGGATTCACGCTTCATTATTTCAACCGCCGCTTCCCGCTGACGCCTGCAAGTTGGGCGGTGATTCTCGAGAATGCAGCTGCAGCATTGCCTCAGTCCGTGGATCCTCTGGTGCGAGAGGAGCTGCTCAGTGTCGTCACACAACTGCAACGATTGAACCAGCAAACAAGCACGATCGAAGAACGCTATCGCGAGCAATCCGTTGCCCGACGACGGCTGACGCAGTTGCAAAGCAATGAACCCGCCGTGGTCACGGCGATCGATGACGCCGTCAAAGAGATCAACGGAACGGTAGGCGAGCCACGTAGTTTTGATGCGTTAGAGGCTTTGCTGAATCAGCAGTACTACCGGTTGGCGTTCTGGCAAGTCGCCGTGGACGAAATCAATTACCGTCGCTTCTTCGACATCAACGATTTGGCAGCCATCCGCGTCGAAGAACCGGCGGTGTTTGACGCGGTTCATTCATTAACCTTTGATTTGATGAAACGCGGGATCGTAACCGGATTACGAGTGGATCACCCCGATGGATTGCTCGATCCAACGGAGTATTTCAAGGATCTGCAAACTGCATTCAAAAAGTCACAGGGCGAGAGTGAAAATCGCGATCTGTGGGTCGTTGCTGAAAAAATCTTGTCCGGTGACGAATCATTGCCCGAGGATTGGCAGATCAGTGGGACGACAGGTTACGAGTTACTGAATCAATTGTCCGCCGTGCTAGTGGATCCCAATGGCGTTTCGAAGCTGCAATCGTTCTATCACAAGATGACTCAAGCTCCCGAGCATCCACGCGACGTTGCTTATCAAGGCAAGATGACGATCTTGCATGACGCGATGGCGAGTGAGGTATTTGTGCTCGCGTCGCATCTATTCCGGCTGGCACGAGCCGATCGCCGATCCTGTGATTTCACCCATCCGGTGCTAACACGGGCGCTACAAGAATGGATCGCATGTTTTTCGGTCTATCGCACCTACACACGCCCTGTGGGGTGGGATGTCGGCAGTGAAGACAATGGTCGTATCCGTGATGCGATCCGCTGGGCAAAAATCCGCAACCCCACCATGTCACGCGCTGCACTCGATTTCCTCGCCCGCGTGCTGTTGTTGGAATTTCCGGTCGACCTTAGCGAGGACTTGAAACAACGGTGGCGTGCTCTGGCGGTTCGGTTGCAACAGGTGACTGGGCCAGTGACCGCCAAAGGAATCGAGGACACGGCGTTTTACCGTTATTATCCGCTGGTATCACTCAACGAAGTCGGGGCCGAGCTTGGATCGACCGGCAGCACGACCGACGAGTTCCATCGCCACATGCAACGCCGCGTGACCGATTGGCCTCGCAGTTTGTCGACCACCGCCACCCATGACGCCAAACGCGGAGAGGACGTCCGCGCTCGGCTGCATGTTTTGTCGGAAATCCCTGAACGCTATCAGCAAGATTTCCAGCGGTGGGATGCCGAGGTCCAGTCGCTCGTCGAGCGTCATGATGAGAAAGAGGTGCCTGATGTCAATTCAAGGTATTTGATTCACCAGACTCTGCTAGGAACATGGCCTATCGATCCAGCGGGCGATGCGACCAATACCACAACCTGGGACCACTACACTCAGCGAATGTTGGCGTATTTCCAAAAGGCGTTTCGCGAAGCCAAACAGCATACGTCGTGGCGATTGCCCTCGGAATCGTTCGAATCCGCGATCGATACCTTTGTAACCGCGGTCCTGTCCGATCGCGAACATGATCGTTTTCACCAACTTGATACACTGGCTCGCCAAATCGCCGGACCGGGGTATGTGAATTCGCTGAGCCAATTGATTTTAAAGGCGACGCTTCCGGGAGTGCCTGATTTTTATCAGGGCAACGAATTCTGGGACTTTCATCTCGTTGATCCTGATAACCGCCAACCGGTCGATTTCGAAACACGGACCGCTGTGCTGAAGAAGATCCAATCGCAATACCGCGACGCCCGGCTGGAGCTTGTTCGTTCGCTCCGTCGTGGTTTTACCGACGAACTGAAATTGTTCACGACACTGCGGACGTTGCACACGCGTCAGCAACATTGGTCGGCATTTGCGTCGGGGGACTATTCTCCGCTTTCGACCAGCGGCAAGTTTGCAGAGAACGTCGTCGCGTTTTCACGGCGTCACATGGATCGTTTGGTGGTGGTCGTGGTGCCGAGATTGCCTCAGCAATTCCTGAAGTCCGAATCTGCGGTCGTCTCGTTGCATCCGTGGTTAGCATCGGCTTGGGGTGACACAACCGTAATGTTGCCTAGCGATGCATGCGTACCGCTGCGTGATTCATTTACGGATCAGACGTTTGATGTGAACGCCACTGAGAATGGCGTCGGACATCTGCGATTGAGCGAAGTGTTTAACGAGTTTCCATTTTGCGTTCTAACAAGCATGGGAAGATGATGCATCCATTACGTGTATGGCCCGGACGTCCTTATCCACTGGGTGCGACGTGGGACGGTCGCGGCGTGAATTTTGCGATCTATAGCGAGAACGCGACCAAGGTCGAACTATGTTTGTTCGACGACGTTGGCGATCAAAAAGAATCTCAGCGGTACGTGATGGCCGAACATACCGACATGGTTTGGCACATCTATCTTCCGGACGCTCGGCCGGGGCAATTGTATGGCTATCGAGTTCACGGTCCGTACGAGCCTGAGAAAGGCCACCGATTTAACGCCAACAAACTGCTACTGGATCCCTATGCCAAAGCAATCGCTCGACTGCCAAAGTGGTCCGATGCGATGCATGGCTACATGGTCGGCGACGAGAACCAAGATCTTTCGTTCAGCCCGCTAGATAGTGCCGCGGACGCGCCACTAGCGATGGTCGTCGATGAGGCGTTCACCTGGGGAGATCACCGCTTTCCGCAAATTCCATCGCACCAATTGGTGATTTATGAAATGCATGTCAAAGGCTTTAGCAAACTAAACAAGGCAATTCACGAAGCTCATCGCGGCACCTATGCAGGACTTGGGTCGCATGAATCCATCACTTATTTGAAAGAGCTTGGGATCAACGCAGTCGAATTGTTGCCCATCCAATTCCACAGCGATGACCGCTACCTTCAAGAAAAAGGACTGACCAATTATTGGGGTTACAACACGATGGGGTTCTTTGCCCCGGATTCTCGATACGCGTCTTCGGACGACCCGCTAGAGGTCATTCGCGAATTCAAAACCATGGTGCGAAACCTTCATGATGCCGATATCGAAGTCATCCTTGACGTCGTCTACAACCATACGTTCGAAGGGAACCAAATGGGACCGACGGCATCGTTTCGCGGCATTGACAACGCCGCGTACTATCGATTGGTTGCCGATGACCCGCGCTATTACATGGATTACACCGGTTGCGGCAACACGCTGAACGTACGCAATCCTCGTGTGCTGCAATTCATCATGGATAGTCTGCGGTACTGGGTTACTCATATGCATGTAGACGGATTCCGTTTTGATCTCGCCAGTACATTAGCGAGAGAATTGCATGAAGTTGACAAGCTCGGTGCATTCTTTGACATCATTCACCAAGACCCGGTGCTGTCGCAAGTCAAATTGATTGCCGAGCCATGGGACCTTGGCGAAGGGGGATACCAGGTCGGAAACTTTCCCGTGGGCTGGTCCGAATGGAACGGACGTTACCGAGATTGTGTTCGTCGCTTCTGGAAGGGGGACGGTGGTTTGGCGTCGGAATTTGCGACACGAATCACTGGATCAAGCGACCTGTACCAATGGAATGGTCGTCGGCCCCATGCGAGCGTCAACTTTGTAACATGCCATGACGGGTTCACTCTAAACGACTTGGTTTCATATGACCACAAGCACAATGAAGCAAACAAAGAGGACAATCGCGACGGTGCGGATCACAACGACAGCTGGAATTGCGGCGATGAAGGCCCAACCAATGATGAACAAGTGATCCGGCTTCGCGAGAAAAAGAAGCGAGCCATACTTGCAACGTTATTGCTTTCGCAAGGCGTGCCGATGCTGCTAAGTGGGGACGAGTGCAGCCACACACAACGCGGCAACAACAACGCCTATTGCCAAGACAACGAATTGACTTGGTTGGATTGGTCTTCCGATGAATCCAAGTCTGAATTGCGTGAATTCGTGCAACAGGTCATCGAGCTCCGCAAGTCACAGCCAGTGTTCCATCGCCGGCGATTCTTTCACGGGCAAGCGATTCGTGGGTTGGACAGTCTCGATGTCACCTGGTTGGATCCCAACGGCAAAGAGATGAGTGACGAAACATGGAACGACCCAAGCGTTCGCTGCCTGGGAGTTCACTTTTGCGGCGGCAAAATCGACGTCGACGAATATGGCGAACCAATCATCGGTGACCATATCCTGATGTTGTTTAACGCCGACCATGGACAGGAAATTGAATTCCGTTTACCTAATTTGGCGGAAGGCAAACCCTGGCAACGCGTGTTCGACACCGCTCTGTTTGACGAAGACGAGACCGACATCATGCAGAACACCTACACCTTAAAAACATGCTCGCTGGTCGTGTTGAAAAGTCCCGTCGAAGAGGAAGTAGAATCGAAATAGTCTTCGTGTTCGGACTCGCCCCCTTCGCTACAACGGCTTGTGTGGTTTTATGCAAAAATCGACACCGCCGCTGATGACAGGTTGAGGGATGCCAGGACAAAAATTATTGCATTGACGTTGCGTAGCAATCATCCACGCTCTGGCGAGCGTAGCTACGGGACGCAAATACCGTCATTTGCCGTCTCCAAATGTTTCATAGCGTTGGGTAAAACGGCCAATCGATTGAAAGACTCCTGCCTACCGCTCTAGTCTTCCTCGTGACCACGTTCCTCTGCGGGGCCACCCTCGCCCACCAAGTTGCGGGCTGTATTGACCAACCCGACGTGGGAGAACGCTTGGGGGAAATTGCCGAGCATTCGTTTGTGAAACGGATCGTACTCTTCGGACATCAATCCGACATCGTTGCGAAGTCCGAGCAGCATCTCAAACAATTCGGTCGCTTCTCGCTCACGCCCAGCCAGCGCGTAGTTGTCGGCTAACCAAAACGAGCACAACAAGAACGCGCCTTCGCCTTCGGGCAACCCATCAACGTTCGATTCGGTCAAATAACGAACCACCAGCCCGTCTTTGACCAGCCGCTCTTCGATCAGCCGAAGCGTGCCGATCATCTTGGGATCGTCGGCTTCGACAAAACCGACCAACGGCAACATCAATAGACTGGCGTCCGTTTCCTCGGCACCGTAGGACTGAACGAAGCCACCAAGCTTTTCGTTAAATCCTTTAGCACACACTTCGGCGTGGATTCGATCACGCAACTTTTTCCAACGCGCGGCGTCCCCAGGCATCCCAAAATGCTCGACGTCTTTGACCGCGCGATCAGCCGCAACCCAAGCCATCACCTTAGAATGGGTGAAGTGACGTTGGTCGCCGCGGATTTCCCAGATCCCTTCGTCTGGTTTCTCCCACTGCGTTTCTAGAAACTCCATGACGGCCGATTGCACGCGCCACGCGTCTTCGTCCGGGTCCAATCCGTAACGGCGTGCCAGGTGCAACGTCTCCATGATTTCCCCCGGCACATCCAATTGGTGTTGGCGATAAGCGGCGTTGCCAGTTCGCACGGGCGACGAGTTTTCATAGCCGGGTAGCCATTCAAGTTCCACCTCGGTCAATCGCCGTTCACCAGCAACCCCATACATGATTTGCAACTGCGATGGATTACCCGCTGCCGCATTGACGAGCCATTCCCGCCACGCTTTGGCTTCTTCGGTATAACCGCCAATCAGCAACGAGTAGAGTGTGAACGTCGAGTCACGAATCCAGCAGTAGCGATAATCCCAATTCCGCACCCCTCCGATATGTTCGGGTAGTGAAGTGGTTGCCGCCGCGACAATGCCGCCGGTCGGTGCATATGTCAGCGCCTTCAACGTGATCAGCGACTGCTGTACCTCTTCACGCCATCGCCCTTTGAACGTGCAGCGTCCTGACCATTCTTGCCACCACGCGGTAGCGTCCTCGAGCGTCTGCAGCACATTCTTTTCAAGCGGTGGGGGATCTTGGGTACGGGTCCAAGTCAACTGGAATGCCGCTTGTTGATGCGGGCCAAGGTGAAATTTCGAGACCATCGTTTGGTCTTCGACGTTGACGCGTAGGTCACATGTACAATAAACGCACTCGGGCCCCGCGATCGCTCGAATGCCGCGATCGGTATGCTGGACCCACGGCAAGATCGAGCCGTAGTCGAACCGCAACGCCAAACGACTCTCAACCTCGACTTCCCCCTCAATCCCTTCGACCAACCGAAAAATGTCGGATTCACGTGTCTGTGGAGCCATGAAGTCGGTCAAACGGATCGTTCCCGAGTCGGTCGTGATCTCCGTTTCCAGGATCAATGTCCCTGGGCGATAACGTCGCTGCACTTTTCGAATCGGTTGAGTCGGCGAAATCCTCCAAAACCCGTGGCGTTCATCTCCGAGTAGCGCCGAACAACATGCGGCCGAATCAAAGCGGGGCAGACACAACCAATCCAACGATCCGGTCTTGTCCACCAACGCGGCTCCCCGGCAATCTCCCAATAGCGCATAGTCTTCGATCTTCGAAACCACCGGCAAACCCTCCAAAATCTTCTTCGTGAACGGCAACTCTGCACGGCCAAAATCGTCCTCCGCGACGGTGAACCGTCCGTCGTGGCCGTGGAAAAACTGCCTAGTGCTAATTTCAGACCAACACAGCAACTAGACATCGAGAATATGACGATCCATCAATACGGTTGCCGCTCGGTTTGCCGGAACACCGTTTCATGCGGTTCGAGACGCCAAATCGTCGAAGGGTGTCAGCAACGTGGTGGCATCGAGTCAGACCGATTAAAATTTCCATTTGGATCCGATCGATCCGCCAGCGTCGTTGCCGCAATCGACTTCTGCGCAGCTGCTACAATAAAGAATATTGCTTCGTGGCGGATCAGGTTTGACGCCCTGTTTTGAGGTTGTGTTTTGCCCGGAAAACGACAATAGCGCAACTTAAAAAAACTCGCCGCGAAGAGCCGGAGCATTGATGATTGTTTTTCCAGAATCATCCGTCGGTCATTTTTGACAACAGGGGCCAAATTTGGACGAAAGCACGACCGAATCGGAGACCAACCGCAACGACGCGGACCAAGGCGAAGCGTTTGTACGACTGTTGCTTGAACATGAACCTCAAGTCCGCTCGTTCTTGCGGGGGCTGTTACCATCCTGGAATGATGTGGACGAGGTTGTGCAGGAAGCGAGCCTAGTCGCTTGGCGAAAATTCTCGAGTTTTGAACAAGGCACTGCGTTCGGTGGCTGGTTTCTAACCATCGCGAGATTCGAAGCGTTAAAACATCGCCGCCGAATTGCTCGCACGCCTCTCGTGTTCAGCGATGACATTTGGGAACGGTTGGCGGAAGAATCACCTCAGCACGTTGCCCAGCCGATCTATCGCCAGCACCTCGAAAACTGTCTCGCAAAAATGCCGCCCGACAAACGTGACCTGTTGTTAAAGGTGCATTCGGCGGGCGTGGTGATTCGCGACGTCGCCGTTGAATCGGGTAAAAGCGAACAAGCGTTTTACAAAGTGATCCAGCGACTTCGTGCGAGCTTGGTCCAGTGCATCGCCAACGCGATGAAGACGGCGGAGGCAGTGCCACACCACCACTTGTAACTATGATGTGGTTGACAATGTGGCTTTAGTCGCCCGCCAGTCAATCGCCGAGCTTCCGATTAAGAAGGACGGTTGCTCTTTTCAATATCGCCCGCAAGCTTGCCTCGTCGATGTGCCCCGCACGTTCGATTCAGCGTGTTGCTAATTCGTCGATGATTGTAGTTTCCAGTACCAATAATCGACTCGATCTTAATCGTCCTCAGCTGCTGCGTTTCAATCCGGCGGTGATTCAGGCGTCGAATCACTGGCATGCTCAGGAGCAAATCCCCAAAGCTCCGCCGTGTCGCCTTGCACTCAAAAACCCGAAGGTTCTTTCTCCAATCAATTCGTTGTCGACCGGCAATCCTCGTGCGACAATCTCGGCAGTTTTGAAGCTAACTTTGCCGCCGCGATCTGCTGTCGCCCAAACCACCATGTCACGGTGCCCAAACAAAGTCGAATTGGGAGCCCCCAACACAGACAGCAAAATGGCAATTTGACGAAAGCACCGGCAGTGCGGATCCGCCGTGGACATGCCCTCCCCTCGGGGGCGATGCGGTTGAAAACCGACTACTCGTTGACGCTGGTGTTAGCGTCGTCGCTGTGCAGGTGGGCCGCATAGACTCGCGCGATATCGCCCATGTAATGGTGCGGTGCATCTTTCGCAGCGCGGTCCAGCAGCTTGCGTGCACGCTCGATGTCGCCAGCGGCGTCGGCATAAAGCCCAAGATAAAAGTCGCCATAAAATGCGGCGTCTGCTCGCTCAGGGGTGCCGACTGCGGTCTCATTGACGCGGGCGTTGACAGCTTCGGTATCGCCGCTGGACAACATTTCCAAAATTTGCTGCATCGGGACGCGTCGATCGCCGGGCGCCGGCAGAATCAATTTTTTCGCTTCGTCAAACGAATTGGCTTTGGCGACGCACAAAAAGTGCCACGCCGCATTTTCGACATCGTTCGGATTGACGCTGCGGTGGGCCTCAAACTGTTTCGCTGCTTCCTGAAAATTCCCGGTGAAGTACAACGCGATCCCACGCTGCCAAAGCTCGGGCATCTGTTCGGGGGCAACACTGACGTACCGGTTGAACAATCGCGTGGCCCAATCGACTTTGCCGCTTCTTAGATAGATGTCCGCCGCCAAGCGAACAGCGCGAGCATCTTTGCTGTGTAGACGCACGATCGCATCGGCCGACTCGACCGCAAGATTGCGATTGCCCTCTTGCAAAGCTTTGAGTCCAGACGCCCGAAGCGACGAGATCGACATCGAATTGGCCTCTTGGCCAGGGCAAGCCAGCGAAAGACAGGTCACTTGCATTGCGAGCGATGCAGCCACGCCCAGCAAAAGCGAAGTGGATGGACGTTTTGAGACGAGACGACGCAATTGCATTTCCAAGGCCTCAGCAGAGAGAAGAAGGTGAATCAATCAGCGGGAACCGGCGCGACGATTTCAAGTAGTTCGATCGCGGGATCGCCATCGCAATAGATTAATGCAGTCCTCCCAAAAAGGGTGTCCCCTTTTTCGACTTGCATGATAGAAGCCAGCGAGGGGCCTGCTTCCACTCGCCACAACCCGCACAATTGGACCTGACGAAGCACGTTGTGCTCGATCAATACACGGCCCAGTGGTGTCGTTTCACTCTCGATCCGGCTCCACACCGGTTCGCTCAACTGGTCGACGTTCAATCGGACGATACCGTATTGAACGATTTTCTTGTCATTTTGCGTGACCAAGGTGATTTCACGCGAATACCAATTGTCGACTCGTTTGGTGCGATGCACGACGACATCGACCTTTTGCCCATGGAACGCCTCGACCGTGACGGTCATGTGTTTGTTGTGATCAAGCAATTGGTCAAACGGAGGCGGAACGACCACTAGCGATTCGAACGAGGCGAGTTCCGAGGAAAGGCGGCCTACCGAATCGCGATCCGCCTCTTCGGTCACCGAGTAGAACTGGCCAACGAGATGCTCGATTTCGATGCTAAGTTTTTTAGGCGACATCGAACCCTTCATGAATGCGTGCGTGGTGTGTAGTCAACATCGTGAGCGAGGATGGATCGCTGGCGGACGCTGTTAAAAGTGGTGTGACATTGCGAGCGACATCAAACGACGGGTAGCGAGTTGACCGGTAGCGAGCTGAGCGCGACGACGTTGGGTGTGGGGACTTCCGGACGTTCCAAGACGGTGTCGACCAAGAAGTACAGCAGTCGACGCAACGACTCGGGTTCGAGTTCGTCGGCAATCATTTCGGCGCGGGCTTGATGCTTGTCGACCAACTGCATCGCGGTGTCAAACACGCCTGCCGAGTGATACAACCGCGTGGCGATCGCCAGCCGTTCACTGTCGCTATAGGCATCTGGATTTTCGACCAGATTGATCAACAGTTCTCGCTCGTCGCCTTGCAGCGATTCAAGTGCAAGCGCCCAAAGGATGGTCGGCCGTCCACCGAACAAGTCGCCGCCGGCTGCGAGTTTGTTGTTTTCGTCGCCGGTCCAGTCGCCGATATCGTTCAGAATCTGGAAAGCCACGCCAAGGTTGCGAGAGAAATCGCGGATCGGCTTGCGATACGCTTCGGCGTCTCCGGCCAAGCGGATTCCGCTATACAAGGCCGCTTCAAATGCGGGAGACGTTTTCAGTGCATAGACCTTCAGCGCATCAAGCGGCGAGAGTTGTCGGCTCTTGGAATCTCGCCACAGCAGTTCGGCCCCCTGTCCTTCGGCCAATCGCGTGTGAGCTGTCGCCAACGCATCAAGGACATCAACGCGTGCTTCGGTCGAGATCGAATCATCGGCATCACGCCGACTGAGCAATCGATACCCCAGCCCGATCAAGTAATCGCCCACATTGATCGCCGTGGGCAAACCGAATCGCTGGTGCACGGCTGGTTGTCCATATCGAAACGCATCGTCGTCTTCGATATCGTCGTGGACCAAACTGGCTTTATGGAACGTTTCGATACTCATCGCGGCACGACGCACCGTCACCGGCAACGCGTCCACCGCCTCGGCTCCCTTTTCACTCGTACAATCGCCGCCGATCATTGCATCGTAAGCCGCCAACGTAATGAACGGCCGAGAATGTTTACCGCCGCGGGCTAGAAAGTCGTAGGCGATATGCTCGGTCGCGGCAATCGTGTCAAGCTTGGCAATCGAATCGGGCGTCACCGCGTTGGTTCCTAGCGGCGACTGATCACGCACGCGGGGTGCCAAATCGTTCATCGCATCGGGGGAAAACAACTCACTCGCAGCTCGCATCAAGTGAACGTAGCTTTTTGTTTGCTGAGTTGCCGGGACGTAGGGGGTACGAATCATCTGCTCGACCCAAGATTCGTCGACCTTGGTGTTGCGGCAATCGCTGCTCAACAACGGCACCGCCATGCAAGGGATCCCTGCCAACAGGACTTTGTCGATCGCTTTTTCAAGCACATTCAAACAGGCGACGCCGACCACGGCATCGACGTAACCGCCAATGATGATTTTCAGCACCACGGGCGATCCTTCGGCAACCAACACTCGATATCCCATCTCTTCGGCGATCGAGCGGAAATCGGCGATACTGCACGCCCCGCACTCCTTGCAGTTCATCCCGAATTGATCGTATTCCGCCGGACACCCTTCGGCATGTTTCAAGCAGTGAGGCAGCAGGAACAACCGACGCTCCGGTGGCACCGACGCCAATTGGTCTTTCCAAAACTCGCTGCTAATCATCACCATCATCCACCCCAAGTAGCCTTCGGGCAGATCGGCTTCTTCGAGGAACCGCCGAGCGATCTGTTCCATTTGGTCCTTGGTCAACGGGACCGAGCGGTCAATTCGATTGGCGACTTCGGCGCAGCGTGATCGCAAACTTTCGCGAAGTTCGAGCGTCGGTGGAACGTCTTTCAGGTGGCTCGTTTTGCGACGCGTTGGACGCGATGCCGATTCGGCACCATTGTTCGCGGCATCACTATTCTCGGCGTGATTCTCTGCGGAGGTGGCCGTTTTATTTGAAGTGGTTGCGGTCGACAAACCAGATTCCTTAGGTGGGATCATCAAGGGATGGAGCCGATGGGATCTCTTGCCAACTTTAATCCAATTCGGATCGCAGGAAGCTTGATAACGCAGCGACCGTGAACACGTGTGGATAAAGTTTTTCGTGGTACCAAAGTTTGGCAAAATAAAATCCAATCGGCCAAGGCACACGATGACGTCCATCGTGGACACTTTGCAGTAGGAATTCAACGCCACGGATTATAACTTGTTTCGGGTCGTTCTTCCCAGCACTCAGGCCGGTTTGAGCCAACTCGGTGGAATCCTTTGGCATTTTTCCTTGATCATTCGTGCTAAGACGTCCATTTTTACCAAAAATTGCCGTCAACGCTTCGATCGCGACCGCCGTTTCTTCGACACTGCTGGTCAATCCCTCGGCCGCCCGGATCCCCGCATCACGAATTTGGTCGCGGTTCATCCAGGGTAAAATGGACGCGCCCCCGCCCCATCCGCCATCGGGGTTCTGGCTATCACAGAGGTAGCTGCCCCCCCGGCGAACGGCTTCGTCACTCAAAAATCCAGCCGCCCCCGCCAACAACACCCGCGACGTGCCATAAACCGGATTGTCTTCGTCCGGGCGATCTTGGTTGCCAAACCAAAGCGGTAGCCAACTTCCGTCATCCGCTTGGCTGCGTGTCAAGAATCGTTCGGCGCGATCTTTGGTTGTGGAACTCACCCCATCGATACCGAACGCCCGAAGCGAGTGGGCGGTCAAATCGGTACTGCTGCGATCAAACGGCAATTTTCCCCAGCCGCGGCAAAATGTCGGCCAACCACCATCACGGTTCTGCAAATCAATCAGCCATTGCCGAGCATCCTGGATCGCGTCGTCCATCCGAGCGGCCTGTGCGGGCGAAGCATGACGCCGCATCTGTTTCACTGCCAACACGGCCGCGGGAGTATCATCGCCGTCGGGAACGGCGCCTGACAAATCGGTCCATCCCCAGCCGCCAGGTTGAGCACCGGTAAACGGGTGACGTCGCCGATGTTGACACCCGAGATGCCAATCGACCAACGATGGCGAGAACCACGAACCGTCGTCTTCGGGGTCGCCGGCCAAGGCCGAGACCGCTAGCGACGTGATCCAGGTCGCCAAATTGGTATCGATCGGCCAGCTGCCATCTGCGTTCATTGACTGATGCAGAAAACGAATCGCGTCGCGGCTGACATCACAATCGCCTCGCCCGGTCGCAGCAAGACTCATCAAAACAAAGGATGTCAGCGGCGTCGCTTCCAAATAACCACCGCTGTCGGGTTGCATACGCCGGAGTACCTGCATCGAACGGTTGATCGACGCGGCACGAACCATCCGAAGTGGCAGCCACGTTTTTGAGCCATGAAAGTGTCGTGCCTGTCCGATCGCAACGAGTGCTGGAATCGCATAGCTGACCACCGGCATCTGCAGGACGCGGTACATCGACTGCGGAAATACTGCCGCCTCGAACGGCAAACGGGGAACGTCGTCCCACGAAACCAGACCCGCAATCGCCATGTTCGCTAAAATCGGAACGACAAACGTTTTGTCTTTGCCGTAGCGTCGACGTAGCCCCTCGATCTGTCCTTCGGATTTAATGTAGGACTTCAGCGCCGCAAGTTGGTCCGAATCGAGCCCCACCGATTTGCTTTGCGTCGCTAGCGTCGACGCGGCCAAAACCAGATAGCTGGTCGCAATATTGGAATGGCTGCGATCGGTGTCACCGAATCCGCCGTCGGCGTTTTGCTGCTGCCCGAGGTACTGCATCCCGCACACGATCTGGTCTTCGATCGCAGATGCATTGGCAATTCCGGTCGGAGCATGAATCAGGGTTGCCGACAACGCGCTAACCGCCGTCGCGGTGCTCAACGCGGAAGCCGACAGTTCACCGACCCAGTGTCCGTCGGCGGTTCGCTGCTCTAAAAGCTCGCTGCGCAGTTGGTCCAGCGTGTTGCGGACACGTTGGCGAAGATTCGATTCCATGAAGCTTGTCGGTGGGCGTGAACAGGAGGGTGCAGGGAACCGCATCCTACACGCTAGTGGCGATTTTTACTGCGCCACTGCGCCGGACGGTGCTACCGAAACAACGGAAAAGTTGTCTAGCGGCATAGGTCGCTCGACGCGGCGGGTGACCACGCCACGTTCATAGAGTGTGACCGCCAATCCGGCCGCAAAAAACAGGAACATATTGACCATCGGGATGATCGTGACGTCTTGGAACATGCCGTTACAGAAATAGGCGGCAAACACCCCCAACCACAACAATCCCCCACAACGTATGGCGACCGAATGGCCTTCGTTGCGTGCCAGATTCCAAGCCATGCTGGTGATCGAAATCAACATCACGGACAGCATCGACAAACCAATTAACCCCGAGTCGACTAGCATCGCCAAGAACACGTTGTGCTGGGCATACGGCCGCGCGTCCTCCAGTGGCATGTCGTAACTGCGAATGCTGTGGTACTTGCCCGAGTGCGCAAAGTAGTGCCCAAAACCATGACCAGTGATCGGCCGATCTTTAAACATTTCCCAAGCGACCACCGCCAGCAAGGGACGCAGTTGAATCGATTTTTCGGCATCGGCGGACGTTAGGTTTTTGTCACGTTTCATTCGTAGCAATTGGTCCTTTAACCCCAGCACTCCTGCGCCGCCAATCAGCACCGCCGTGGCGAGTCCGAGGACACGAACCCAACGTGGCGAAAAGATCAGCGCAACCACCGCAATCGTGGCGATCGCTCCCATCCACGCACTTCGTGTTAATGTGCAATAGACGCCTAAAACCAACAGCATGCACAGCAGCAGATAGAAAACTCGCATGCGAAACGTCGACCGGATCACACCCAGCACAGCAATCGCCAACGCGCCGCACATCACAATCCCGTTGCCAGAGGGATTAAGCAGCGGACCACGACCGCGGCCGAAAAATTCCCAATTAGTGGGATCAACGATGTAAGTTGGAAAAACAAGGGCATGCAGCCCCGAGACTTCAAAGAGCGCCATGACCGCCAGATAACAACCGAGCGTCAATAGCACTCGATAGGCCCACTGTAGATCAGACTCTTTGACCTCACTAATGCGAGCGATCACATACAACCCAAGTGGCATCGCGATGCAGAACAACCACTTGGCAATCGGCGGCGGTTCGTTTGCCGGATTGGCTCCGCCGATCATCACGCTGACCAACAACCACACCGTGATTGCAGCGACGGCCGCGTCGACGCGGTTGAGCTGTGGAATTCGAAGCTCGCCCATCCGCCACTGAATGGCCACCAACCCAAACATTGCGATCCACAACAATCGATCCAGGCTAAGTTGAATGGGGCCATTGATCGCAAAAAACGATGGTCCTAATACCGTGCCGATCACCAGCACGAGGGTCGCCATTTGAAACGTCCGCCCCGCATGAATCAGGGGAATCAACCAAACGATCGCTGCAAGTGCGAATAAGACAACGAGAAGCATCATGATAAAGGATTGCCTTAGCGAGTCGTTGCGGCCGAGGAGGAGGGATCCACAGAATAGACCGGGCGTCGGACCTCAGCTCCGGTAAGCTTGATCGCCGAATCGGGAGTCCTACCGCCTGTCACCAACGCGATCACACGTGGAGTGAAACGATTCATCAGCATGGCGGCGGCGAAACAACCGGCCGTCACCCCCGGGGCAAGTACCCAGAACCAAACTCCTTTGTCCAACATTGTTCCTATGATCCGTTCCAACACCGCACGCAGCGGAAACTCGTGTATCAAATAAACAAAAAACGCCGCGCCCGACAATCGAACCAACGCAGGGTGGCGAAGTTTCCATGCGACCATCCAAATCGAGAAACAGCCGCAGAGGATCGACGCCTTATGAAGCAGTAAACTTTCGACGCTGTAGTCGGTGGTGTACCAACAATCAAAATCAGGTCGCAGCATGATGCGAGCGATGATCAAGTCGATCCAAACGATGACGAAACCTAGCACCGTTGGTGTGCTCAGTCGACCGAGCCGATCGAGTGCCTCGCTGTGTTGATTCGCTTCACAGCCAACGCAAAAGAAGAACAGCGTTTCGGTATGTAACAGGTACCATCCATGGACGAGCGGAAACGGCTGATAATGACTCAGCCACAGCAACCCGACTCCCCACAGTCCTGCAGAGGAAGGCAGGCGAACGATTTGGCGGATCACCGGTGCCGCAATGATCAGCACCATCAAATCGCGTAAAAACCACAATTGTTCGGCTGGCGGCCGTAGCAGCCACGTAGCCAGCAGATTCAAGGTCGACATTTCGCCGATGGACTTGCCATCCGCAAGCCGCGAGACCAGCCAAATGGCGGTGGCGAAGCCGCCAAACACCAAATAAGGCAGCAGTACACTGCGACAGCGCTGACGAATTTT
The DNA here is from genome assembly GCF_039545035.1 of Novipirellula caenicola. Lineage (NCBI taxonomy): Bacteria > Pseudomonadati > Planctomycetota > Planctomycetia > Pirellulales > Pirellulaceae > Novipirellula > Novipirellula caenicola. Next base: position 241,929 of record NZ_BAABRO010000010.1, read on the forward strand.
TCGTAGGTAACATCCGAGCGACCCGTCATCGCTGCGAAAATAAAAGAATCCGGCAGCAAACGCAAACATCGGAACTGCAAACCGAGCAACACCCCCAATTAAAAATTCTTGGACGAGCTGATTGGTCGAAGCCGCTTCCAGCGATGCGGAAATGGGTGCCGCTGACTGATAATGGATTGCTACAACGAAGACCGTCGCCAATAAGGCAACGACTTGATATGTCTGTTTGGTTTCGGCGGACAGCTCGGTTCGCACGTTTCAGGTTCCGGTCGTAACAGTTTCATCGATTGCAGGGCTGTGATTCATGCGAAGCACGCCATCATCGATGGTGCACTCACACGCACGCTCGCTGAAACATAGTTTACGGTTGATCGCAAACCAGAATTTCTCGGCACAGAGCCCGAGATTTGTGATCGCGCGGAATCACGTGGTGAACGGTTTGTTGATTTAAAGAGCCGCGACGCGTCAGCGGCCGGGTCCCACGCACGCCCCGGTGCCTCGCGGCCCACGGCTCACCGTTTCGAGTTGCGTTTGGACTAAATCAGCAGCCCGCGACCAGGTTTCGCTACATAGTAGATTGAGTTCGAGCAGAGCAGTACAAGAACGTCCTTGCTACATCACGCTTTGCACGGCAAATGCCAACCGCTGCAGCTCACTCGCCAAATCCACGTTGACGACTGCGATACGTGGTGGCAGTTTTAAGGTCGTCGGTGCAAAGTTTAGAATTCCCGAAACGCCTAGCTTGACCAGCAGCGTTGCCACTTCGGCTGCGTTATCGGCCGGCACCGCTAGGATTGCCAAACTCGGTGGTGCCGCTGTTACTACGCGTTCGAGCTCCTTTGCATCAAGCACTCGTACCCCACCAATGGTTGAACCGATTCGGGATGGATCGATATCAAACGCAGCGGTTAATTTGAACCCAAGTCGGCTAAACCCACGATATCTCAGCAACGCGTCGCCGAGCGAGCCGACCCCGACCAATACCACTTCCCATTGCCGGCCCGATCCGAGCACCTGCCCGATCCGCTCGATCAACGCATCGACCGAATAGCCCACACCTCGTTGCCCGATCGTGCCAAGGGCACTCAGATCACGCCGCACCACCGGCGACGACACATTCACCAGCTTGCCCAATTCTTTGCTGTTGATCGTGGTGGTCTTTGAATCGCGAAGTCGATAGAGCTCACGAAAATAAAGGCTCAACCGCCCTACCGCCGGCTGCGGAATCTGTGTTGGAACGTCGTTTGCATGATCTGGTGTTGGTTCAGTCAAGCGGTCATTCCTTCAAAGGAAAGGCCTCGAATTTACATAAGATTCGACAGCGTTTGCGAGCGTTGTCACGACATTCGGCTTTGGGAAACCAAAGTGCAATGTCATGACGACAATCAAAAGTGTAGCTTCTCGCCCGCAAGGAAGTTTGCGGGAAAATTCGAGAATTCTTGAGCTTGGAACTTAATGATAACGAAACTTTAAAACAGACACATTTTTTTAGTCACATTCTTGCGTCATTTCCCGCTTACTCATGGTAGTGACCTACCCAGAACCGGGAATTCGGAGGCAAATAAGATGTATGCAATCAACAACACAGAATCGAACATAAAGCGGACGCTTGACCGGATTCAGTCGATGTTCCGGCTGAATGACCGTTTACGCCGCTACTTGGCTTCATTGGAAATCTCGTTCGAGAATCGATCCGTCGTGCTTCGCGGCAAGTTGCCTTCGGACGAACTCCGCGGAGAACTGGTACCCACGATTCGGCAGGCCGGCATCCTCTGTCAAGTTTGTAACGAAGTGCAAGTGAGTTAGCGAACGCTCAGTCGACGCTGGCACTTACACCATCGGTGCCAGCGTTCCATTTAGACCGCGATCTTATTCGCGTCGAAGACCGCGACCGGGTGTAATCGGCGACTCCTTATCTTCGCGGTCGACTTACGTCTTGCTCTGGGTTGCTAGAACGAACCCCTCACCCGCCACGATTGGATTGCCACAATCCGAGTGATGGGTTTTGAATGAAGTAGAATTCGCTGCCGTCTTCGTCCGTGTGGAAACCGTTCTGCAACGTGTCGACATCATAGCGACGCATCAATTCGGGCAAATTGCCTGGGGTGTAACCGACCGATCGGATTTCTTCATCCGATAAATGCCCGGCCCCATAGACCACCTCGAAACGATTTTCGGGTGAACCATGAATCAAGTGGGCAGCGGCCGAAAGATTAGCAGCCAGGTCTTCGTTCTCGGCCACCAAACGAATGACCTCTTCTCGCGTGCGATATCCGTATTTTCGAATCAGATGATCAATCTGTTCGTCTTCGCCGAATTCTTCGACTGCAGGGCCAAGTACAGTCAATCGTCCACCATCGGCAATAGCCAATCGAGTCCGATAGATCGCCTTGTTGCCCAACCAAGTGCTTTTGAATTCGTTCGGATCCAAATAGGCGACCACATGTTTGGGGGCCTCGGGAATCATCGTGATGTTGACTTGGCTTGCCAACTCTGCGGCTTGAAAGAACGTTTCGTGATCATCGCCGATGAAAAGACCGCGGGTGTGCAAACTGCGGTCAGGCATTTGTTCGATCACCGTCAACGCGTAAACCAGTGGCAGGTTTTTGCAGAAATGATCGGAGGCGTAATTTAGAATCTGACGCAGCGGCGTGTTGGCTTGTCCGAGCGTCTGTTCGATTCCGTAGACCGCACTTAGATAATGGCTTTCGTTGATGCCATCTTTGCCTCCGGTGCCGACGAAGACGTTCTTGTTGTAATTCGCCATCCCGATCACTTCATGCGGCACGACTTGGCCGAGCGAGAAGATCAAATCGTGACCTCCATCGCGTAGCAGTTGGTTGACCTGAGCTTCCCAAGGACGGTCATACATGCCACCAGTGACCTCGGAAACAAATTCCGAGGGAACCGTGCCCAGCCGAACAACATCGTCACGCCACAGATGGGGCCGGAACAGATCATGCGGCACGCCGGGGAACATGTGATTCAATTTGTCCGCCTTCATCGGCGAATGCGTCCCCAAAGCGGGCATGATGTCCTTGACGCGGTCCCCGAGAATCTCGTGGCATAGCACGGTTAGCTCACCGGCGCGGCTGAACAGCCGTGTGTGGTCGGGCGGCAACAACAGAGCCCGCTCGGGCGTTCCAATCGCCGAAAACGTCTGCAAAAGTGCATTGCGAAGGTCTTCGCTGGTTAGCGAACTGTCTTTTGAGCCAGTGGCGAAAAATGTGGTCATTTGTGTTTGGCGACAAGAGTTTTGCGAAACGGAAAAAAGTCAGTTGGCCGCAACCGCTTGACCGGTAAATTACCACGCCGCTGCTGGTCGACAAGTCGTGCAGCCAGCGAGGCTGGCATTCTGCTAAGAAATTTGCCCCGCTCGGCCAAAAGAACCGCAGGCGATTTTCCGGTCGCACAGCACGCTTCCAATTCTCGACAACGTAGGAAGCTGCGTCATATCTAGAGAAAACTTATCTAGCGAAACGCCGCAATCCTAATGTCATCGACCATGTTAGCGGTGCGGTGAAGCATTAGACTGGTGAACTCGGTGGCTTCACCGCGACGAAAACGCTCTCCCCCCTTCGCACCTGTATATTGAAGTTGCGCTACTGCCGTTTTTCCCGGCAAATCACTACTTCAAAACAGCCGAAACGCCTTCGCACCTGCCACGAAGATTCGCTCCTACGTTACCTTCCCTCCTTTCATTGTAGAGTAGCCCACCATGAACCGTGTCCTCCCGATCCTTGCGTTCGCTCTGTTTCCCATCGTCGTCAATGCAGCCGATAACGCGATTGCTACGAATGATTCGCGTAGCAATCCAAGTGAGAATCAAGGTGAACTGGTCCTGGTCGATGTCCAACGAATTTGGAACGCCGCACCCCATAACGCATTCACTGACTTGGTCCGGTTCAAGGATCGGTGGTACTGCGTGTTCCGCGAAGGGTCGGCGCACGTTTCGCCGGACGGGGCCCTGCGTGTGCTGACGTCCGACGAAGGCGTCCATTGGGAATCGGCGGCGCTGGTGACCTCCGATGATTCCGATCTGCGTGATGCCAAAATCACCGTCACGCCAGACAACCGTCTGATGTTGGCCGGTGCCGAAGCGATCGAAACGCCCAATGGGCGGCATCATCAATCGCTGGTTTGGTTTTCTGACGACGGACGCACCTGGAGCGAGAAACAGAAGATCGGAACGTTCGACAACTGGCTCTGGAGAATCTCTTGGCACGATAGCAAGGCTTACGGATTCGGTTACGGCACCGGAGCAAACCAAGGCCAACTGAGTTTTTATCGTAGTGATGATGGCAAGGATTTCGACGCGTTGATCAAACAGGTGGACGCGGGCGGGACCTATCCCAATGAATCTTCGCTCATCTTTTTGCCCGATGACACCGCCTACTGTCTGTTGCGTCAAGACGGCACGCCCAACACCGGACTCCTCGGCACTTCGCAGCCGCCGTACACTGAGTGGGACTGGCAAAGTCTCGACCGACGCATCGGAGGCCCCGATATGATGCAGCTGCCTGACGGCCGAATCATCGCTTGCGTGCGGTTGTACGACAACAAAGTTCGCACTTCGCTCTGCTGGCTCGACCCAACCACAGCAAAATTGACCGAGGCGATCGCCCTACCCTCGGGCGGCGACACCAGTTACGCAGGTATGGTCTGGCACGACGATCACCTGTGGGTCAGCTACTACTCGTCGCATGAAGGCAAAACGAGTATCTACCTCGCCAAGCTCCGCTAAAAAGGTGTCGGACCGTTTTCTGCCCGACACCTTTTTGTCGTCAACGTCCGATTGGCCAGAGTGGTCAGCTCTACAGCCAGGCTGGTTCCCAGCCTTTACGGTACGGTTTGCTGATAAAGTGCTGGGCGTCCGCGTGGTTGCCGATGCTCAGCGATTCGGCATCCCAATGCAGGCTTTGGCCAGGGAACCGGATACCGATCGTGCCAAGCAGCACAGTCTCGGTCAACGGTCCGGCGTAATCAAAGTGCGAAGTGGTTTCCCCCGCTCCGCGACAAGCGTCCGCCCACTGCGTGTAGTGAGGAACCTGATCGATGGGGTCAGCCTGCGTTTGTTCCTTTGTTTTCCTTCGCTGTAACCGCGTTAGCAATTAGATCGAGCGACACGTCAAGATTCCTTCGTTCGGCCGGCGTCACCGCGTTTTCGATGAGGGACCTCAAATCTTCGGAACTGCGGCTGAGCCTCGTTGAAAGTCGTCTTCCCGCCGCTGTCAAATACACTCGCCTCGCGCGACCGTCGATTTTGCAACGCACTCGACGAATATACTCACGCTGCTCGAGCAACTTCAGCATCGCTGCCACCGTGTTTCCGTCCGACGCCATGCGGTCGCCGAGTTCCGACTGCGTGATTCCATCTTCCTCTGCCAGCAGCGACAGCAAAACAAATTGGTCCGCCGTTACGTTGAACGGAGCGAAATGGGATTGCGCCACCCGATGTATCGTCAGATAGGCTCGTCGAAGCCGCATTGGGATAGATTCTTCAAACGTCATTTGTGAACGATCGCTTTGGTGATCTCGTGCTTCGAGGATTGTTGTCATCGCTAAAAACGTAGCAGACCGTTACCACGCTCTCGCATCTTCTTCTTCGGTCGAGGCCGGCTAATGGCCCGCGATTTAGCGGTGCACACAAGGCTCGCGCTTCCCACTTAAAACATTACTACGGGCACGTACTAATAACAAGCCGATCACCTAACCGCTACTCGAATTCAAATCGGACCTCATCCATGGCGCTACACGAATCCCGCACACCCATTGTCCGAAAAGTCTGCGAATCTTCCGATCCCGATGAGCATGGATCCAGTCTACAGCCGGTTCAAAAGCGGGAAGTCGTGTTGCGATTGGAGGCTGAATCGCTTGAAAACATGCGTAAGCGGGCAACGGTTCGGGTCGATCAACCCAAAGGCAGCACGTTTGAAATCATCTGCGACGAGGGCCCGTACTTGGACGGTGACGATACAGCGCCTCCGCCGCTCGCATACTATAGTGCAAGCATCGCGTTCTGCTTTTTAACTCAGCTATCCCGTTACGCGACGGTCAGGAAACTGAAGATCCGCAGCATGAAGCTTACACAGGAAACGCGGTTCACGATGGAAGGCTCTATCATCAAAGGCACGTTGGCTGGCCAAGGTGTTGAAGTCGTCACTCATTTGGATATTGAATCAGATGAACCCGAAGAAGCGATTCGGCAGATGATCGAAGTCGGCAAAAACAGCTGTTTCATTCACCAGTCGATCATGAATCCAGTGCCATCGACGATTCAAGCAAAGGTCAATGGACAGCTTCTCAGCTAGACAGCAAGATTGAGTTGGTTCAGGCCTCGCTTCGAGTGTTGCTGTCACACCCGACTTACTACTTCCGTTTTTGCAACGCGTTAGCACGCATTCTTAAGCTAGCGTCCGTCCATGCGAATGGCTTCGCGGACACGACGAACGAGACTTGTCGCGATAATAAACGCGACGGATCCAAAACCGATCGGAAAGATTGCCGACAGCAAAAACAGAGAGCGTGAAAACTCTTTTGAAAACACACTTAGCGATGGCCGGTCGGGGTCGACGTAACACTGAACAGCTTCTCCGGTCCGGAATGCGTGGATTAGCTTACCGTGCACTTTGAATCCCGGTGCAAACAGCGTGATCTTCTGAGTTCGATGTTTATAACGTTGGCCTTGATACTCATACGAATAGGTAACATACACGGCATCCTTTGCTTTGCCGCGTTTTACAATTTCAATATGCGATACCCGCGCATCCACCAAGACCGCATTTCGAAGTCGCAATGCATCGACGCAGTTCGATATCAGTGCTATTGAACTCCAAATGGCGACCGATATTGATACGATCACCATTGCTAGGACTGCAAGTAAACGAACGCCTCTCAGCGGGACTTGGTGATGATGCATGGGATGTTAGGGGAGTCACTTGTCATCACCAACGGCAATCGTATTCACGATAGAGAAAAAGGTGTCGAACACCTTTTTTAGGTTTTGGGCATTTGGATGGGGACGGTGGCGTTGGATACGCTGCTTAAACCCAGACGGGTTCCCAGCCCTTGCGATACGGCTTGGTGATGTAGTTTTGGCCGTCGGCGTTGTTGGTGATCGCCAACGACTTGGCATCCCAATTGAGAGTCTGGCCAGCGAAGCGGATGCCGATCGTGCCGAGCAGCACAGTCTCGGTCAACGGTCCGGCGTAATCAAAGTGCGAAGTGGTTTCCCCCGCTCCGCGACAAGCGTCCGCCCACTGCGTGTAGTGATCCACACTTTCGACGACCGGCGTTTTGTCCGCCGGAAATTTGTCTTCGGGAAACAATTTGGGCATGGCAACGTGCGGAATCACGAGCGAGCCCTTTTCGCCAACCAGCACCGATCCCGCCGCAGGCAGTGCATAATCGGCGGGGACGTCGCCTAGCTGTTCGCGCGGTGGTTTGGTTCCAACGCCGTCATACCAGGTCACTCGAATCGTCTCGTTGGCGGTGTACTCGGTACCTGGGAACTCGTAACGCACGGTTGCGCTGTCAGTCCATGATTCGGGGAACAATTTGGGTGCTTCAGCGGTCAACGTGTTCGGTGACCCCAGTTTCAGAGATTTGAAAACGGGATCCAAAATATGGCAGCCGAAATCCCCCAGTTGGCCGGTGCCGTACGCTTGCCAACCGCGCCAATTAAACGGGTGATACATTCCGATTTTGTAAGGACGTTCCTCTGCAACGCCTTGCCATAAGTCCCAGCGAACGTTGGATGGTACCGAGTCATTGCCGGTGGGACGATCTAGATGCCGCGGCCACGAAGGGCTACCACTCTGCCACGAATGCACCTCTTTGACCTTGCCGATCAACCCACGATGCACCCAATCCACCGCGGTTCGATACGCCGAGTGCGATTGAATTTGGTTACACATTTGTGTCACCACTTTGTACTTCCGGGCTGCCAACTTCATTTGCCGTGCTTCGTGAACCGAATGGGTGAGCGGTTTTTGGCAGAACACGTGCTTGCCCAATTGCATTGCGGGCAAGGCAATGGGGGCATGCATGAAATCAGGCGTCGACACCAACACGCCTTCGATCTCATTGGACATGTCCAACAACTTTCGCCAGTCGTCGTATTGCCGAGCTTGTTGATATCGATTGGCGGCTTGACCAAGGTGTTTTTCCGAACTGTCGATGTCGCAAAGTGCCACGACTTGCACATGCGGACTGGCTGCGACGCCATTCAAGTCGCTCCACCCTTTGCCGCCGGTCCCCACGCTGGCAATGCTCAGACGATCGTTGGCTCCATAGACTCTTGAATACTGAAACGCTGGCAGCGTGATTGCGGCACCGGCAATCGCAGTGGATTTTAGAAACGAACGACGGTTTCGTGTCGCGGTCATGGCAGGATCCGTGGGTGGAGGGAAATTACGGGAGGGGCGAGCATTTTAACGCAGTGCAATACGCCGGTGTGGTTTGTTCAAAAAAAATGTTCACTCCACGTTTTTCGACCAGCGGCGCATAGTTGCGATCAAATTCTCGTTTGCTTGCCAACAACACAACCATCAATGGAGTCGCGACGAAAACCAGTCGCACGATTACGACGCCCCATTTTGACCCGTTGCGAAACACCGGTACTTCGCTGATCCAGCAGAGCGTTGGTGCGATCATCAACGTCATCGCATCAGCGGCTGAAAGACGTCCAAAGAAGTGACCGATAAAAAGCACTGAAAACAGACTGACTACAGAGATGCCAATCGTCGCATCCGGATAAAGGGGCAACTTGTCTTGGCTGCGTCGGATTGCGTAACCAGCCGTGAGTGCCGTCCCCAGAATCGCGGCGGTCAGCGGGATCGCCACCGCTCCTCCTTTGATGTAGCCCGCCAGCATCACGCTGACGCCTGCGGACTGAATCGACATACAAAGCGCCAACGAAATCGAGACGGTATCTTGAGATCGCCGTGATAACCGGCCAAGCGACCACCAAACAGCAGTGACCATGCCGGCACAAAGTAGCAGGATGCAATCGAATTGCCACCGTTTCCCGTCATCCGGATCGGTCAAGTACACCGATTGATGAATCAAGATCCGCGCCGCCGCTAATGCGAAGCAGAAACGAACGCCCCACTTGATTCGATCGGGCACTCGTTGATGGTTCGTGATCGATTCGATGACCAGAACTGCAGGTAGGACGAGCGTTAAAAATCGGTCGAGCGCACTAGCCGCAGGCCACTGCCACTGCAGCCGCATCGCAATGAATCCAATCCCCACCCCAATCGCAATCGCTATGATGCAAACCAGATTCAATCTAAATGCTGAGACGACACGCAACTTGGTGATCGCCAGCACAAAGAGTGCACTGGCGACCATCGCTATCACAAACGTTTTTGCATACAGCAGCGGTTCGGGCATCCGCTACTTCTTAACGCCTTCACAATCGATCATGACCAGCGCCTTGTCGCCGATCGGACCAATCGCATTTTTGTCAAATCCATAATCGCTGCGTTTCAGTGACAATTCGGTTGAAAACGCGACCCGTTTTTTACCCATGATGTCGTGTTCCTTTCCGCCCATCAACACGAGAGTGATTTCGTTCGTGGTGCCATGCATCGTAAAGTCGCCTTGGACTTCGTAGCCACCATCGATTGGTTTGACACTTGTGCTTCGGAAAGTGATGGTGGGGAACTGCTTGGTGTCGAAATAATCGGGTTGACGAAGGTGCTCGTCGCGGGCCGCGTTGGCGGTGTCGACGCTGTCGGTCTTGATCGTCAATGCGAAGGTCGAGTTGGCAGGGGTTTCGCGATCAATTGAAAATTTGCCAGAGACATCATTGAATCGACCGTGAATCCAGCTGATATCTAAATGACGTGCCTTAAAACTAACCGACGAATGCACAAGGTCATAATCGTATTCATCCGCAGCGGAACATCGAGTCGTATTGCCGCTGAACGAGACAGCCAGGATTAACGTCAGCGCACATGCAAACAGGTGATGGGAAAACAGAGATTGGATCATCGGAGGTATGCTTTGCAATAGTAAGAAGGGGGGTGAACTGCGAACCGTCATCGATCACAGTGTGCACGCCATCGTATTTGCCCACCGAACACGCGTAAAGCAGCACGCATCGATAAGCAGCCAACTTCAAGCATTGCAGCTCAAGCAATCCGGTTTGACCATTCGCTGGGAATTCAGTAATCCAACCTGTCTTGAGCAGGGGGCGTTTCGATCTGTCTATAGAGCAAAACTCATCGAGATAAACTTTTCTTCGAAAAAGTTTGCATTTACTTACTTAATCCTTAACAATCAGGATTCCCTCCTTTTGCCTCTCCCCATTTCCCTCGCCGTTCATCATGAAGCGAATCCTACACGCCTCGTTGTGGTTGGCGTTCGCAGTCGTCTGCGACCGCGGCGATGCTGCTGAGGACCCGACGGCTTTTTTCGAGAAGAAGATTCGCCCCGTCTTGATCCAGCACTGTTACGAATGCCATTCATCGGAGTCCGAAGAAATCGGCGGAAAACTGCGAGTCGACAGCCGAGACGCCATGCGTACCGGAGGCGAATCGGGGCCATCGCTGCAGGTCGGCGCCCCCGACAAAAGCTTGATCATCAAGGCGTTGCGTTACGATGATCTGGAAATGCCCCCCGAGGCGCCACTGCCCGATTCGGTCATCAAAGACTTCGAGACCTGGGTATCGATGGGGGCCGCGGATCCGCGTGAAGATACCGGCAAACCAACGCCGGTCGAAACATTGGACACTGACGCACTTTGGTCGTTCTTTCCTCGGCAAACCCCTACGATTCCGAGCGTTAGCGATCCGCAATGGGCTCGTGATCCGATCGACCATTTCATTTTATCTCGAATGGATGATGCGGAATTGGCCCCCGCCGATGATGCAGGCGCACGGACGTTGGTGCGGCGGATGTACTATGATTTGATTGGTTTGCCACCGACGCTGGCGCAGGTCAACGTCTTTGCCAGCGATTACCAAAAACATCCCGATACCGCCATCAAGCAGCTTGTTGACCAATTGTTGGCGAGTCCTCAATTCGGCGTGCGCTGGGGACGGCATTGGTTAGACGTTGCACGCTATGGCGAATCCAATGGTGACGACGGCTTGGGACGTAACGCGACCTTTCCGCATGCTTGGCGTTACCGCGATTACGTCGTGGATGCGCTCAACGACGACATACCCTATGACCAATTCTTGAGGGAACAAATCGCTGGCGACTTGTTGCCAGCGGAATCGCCAGCAGAACGAAACCGCCAACTGATCGCCACCGGTTTTCTTGCCATCGGGTCCAAGCCAGCGGTGGCGATGAACAAAAACTTTGCAATGGATGTCGTCGACGACCAAATCAACGTCGTTTGCACCGGCGTGATGGGATTGAGCGTAGCATGTGCCCGCTGTCACGATCACAAACACGATCCCATTCCGACTCGCGACTACTATGCGTTGGCGGGAATTTTTTCGAGCACGCAAACCCTGTACGGCGCCGCAGCGAATCAGAAACTGACCGCCCCACCGACGCCGCTGCATGAGCTGAGGTCGCAGTGGGCTGCGAACCAAAAGGAGCCTGATCGATCAAATCCGCCTGACTTTCCGAGCGACTATGCCGCCGTGATCGACTCACTGTCGCCTGAATTGCATGTCCGTCTCGACGCACCGCCCGTTGGATTGACCGTGACGCCCTCGGCAAGCTATTCGGCAAAGACATTTGCATCGGTGAAAGAGACAACCTTAGTTGGCAATATCGACAAGCCCGCTAAGTCGTACTCGGTTTCGTTTTGGTTTCGAAACACGCTGAAGAATGACGCCCGGCCGATAACGGCCTACCTGTTCTCGCGAGGCAAACCGCGAGCCAGCGGACTTCCCGGCGATCATCTAGGCATCGGCGGCAAACACGATTCGTCGCGAAGCGGCAAACTGTTTGCATTCAATGGCAACATCGACAAAACCTCTGTCGCGGGCGAGACCATCATCCCCGAGGGCAGCTGGAACCACGTCGCGTTCGTCCGCAATGGCGACCACGTGAAGGTGTTTCTCAATGGCCAGCTCGAAATCGACACCCCGATGAAAGCCACCTTTGGCGACAATACGGAGTTTTGTCTGGCCAACCGAAGCGATGATTTTGCACCGCTTACAGGAAACGTTGCCGCGTTCGCGTTGTTCCCGACTGCATTGACCGACGATGATGCGATCCTGCTACATTCAGCATCCGGCCAACCACGCGGGGTTCGAGTGGTTCCGCCGTATGGTTTTGCGATGGGAGTGCGTGAGAAAGGGAAATCAAGCGATTGCAAGATCCACATCAACGGCCAGGGTAATCAACTCGGCCCGATCTCGCCACGCGGGACCTTGACGGCGTATCAATTGATCAACGTAAACAGCGACTTTGCTGCGGCCGAAATGCAGATCGCTCCTGAACGCAGTGGTCGTTTGGAATTAGCCCATTGGTTGACCTCACCCGATCATCCACAAACGGCCCGCGTGATCGTGAATCGAATTTGGCAGCACCTGTTTGGCCAAGGCATTGTCGCGACTCCCGACGATTTTGGTGTCTACGGGGCTCGCCCATCGCACCCACAACTACTCGATCATTTAGCCAACCGGTTTGTCCATCAAGGCTGGTCTATGAAACGCTTGATCCGCGACATTATCTTGTCACGGACTTACCGATTAGACAGCAACGGCGACAGCGAACATCGTCGGATCGATCCAGACAATCATTATTTCGCGCGACATCTGCGGCGACGATTGGATGCGGAATCATTGCGGGATAGCGTTCTGCAAGTGTGCGGGACGATTGACTATTCACCGGAACAGGGATCCGCAATCGATGATATCGACGTGCTGATCAATTGGCCGCCAGGCAATGCGACCGACCTCCATCGCGACAGCAACCATCGCAGTTTGTACCTGTGTATGCTTCGCCACGCTCCGCCGAAACAGCTGGCGGCGTTTGATCTGCCGGACGGCGTTGGGATCATGGGCAAACGGGATGTTACGACGCTTCCAACCCAATCACTGTTCTTGCTGAACAGTCCGTTCGTCGTCGAACAGGCAGCACACTTGGCGTCGAACGTGTTGAAAGCGAATTGCCCTAACGACCGCAGTCGGGTGGAACATGTATTTGCAACTGTACTGCAACGCGAACCCAATGAATCAGAGGTCCGCATGTCGCTTGCGCTGATTCAACAGCTTAGTGCCACCGACGTCCAGACAGAAACGAAAAGCGACGTGACCCACCGCAGCAAAGCATGGGCGGCCTTTTGTCACGCATTGCTGATGACGAACGAATTTCGATACGTGGATTGAGAGCGGACATGATTTCACGAAGAACGATGTTGCAAACCGCGTCCTGTGGTTTTGGCTATTTGGCGATGCAGTCGCTGTGTCAATCGCAGGCTGCTACCGCGACGGTAGGTAGAACGAGTCTGACCACCAATGCAATCCGCCCACGAGCCAAACGTGTCATCTTTATGTGCATGAGTGGCGGACCTGCGCAAATGGATACGTTTGATTACAAGCCGCAAACCGGCAATAAGAAACATCCCGGTTCGGTCTTTCCGTTTGCTCAACGTGGCGAAAGTGGCTTATGGATTTCGGATCTCTTGCCGGAGACGACAAAGCACGCCGATCGGCTGTGTGTGATCAACGGTATGCACGCCGATACCGGCAACCATGCGCAATCGTTTCTGCAACTACATACCGGCGAAAAACTTCGAAAACGTCCTAGCATGGGTTCATGGATCTCGTATGGGTTGGGCACCGATAACCAAAATTTGCCCGGGTTCGTCAGTCTCAATGCGGCCAAACCCTCGGTCTACAGTAGCGTTTTCTTACCCACCGAGTTTGCTGGGACGCCGATTGGGACCAACGGCGAAGACATGTCCAAGGCCATGATCCGCGATATCTCGGGCACGCATTTGCCAGCCGACGTGAAACGGCAGCAATTGGACTTTGTGCAAGCGATGAACCGCGATCATTTGGACGCTCGGCGTGGGGATTCGGAACTAGAGGGAGTGATTGAGTCGATGGAACTGGCCTTTCGCATGCAGTCGACCGCGCCCGAACTATTGGATTTGAGTCGCGAAACCGAAGCGACACTGCGGCGTTATCGCGTCGGAAAGAAATTGTCAGTCGGCACGTGTCGTCCTACCGATTTTGGGCGTCAGTGTTTACTCGCTCGCCGGTTTGCCGAGGCGGGGGTGCGTTTTATCGAAGTCAATCATGGCGGCTGGGATCAGCACAACGACCATCGACGCGACTTAAAGGCAAATTGCGAAACAATTGACGCCCCAATCGCCGCACTCCTTGAAGATCTCGCTGCACGCGGTTTGTTGGAGGACACGTTGTTGGTGTGGGGGGGCGAATTTGGCCGCCCTGGCTTGATCCCGGACGATGGCAAAGACGCCTCAGGCCACAATTCTAACGGGTTCACGTTTTGGTTAGCCGGCGGCGGCGTCAAACAAGGCTACGTGCACGGCAAGACCAATGAAACCGGTTCGCGAGCCGTCGAGGGCAAGGTGCACTTTCGAGACTTGCACGCCACGATATTGCATCTGTTGGGGCTGGACCATCAACAGTTGACGTTCGAGCACGGCGGCCGCCAACATCGATTGACCGGTCACGAAGAAGCCAAAGTCGTTCACGAACTATTCGCCTAAATTTTCCTTGGAAACACCATTGTCGATCAATCCATTTCGAATCTCTGCGTCACCTCGCTGTCAAATTGTCCCGCTTCCTGGCAATCAGGTCTCTTTTGCAATCGATGGGACCGAGCGACTGCGATGGCACGCGCCCGAAGACGCACCTCGTCCGTTTTTCTTTCCGTTGACCGGTCCTTCGGGAATCCCGTTAACGCGGATGGGGCACCCGGGAGCACCGGATCATGACCATCATCGATCCGTATGGTTCGCACACCACAAAGTCGCGAATCACAACTTCTGGGCGGACACACCCTCCTCAAAGATCCGACAAACCCAGTGGTTGGCGTATGACGATGGCGATGACGAAGCGAGGATGGCGGTCCAGCTCGAGTGGCTCGCCGGCCCCGAATTGCACCCCGTGATCAAACAGGACTTGTTGGTGGCTGTTGCTCCCGCACCCGGCGCAGGAGTTTTTGTCGAACTGCAAACATCACTCCGATCGGTGGCAGAGACGATCGAATTAGAACAGACCAATTTTGGGCTGCTGGCGGTACGCGTCGCCAAAGCCATCTCGGCACGTTTCGGGGGCGGGGTGATCACTGGAGCGAACGGCCAACAAGGCGAAAAGGCGTTGTTCGGTATGCCGTCGGCGTGGATCGATTACAGCGGCGAGATAGACCAAGGAATCGTTGAAGGCATCACCTATTTCGACCATCCGAGCAACGGAAGATTCCCAAGTAAGTGGCACGTTCGCGACGATGGTTGGATGGGAGCATCGGTTTGTCGCGATGGAGCGGTCATGCTGTACAAAGACAAGCCCACCACGTGGCGTTACCTATTGCACGCTCATCCAGGCGCGATGAATCATGACGTTGCTTCACAAGTGCAAGACGATTTCCATAATCGTTCGCCGATGCGTTTGCAGAAAGGCGGTGTTTCTCAGGCCTATACGATCGAGCGTTCCTAGCGGCGCGGTCGACACCACGTTTTGCCCTACTGCTTGGCACCAAAATCAACCCAATCGGCTCTCGATTCGCTGCGGGCGGACTTCTTGATCGCGATAAGCGCAGGCGTCCGCCTCGCTGCAAACCGCTTCGTCGTGGAAAACACCCGATGATTGTCGACGTCGACCACCGTCGGATGCGGTCCCTCGGCGACACGAATTCGCTCGGAACACTACTCCGCGAACGGTCAGATTCAGGCGTCTGGCATTCCAGTCCGCATGGATTGACATGAATTTAGACGGTACTGTCACTGTCGTTTGAAGCCGCAATTGACGCGTTTTTTGGCTAAAACTCCGGCAAACTCGTCAAATCTTCGATCTTTTCAAAAATTCTTTGTCCAAATTGCGGCCACGTCGGAGTGGTTAGGCAAGGGAAGACGGTCCGCGTCGGTTCCGTAAGGGTCTGAAGCCCATTATTGACGCCGCCATGCCGCAAAAATTGCGGAACCACCGAACGTCACTTGTTGAAGGAAAGAAGCAACAAGCTGCGTGTTCCCTTACTTAAGTACTAATTCGAACGTTGCGGAGCAGCTTGGATGTCAGATATTGAACTGAACGAACTGATCGCGGCATGGCTGGATGGCCGTATCAGCGAATCCGAATCGGAATTGCTGCAACAGCGACTGCGTGAATCGGCGGAAGCTCGAGCGACGTTTCTCGAGTTCTCGAAACTCGATGCCGGACTGCGGGAAGTGGCTAGCGGTGATCTCGTCGCGAACCACGATTTCGAAAATACGGCGTCCGATTCCGTTGGCCAGCCAACCCCGCTCGACACATCACCGGTCACCAACCACCGTTTTGTCTGGGTTCAGCTTGCGGTCGCTGCATCATTGTTGATGGTCGTCGGTGCGGTGGCCTACCAGCTTGGCAAGTCCGATTTGTCGGGTTCGATCGCCGCGGGATCCGCAGGTGTCGAGTCGGCAGCCACAACCGCAGCAGCGACGACGGCTGAACGCACGATTGCTGGCTACGCCACCCTCCGCCGAGTCGCTGACATACGCTGGTCCCAAAACCACAGCCCGTATCGCGAAGGGGATGTCTTACCCGCCGGGGTGCTGCAATTTGACGAAGGCATCGCGGAAATCGATTTTTTCTGCGGAGCAACCCTTGTGGTCGAAGGTCCTGCAAAGATGGACCTCGAATCCGATTGGTCCGTTCGCATGTTGGCCGGTCGGATGAGAGCGAATGTCCCCCCAGCAGCACGAGGATTCGTGGTCAAGGCAGCGGATTCGGAAATCATCGATTTGGGAACCGAGTTTGCCTTGGAAGTCGGTCCCGAGTCCGCTCGCGTCAAAGTCATCGACGGTGAAGTCAAACTCCGCGGCGGTGAGCATGACGGGAACCACTTGACCACGGGGCAAGCCCGACGATTGGCGGGAACCGAGGATGCCGAAGACTCGTTTTCAAATCTCAGCACGGTCACCGATGTGCGGATGCGACATGAACTCGAGCAACGCGAGCGTTTTTCGCAGTGGAAATCGTACTCCGAACGGTTGCAAAGCGACGATCGGCTGATCGCTTATTATCCAATCGCCCAGCTGCAAGACGAACGCAGTGTTCCCAATCTGGCTCACACCGGCAGCCAATTTGACGGTGCGATTGTTGGTTCGGTCAATCAAACCACCGGGCGTGTCGGCGGCAATTCGACGGGACTTGATTTCAGTCATCCCGGTGCACGCGTCCGTACGTTGATTGATGGCGAATACCAAGCATTCACGTTTATGTGTTGGGTTCGGATCGACAGTCTTGCTCACGTCTACAACGCGTTGTTCATGGCCGATGGCTACGAAAACGGCGAGCCTCACTGGCAAATTGATAGTGAAGGCCGCGTGATGTTTTCAGTCATGGTCGATGACAGCGCCGAAGTAATTTACTACAGCAAAGTCGAAGAGGCAGTGGTCCGCGACGCAGGGCGACACCGTGTCTATCGCACGCCGCCGATCTGGGATCCATCCAAAGCGGGACGCTGGATGCAAATTGCCGCGGTGTATGACCCCGCCGCGATGCGAGTTCTGCAATACGTTGATGGGCAAATCGTCAGCGATGCTTCCATTCGCGATGACCTGCTGGTCAAACGGCTGCATATCGGTGCGTCCGAGATTGGGAACTGGGGACAACCATTTCGCAAAACGCCCCGTTTTGCCATTCGCAATTTGAACGGAACAATAGACGAATTGGCAATCTTTGACGCCGCGCTGAGTTCCGAAGAGATTCAAACGATGTACGAAAACGGCAAGCCCTCGGGATATTGACCAATCCCCAACGTTTAATGTCACCGCCAACCATTCAATTCAAGTTTCTGATTTTCCCATCATTGCAAATCATGATCATTCAACATCACTCCATCCTTGTTCGTATGCTGTTAGCCGCTGTCATCAGCGTCGCGTTCCTGAACACAACGACGTACGGCGACGAAATTGACTTTCAACGCGACATCCAGCCGATCTTCAACGAGAGCTGCGTGGATTGTCATGGACCGGACGAGCAAGAGTCGAATTTTCGCGTCGATAGCCGCGTGGCGTTGCTAAAAGGAGGCGACTATGGTGATCCCGGAATCGTGCCGGGAAACGCGGCAAGCAGTTTGCTGATTTCCGCCGTCTCGTACGAGGATCCCGATCTGCAGATGCCTCCAGACGAGAAGTTGAGCGATGAAAAGATTGCCTTGCTACGCGAATGGGTCAAACAAGGCGCAGTTTGGCCGGGACAAATGGAGGCCAAAGTCGTCCGTGAAAAATCAGACCATTGGTCGTTTCAACCGGTCGTGCGTCCGGAAATCCCATCGGTAGCAACGAAAGTGAATTCGGCAGCGACGGTTTCCAGCAAGCACGCGGTCGAGCCCTCGCCGATTGATTCGTTTTTGCTCAACCGTTTACACAACGAGGGACTCTCCTACTCGGAACCAGCTGACCCACGATCGCTGATTCGGCGAGTTTCGATCGTTTTGACCGGACTGGCACCGACTCCCGAGCAGGTCGAGTCGTTTGTATCGGCGTTCGGTCAGGATGCCGACGCGGCTTATTCCGAGCTAGTCGAGCGGCTGTTGGATTCGCCCCACTTCGGCGAACGATGGGCTCAACATTGGCTGGACGTGATTCGTTGGGCTGAAACCAATGGATCCGAAAGCAACATGTATCGCAAAAATGCATGGATCTATCGCGACTATGTGATCCGCGCATTCAACGAAGACAAACCGTACGATCAATTCTTGTTTGAACAAATCGCCGGCGATACGGTGGGGCAAGGAGACGCAACGGGGTATCTCGTATCTGGGCCGCACGTCCCCGCAGCCACCGTCGGGCAAGAACCGACGGCGCGTCGCCAAGCGCGTGCCGACCGCATGGACGAAATTTTGCAAACCGTGGGTGCAAGTGCGATGGGAATGACGATCGGTTGTGCCCGTTGTCACAACCACAAATTTGATCCGATCTCGATCAAAGACTATTACTCGATGGCAGCCGTCTTCCAGGACATCGAATTTGGTAGTCGGTTCCCGGAACTCGCCGACACTCATCCTCGCAAGGTTCGCGGCAAAGAATTGTATTCGCAGATCAACCAACTGCGTCAAAGGCTTCGATCCATGGGGCCGTGGGACGAACATTGGATTGGTTTCAAGGAAGTGCGATTTCCCGAGACCCAAACCCAAGCCGTGCGGTTGACGTTCACGAAGAACGCGGTTCGTGTGGATGAATTAGAGATCTTTGGCAGCCAAGAACGCGGTCGCAATTTTGCGTTAGCATCCGAAGGCACCAAAATCGAAAGCCCCGAAGAGATGGCCGTGCCGCGAGGTCCGCTCGACAACATCAACGACGGTGAATATGGCACCGACGGTTGGGCTGGCAAAAAGCCCGAAGGCAGCGATGACTATCCGTGGGTGACCTTTACGTTCAAAGAAGCTCGTGACATCAACCGGATTCGCATGAGTTCGAATCGCGGCGATTTCCTTGAAACGGACTATTTGACCGGGTTGAATTTCGTCTATGTCGATCCTTACATCGTCGAGGTGCAAACCGAAGACGGCCAATGGAAACAGGTTGCGGGAACGAAACACTTTCAATCACTCGACAAACAGCACCCATCGCGCACCGCGATCAGCAAAGAACTGCAACAATTGATTGAACTCGCCAACGAAGAAGGCCCCAAACCAAGTTTTGTCGGTCGCTTCGTCAAACCAGTGACGACATTTGTGTTCCGACGCGGTAGCCCTGAAACCCCAGGCGAAGAGGTTCCGCCGGCTGGATTGAGCGAGCTCGAAGGCGATCTAGGACTCCAGTCCGATTCGCCGGGCAAGCAGCGTCGTAAGGCGTTTGCCCAGTGGCTTACCGACCCCGAACATCCGTTAACCGCTCGAGTGGCGGTGAATCGGTTCTGGCATCACGTCTTTGGCCAAGGCATCGTGGCGACGACCGCTGATTTTGGTGCTGCCGGAGCCCAACCGACCCATCCTGAACTGTTGGATTGGTTGGCAGCCGAGTTCGTCAATCCCGCCCTAACCCATTACCGCGGCGGCGATACAGCGGATTCGTCACAACGCGATCATAACGACGACTCGCCCGATCGCACTCGTTCCGCTTGGTCGATGAAACATATGATCCGGTTGATGGTGATGTCAAAAGCGTTCCGACAATCCAGTCTGCCGCGAGAGGAAGGACTGGACGTCGATGCGGGTTCGGCACTGCTATGGCGTTTTCCTCCGAAACGCGTCGAAGCCGAAGTGATTCGCGATTCAATCCTGCAAGCGTCGGGTGTATTGGACACGGCGTTGGGTGGCCGAAGCTTCCGCATTCACAACGTCAAACAAAAGTACTCGCAGTGGGAAATCGTCGATAACCATGGACCGGAAACATGGCGACGGATGATTTATCAGGAGCGGATGCGGCGTGTCGACGACCAGATGTTTACTGCGTTTGATTTCCCCGATTGTGGACAGGTGCAAGCAAAGCGGCCGGTCTCCACGACTCCGCTGCAAGCATTGAATCTGTTGAACAGCGATTTCGTGATCGATCAATCGCGACGCATCGCCAAGCGGGCAGAAAAAGAGAGCCGAGGTGACGTGGCCGAAGCGGTACGGCGATGCTTCGAGTTGCTTTTAACCCGCGAACCGACGTCGGATGAACTTGACGCCAGTTTGGATTTGGCAAAACAGCACGATCTAGCGATGGTTTGTCGCTCGCTGATCAACGCCAACGAATTTGCATTTTTGCCGTAAATCGCAATGCGACGGCTACGGAACTGGGGGATCCCCGCCATGACCGCGGTGGACAGAACCGCTTTGAGCTTCGATTGGAACCACACACCCAAAAACTTGATGCGAGAACGAAATAATGAGTAATCCTGAAAAACTATCACCGCTTGGACGTCGTCTACTGGATCGCCGCGGTTTCCTGCACACCGCAGGACTCTCGACCAGTGCGATGGCGCTTGCGAGTCTTCTACAGCAGGACGGTTTGTTGGCGTCCGACAATACGGCCGCATTTGGGAACAAACCCATTCGTCCGGTCATCGACCCGAGTCGTCCGTACGCCGCTCGCCCGCCCCATTTCCCAATGCCCGCAAAACAGGTGTTGGTGATCTATCTGCCTGGAGCCGTTAGCCATGTCGACACGTTTGACTACAAACCCGAACTCGCCAAGTTGCATGGTCAAAAACCACCGGGCATTCCCGCGGTGACGTTCGAAGGCCCGACTGGCAACATCGCCAAGCCGTTTTGGGATTTCAAGCCTCGCGGAGAATCGGGCAAGATGGTTTCGGACTTGTTGCCTCATTTGGCGCAGCACGTCGACGACTTTTGTTTCTTTCACGCGTTGACGACCGACACCAGTGCTCATCCGCAGGGCGAGAACTTTATGAACACTGGGTTCACGATGGAAGGGTTCCCATCGTTTGGGGCTTGGGTCACCTACGCTCTTGGAACCGAGAACGAAGAACTGCCTTCGTTTGTTGCGATCAATGACCCGCGAGGGATGGCGAGAAGCGGCAAGAACAATTTTGGGAACGGATTTTTGCCGGCCGCGTTTCAAGGAACCGATTTCAGTGCGACGACGCCCCCGAATAATTTGCATCGTCCTGAATCGCTCACCCGCGCCGCCGATCGCGGCACGATCGATCTGTTGCAGCGACTCAACGCACGGCACTTGAACAAGTATCCCGAGGACGCTGATTTGGCCGGACGAATTGCTAGCTACGAATTGGCGGGCAAGATGCAAACCACCGTGCCCGATGTGATGGACATCTCCGGTGAAACTGCCGCGACGCTGAAAGCCTATGGCGTCGAGGGCGGCAGCAAACTACGAGGCGAATATGCCCAGAACTGCATCTTGGCTCGTCGGTTACTCGAAAAGGGAGTCCGCGTCGTCCAATTGTTCAACGGCAGCGATCCCTCGGGCGGAAACGGCATTACCAACTGGGACTCTCATTCGGACATCGAGAAAACGCATGCGATGCAGGCGGAGATCATGGATCAACCGACCGCGGCCCTGTTCGCCGATCTGAAGCAACGCGGAATGCTCGAAAACACGCTGGTGGTTTGGGCCACCGAATTTGGACGGATGCCATTTTTGCAAGGCAACGGTACTGGACGTGACCACAACCCAAGTGCGTTTACTTGCTTCTTGGCTGGAGCGGGGGTCAAGAAGGGATTCAGCTACGGCGAAAGCGACGAATTTGGCTTCAAAGCTGCAATCAACCTGACAACGGTTTACGACTTCAACGCAACACTGTTGCATTTGATGGGGCTCAATCACGAACGTTTGACCTTCTATCACAACGGGATCGAGCGGCGGCTTACCAACGTGCATGGACACGTCGTGCACGACGTCTTGGCGTAACCAGTCTTGGCGTAACCAGTCTTGGCGTAACCAGTCTTGGCGTAACGTCATCCGATTTCCCTCGGATGACAGCTTCTCGTGTTGGATGATGCCGAATACATGCGGCTGATGATCAAATTTTAATCGCAGCTTCCCTTCCTTTATCTATTGGACTTCGTTGCACATGTCCTCCTTCGCCACGAATAAATCCGTAGTCATGACGATTGCCGTCTTGCTCGTTCTCGCCGGATTGAAATCAGCCATCGCGGCAGAACCGCCACGACCGAATATTGTTTTGATCATGTGTGATGATCTTGGTTACGCGGACGTCGGTTTCAACGGAGCCACGGATATTAAAACGGCGGCACTGGACCGCTTGGCACGTAACGGAACGGTGTTCACATCGGGGTATGTTGCCCATCCATTTTGCGGACCGAGTCGAATGGGAATGATGTCTGGACGGTATCCGCACGCGATGGGAACTCCCTTTAACCTGCCGAATGCAGGTGTCGAGGTCCAGGGAACCGAAGGACAAGGGATCCCAGTGGACGAGACACTGATCAGCACGGTGCTTCAGGAAGCGGGTTACTTCACCGGAGTGATGGGGAAATGGCATTTAGGAGACGATCCTCCGTTTCACCCCAACCACCGCGGATTTGACGACTTCTATGGTTTCTTGGGCGGCGGACATGAGTATTTCCCCGAGCACTACATGGCGACCTATCTCCGTCAAAAGAAAGCCGGAAAAACGCTGTTCAATGAATACGTGGTTCCGCCCGAACACAACGGCACCCAGGTCAACGAGACCGAATACATGACCGACGCGTTGTCGCGAGAAGGCGTTCGGTTTGTTAAACAAGCTGCCGAGATGGACAAGCCGTTTTTCCTTTTTCTCTCTTACAACGCGCCCCATACACCGCTGCAGGCGAAAGAAGAAGATCTCGCGTTGTATGCCCACATCAAGGACGAGAAGCGTCGCACGTATGCCGCAATGGTGCATGCGGTGGACCGTGGTGTCAGCGAGGTCGTCGCCGCACTCGAGCAGACGGACGAACTGAAAAACACGTTGATTGTGTTTCTCAGTGACAACGGGGGCAAAGAAGGAGCCGGCTCGGACAACTCGCCGCTGAAAAAGGGTAAAGGGAGTGTCTACGAGGGCGGTTTTCGCGTCCCAATGTTTTTCCACTGGCCCAACGTCGTTCCTGCGGGAAAGCAATTTGACTATCCGATCACGTCACTGGACTTCTATCCAACGTTTGCAAAATTGGCTGGAGCGACGATCCCAGAGAACAAGCGGCTCGACGGCAAAGACATTTGGGACGACTTCTTAGCAGGACGTAATGCACGCGACGGCCAACCCATTTTTGCAATGCGTCATTATGCAGCCTTCAGCAATGTAGGGGTTCGCCTAGACCAGTGGAAAGCGTGCTGTATCGGTAAACGTTGGGAGCTTTACAACATGGACGAAGACATCCAGGAAGAGAACGACCTCAGTCGATCGACCCCCGAGGTGTTGCAAACGATGATATCGGCCGCAGAAAAATGGAGTCACTCGCACATCCAACCGTTGTGGTTTTATACCAATCAGGGAGCCAAGCAATGGGCTGAAAATGACATGCCCAATTGGAAAGCGATCTTCGGCAATGAATGACCTGCGGTGAGCATGCCCATCGCCCCCAACAACCATCTTATCCCCCAACAACCATCTCTTTTTGTAAAGCAACACCGTGTTCAAATTTCGAAACAGGACGCTGGCCATCGCTGTCGTCGCGATCGCCATTTCCTTATCGGCACAGGCCGATCCGCCTCAACCATTTGGCGACGTGCTCAACTCCAGCGTCGGCGATTGGGAGCTAATGCCAGGCTTTTCCGATGAATTCAACGGGCAACGGATCGACACTCGGAAATGGAACATCGACACCGAAGACTGGGGGACGTGGAGCTGGGATCCTGAAAACGTCCGTGTGGAAGACGGATCCTTGCTTTTGCAAATGGTCCAGGAAACGCATCAACGTGACAAGCAAAAACTCGATTACAAATCGGGGATCGCACGCACGCATCACACCATCACCTACGGGTACTTCGAAGCACGGATAAAAGGATGTGCGCGTTTTCCCGGAGCATCACCCGCATTTTGGCTGCACAGCAAAGGCCCCCAGAATCGCTATCGGGCCAAGGATGGTGAAACGGTTACCTATTCAGAAATCGACGTGGTTGAGTTGCAGCAAAGCGAATTCGACAACAAAACCAAGAAACATCATGGCGTCCATCACATCGACTGTAATCTTCACACCCAGCTTCTCCGAAACGCTCAGAAGCAATGGATTCGTCCGAATACGAATCCGGAAATGTGCAAAAATGAATTCATCGCTCCTTGGGATCCTCGTGACGACTTTCATGTGTACGCAGTGGAAAACAGCGAGCAGTGGATCGTCTGGTACATCGACGGAAAGGAAATTGGAAGAAAACCGAACCTGTATTGGCATCTCCCTATGCATGTGACGCTATCACTAGGACTTCGCTACCCCTTTGAAGGATACAAAGACGGCAACCGTGTTCCAGTTTACGAAAAGACCACGACCGATGGATTCCCGACCGCGATGTCGGTTGACTATGTTCGCGTTTGGCAGAACGTAGCCGCCAAGCAAAGCGAGTCGAAATTGCGACAGTCCCAACAACAAACGGCTGGCGTCGACAAAGCGTCCTCTACAACGAAACCGATCAAACCAACGCTGCAAACTAACATGACCAAAGCTGAGTTTGTCGCGATGGAAAAAGAAAAATGGAATCGTGCGGGTTGGGCCTGGGACCAAGCCAAGGTCGAATCAAATTTTGACGAGATGGATACCAATCATGACGGCATCACGTCCGGCATCGAGCGACAACGGTGGTTTGCAAAGAAAAAGGAATCCGCAAACCAATAGTTCGGAGACTCTCGACGGGGCCAAACATCTCAGGAGGGCCTCGAGTCAGAAAGAAACAGCAACGCCCTCTCCACCGCCAGAATCAGAAAAATTAAGATCACCAACAATGTCGCACTGACAGCGGTCCTTTCCGCGTTCGGATTGTTCGCGGCGAACGATTCCGCAAACGCGGTCGCCCGAGACCAATCCACAACGAAACCCAACGTGTTGTTCATTGCCGTCGACGACCTGCGTCCCGAACTTGGGTGTTATGGATCGGACATTGCGATCACGCCCAATCTGGACGCCTTGGCAAATGACGGGTTGCTATTTAACCGCGCGTATTGCCAGGAAGCGATCTGCAGCCCGTCTCGAGCGAGTCTGATGACCGGTGCACGTCCGGACACGATTGGTGTGGTTGAAAACAACGCGATCTTCCGCGAACTCAATCCCGATATCGTCACGCTGTCCCAGCATTTCATCGCCAACGGCTACGAAGCAGTGCACTGCGGAAAAATCTTTCACAACCCTGCTCATGCTGACATGGCTAACTCGTGGAGTCGTGCGCCCTCTAAAAAGAATCTGAAACTAAAGCCGCCGACATCGACCTATGCCTTGCCCGAGAATCAGGCGATTCAGAAGCGGAACCTCGCAACGCTACAAGCAAAATATGGCGAGGGCATTCGCGGCTGTGGACTCGTTCATGGGCCCGCCTATGAATGTGCCGATGTTCCTGACCAAGCTTATCGAGATGGTTACAACACCGACCTTGCGATTGCGACCCTAAGGGAGATGGTGGATGACGGCGAAAAGCCATTCTTTCTAGGGCTCGGTTTTTTCAAGCCGCACCTCGAGTTCATCGCTCCGAAACGCTACTGGGATTTGTACGATCCAGCGGACATTCCACTGGCGACGCACGACGAAGCTCCGATTAACGGTGCGGCAATGGGTCTGCATGCATCGTTTGAATTGCGAGTCCGCGACGGCATTCCGAAAACGGGACCGATCGATCCCGAATTATCCCGCACGCTAAAACACGCCTACCTCGCCTGTGTCAGCTACATCGATGCTCAAGTGGGTCGCATGATCACCGCCCTCGAAGAATCGGGCCAACGTGAGAATACGATCATCATTGTGTGGGGCGACCACGGTTGGCATCTCGGCGACATGGGCGTTTGGGGCAAGGCGACCAACTATGAAATCGCAACTCGAGTGCCGCTGATCATCTGGACGCCGGACATGCCCAAGCACAACCGAGGCAAGGCAACCGATGCACTCGTCGAACTCGTCGATATGTACCCGACGCTTTGCGATTTGGCGGCGATATCGAAGCCATCGCATCTCGAAGGAACCAGTTTCCAGCCTCTGCTCGAGGATCCCGAACGTGATTGGAAAACTGCCGCGTTTAGTCAGTTTCCCAACCCCGCGCTGCGTGAATGGGCGGCCAACCCACTACAGCCGAGCATGCGAGAAACCTTCTTTGGTCCGTTGATCGAGCAAGTCGAATCGAAAATCATCTCGCAACAGGGGGATAAATGGGATCGTGATTTGTTCGAGAATCATTTGATGGGTTACACGATGCGAACCGATCGCTATCGACTTGTGGTATGGAAAGACACCGAACACCCCGACGCTGTTCCGGTCGACGTCGAGCTCTACGATCACGTGGAAGACCCAAATGAAACGGTAAATATTGCCGACAAATCGCCTGAACAGGTCGCAAAATTGCTGCAACAATTCAATGCCGGCTGGAAGGGAAATCGACCTTCGAGCCGTCAATAACCGGCGTTCCAGAAATCGAATGAATGTTTCGCCGATCGCGGACTCCGCTCGCATTCGGTCTGCATGCAATCTTTCGACCAAACGAGTCCGGCAGTAAAAACGTCATCCAAGTTTTTGCCGCAATGTTTTTCATTTGCTGTAAGGGGGGATGCGATTTTCAAGTAGTTCCCTACAAATAAGACTCGAATCCGCGCCCACCGAAGCCACGGCGGTAGATTGGGCATCAGGGGGGCGATCTTTGATATGAACATTAAAAACTTCTAGGAGACTCCGATGAAAAGCTACTTGATCGATTCTGACAAAGGCATTGATGCGATCCAAAAAGTGGACGTCACCGAGGTGAGCCCGGGGGCCGGCGAAGTCAAAGTCAAGATGAAGGCGGCATCGTTGAACTACCGCGATCTGATCGTCGCTGGCGGAGGATACATTCGCAACGACACGCGGCCCGTGGTCCCGTTGTCCGATGGCGCGGGCGAGGTGACCGAGGTTGGCGCGGGCGTCACACGATGGAAGGTCGGTGATCGGGTCAGCCCGATTTTTATGCGTGATTGGATCGACGGCGCGGTTGATAGCGCCAAGTTGAAAACCGGTTTAGGGGGCGGCGTCGATGGAGTGCTTGCCGAATCGATGATCGTGCGTGAGCAGTCGTTGGTGGCGATTCCCGATGGGATGTCCTTCGCGGAAGCTGCCGCCGTGCCTTGCGCCGGCGTCACGGCATGGCATGCGTTATTCGAATCAGGAAATTTGCAGCCGGGGCAAACCGTGCTGTTGTTGGGAACCGGCGGCGTGTCGATTTTTGCACTGCAACTTGCAAAAGCCGCAGGAGCCCGCGTGATCATCACGTCGTCAAGCGACGAAAAGATCGAACAAGCCACCGCGATGGGCGCGGACATGTCCGTCAACTATTCCAAACATCCCGAATGGCACAAACATGTACACGACTTGACCGGCGGTAACGGCGTCGACCATGTGGTCGAAGTGGGAGGTCCGGGAACCCTCGAACGTTCGATCAAATCTGCTGGCGTCGGCGGCCATGTCCACTTGATCGGTGTACTCGATTCACCCGGGGCCAAAATCAGTCCGATGTTGAGCGTGTTTAATCTGTTGACCATTCGCGGTATCTATGTCGGCAGTCGCCAGATGCATCAGCGAATGCTCGCGGCAATGACGGTCAATCAAATTGCTCCGGTGATCGACAAAACGTTTTCGTTCGACGATGCCATCGCAGCCTACCACTACTTTGCGTCGCAAAAGCATGTTGGCAAGGTCGTCATCGAATTCTAGGAATGACCGTGACGGCCGCGGACGCACTGAAAACAGTCGCCCTGGCGTCAGACCGTTCCAACGCGTCGAGCATCTTTGTATAAGATAGACGTTCATGCTTCCCAACTCACCAGCATATTACACGTCTATCTTTAACAAATATGAAATACTCGCCCTGTCTTGTCCTAGGTTTGTTCGTTCTCGCATTGGCCAGTCCGCAACACGCATCCGCCGCAACTCAACGCAATTTTGTGTTTATTTTGGTGGACGACCTCGGTTGCAAGGACCTTGGCTACGCGGGCAGCACGTTTCATGAAACGCCGCACATTGATGCATTGGCGGCGTCGGGAATGCGATTCGACCAAGGTTATGCTGCATGCCAAGTTTGTAGTCCGTCGCGCGCCAGTATCATGTTAGGCAAAGCAACGCCTCGACACGGGATCACCGATTGGATCGGCGCGGCAAGCGGCATGAAGTGGAACCGTGACGATCGTGTTCTGCCCGCCGAATACGAGCATGCTCTGCCCAAGCAAGACACGACGCTGGCCGAAGCCTTTCGTGAAGCGGGCTACACCACATTTTTTGCCGGCAAATGGCATCTTGGAACCAAGGGATCATGGCCCGAAGATCATGGTTTCATGATCAACAAAGGCGGCTGGGATGTCGGCAGTCCCAAGGGTGGCTACTTTGCACCATGGGAAAACCCGCGACTCGAAAGCGGCCCCGATGGTGAATCACTGACGTTGCGATTGGCCGAAGAAACGGCATCGTTCATCCAGTCGAGCCAAGACAAGCCGTTCTTGGCGTATCTATCGTTCTACACCGTTCACGGGCCAATCCAAACGACCGAAGAACTGTGCAATAAATACCGCGACAAGGCCGAAAAGATGGGGCTAACCGACAACGAGTCTCGCTTTACGCTGCAACGTCGTCTGCCGGTACGGCAGGTCCAGGACAACCCGATTTACGCCGGCATGGTAGAAACGCTTGACAACGCCGTCGGAATTGTCATGCAGAAATTGAAGGAAACAGGACTCGACAAAAACACCGTCGTCATCTTTACCTCCGACAATGGTGGGGTTTCCTCGGGGGATGCCTTTTCAACAAGTCTATTGCCGTTTCGTGGCGGCAAAGGAATGCAGTGGGAAGGCGGGATACGTGAACCCTATATCATTCATGTTCCGGGCATGACCCAATCGGGTTCCTCTACCGATACACCGGTAATCGGAATGGATTTCTATCCGACGATGTTGGAATTGGCAGGGCTGCCGCTGCGTCCCGAGCAACACGTCGACGGCGTTAGTTTGGTGCCGGTATTGAAGGGCGACTCCATCGCTGACCGGGATTTGTTTTGGCACTACCCTCACTACGGCAATCAAGGGGGTGAGCCATCGTCAATCATCCGCAGCAAAGACTGGAAACTGATTCACTATTACGAGGATGGTCGCAACGAGTTGTACAACTTGGCCAATGACGAAAGTGAACAGACCGACGTCGCGACAAAGCACCCCGAACGTGTCGCGGAAATGTCCAAGCGGCTCGAGGGTTGGCTGGCCGAGACCGGAGCCAAAATCCCTCAACCCGATCCACGGTTCACGCAAGCGAAGTTCGACGCGAAAATGAAGAACGTCCGCGAGAAGTTAATGCCAAGGCTCGAAAAACAACACGCCGACTATCTCGACAAAAGCAAGAAGCCCAGCCCCAATTGGTGGGGCAGCGCCAAGGATTGATGCAGTGTGGATGAATCGCGCGCGTAGCAGAACTTGTAGCGAAACTCGCCAAGAGTTTCGGACCGGGACAACCAGCGTCTCATCAACGGGATTTGTCGAAATCGGATCAGGAACAACGTCATCGTTGAATGATCCGAAAACAGATCGTCTCGCCCGCGATCTTGACACTCAAAAGCCTTCGCGACGTTTTGCGACGCGACGATTCATGGTTCTTGACGGTAATAATCCAACAACGAATACAGTTCATCGCGCGTCTGCATTTCATCGATCAAC
This sequence comes from Novipirellula caenicola, assembly GCF_039545035.1. Taxonomy (NCBI): domain Bacteria; kingdom Pseudomonadati; phylum Planctomycetota; class Planctomycetia; order Pirellulales; family Pirellulaceae; genus Novipirellula; species Novipirellula caenicola. The sequence continues at coordinate 272,321 of NZ_BAABRO010000010.1, forward strand.
TCTTGTTGCGACCCAGTGGCACGGATCGTTTGATACACCCGAGCGGCAGCGGCGTTCATCGCTCGGAATGCTGTCAGCGGATAGAGCACTAATTTGACGCCCGCTTCACGAAGTGCGTCGATGCTGAACAGCGGCGTCACACCGAATTCGGTCAGATTTGCCAGTACGGGCACCGAGACGGATTCGGTGAAACGAAGGTAGTCTTCGAGCGATGGGATTGCCTCGGCAAAGATCATGTCCGCGCCGACATCCACGTAGCGATTCGCTCGCTCGATCGCCGCCGCGATGCCTTCGACCGCGACCGCGTCGGTGCGTGCCATGATGACAAAGCTAGCGTCGGTTCGCGAATCGAGCCCTGCTTTTAAACGGTCAAGCATCTCCGCCGTTGTCACGAGCTGTTTTCCGGGACGATGCCCACACCGCTTGGCATCCACCTGGTCCTCCAGATGCATTCCTGCGGCACCAGCACGCGTCAACTCGCGAACCGTTCGCTCGATCATCAGCGAGCTGCCCCAACCGGTATCGGCATCAACCAATAGCGGCACGTCGACCGCCGCGGTGATTCGCCTCGTGTCTTCCAAAACGTCTTGCAATGTGGTTACGCCCAAATCGGGCAATCCGTGCGATGCACTGGAAACCCCCGATCCCGACAAATAGATCGCACGAAACCCAGCCTGGCGTGCCAATAGTGCGGTAATGGCATTGATCGTGCCGGCGATCTGCAGCGGACGCTCCTGGTCAACCGCTGCACGTAATCGGGCACCCGCGGTGGAAGGCTCGGGTTTTGCCATGATGCGTGCTTTCAATGAGGGACCAATGGAAGTGAGGCGACAACGCTGTGAAAGCTTCTCCGCCGCCCGCGTCGATAATTGCGTATAATCAATTGTATCACTAGCGGGAAGGAGTATCGTGATGGCGACTGTTTCCACTGATCCCACAAACTCGCGGGCCACGTTAAGCGGCGTCCCCGTCAAGCCGGTGTATTGCGAAGATGACTTGGCCGATTGGGATCCCGAAACGCAACTAGGGCGACCAGGCCAATTTCCCTACACTCGCGGCATCCACGAATCGATGTACCGTGGCCGTTTGTGGACGATGCGTCAATTTGCCGGTTTTGGTCGGCCATGTGATACCAATCGCCGTTTTCATTTTCTACTCGAGCAAGGACAAACGGGACTCAGCACGGCATTCGATTTGCCAACCTTGATGGGCATCGACAGCGATGACCCACGATCACTCGGCGAGGTCGGCAGACTCGGAGTCGCGGTCGATACAGTCGACGACTTGTTCGCCTTGTTCGACGGAATCGACCTCACCCAAGTGTCGGTGTCGATGACCATCAATGCACCGGCGATCGTGGTCATGGCGTTCTATTTGTCGGCCGCACGACAACGCGAATGCGATTGGCGGAAACTGCGAGGCACCATCCAGAACGATATTTTGAAAGAATTTCACGCTCAGAATGAGTATGTGTTTCCACCCGAGCCTTCGGTCGGATTGGTCGTTGATTTGATTGAGTTTTGTTCGCAACATGTCCCCCAGTGGAACACGGTTTCGATCAGCGGGTATCACATCCGCGAAGCCGGTTCGACGGCGGCACAAGAATTGGCGTTCACGTTGGCTGATGGCGAACACTACGTTCAACAGTGTTTGAAACTTGGGCTCGATATCGATTCATTCGCTCCCCGATTAAGCTTCTTTTTCAACGCGCACAACGATTTGTTTGAAGAGGTTGCGAAATACCGCGCCGCTCGCCGTTTGTGGGCGAATCGCATGCGAGATCGATACGGAGCCAAAACCGAAGCTTCCTGCAAATTGCGTTTTCACGCTCAAACCGCAGGCTGTTCATTACAGGCAGTGCAGCCCGAGATCAATTTGGTCCGCGTCGGCTATCAAGCTCTCGCCGCCGCACTGGGAGGTTGTCAATCGCTGCATACCAATTCGATGGACGAGACGTTTGCGCTGCCTAGTGAGCATGCCGCCACGCTCGCGCTGCGGACTCAGCAGGTATTGGCGTCGGAAACTGGCGTGACCAACACGGCGGACCCGCTTGGTGGCAGCTATTTTGTTGAATCGTTGACGCAGCAGATGGTCTCGGCCGCCGAGGACTACTTTGACAAGATTGAAGAACAGGGCGGCATGATTCCTGCGGTCAATAACGGCTTCTTCCGCCGCGAAATTGCGGAATCCGCCTTCGCTTATCAACAAGCCATTGACTCCGGTGCGAACGTGGTCGTCGGTGTCAATGCATTCCAGTCATCCACCGAACCCGAAATCGCGTTGATGCAGTTTGACGAATCGACTGAATCCGCACAAATTGCGAACCTGCAGAGAGTCAAGGCAGCCCGCAGCGACCAGGACGTCGCTCGTTCCCTGACTCGACTGAAGCGTGCGGCCAAAGCCCGCCAGAACGTGATGCCGGCGCTGTTGCAATGTGCCGATGATCGAGTCACCGTGCAAGAATGTATGGATGCCATGGCCGAAGTGTATGGACGTTTCCGCTCCGACGCTAATTGGTGAGGTGTAAGTCTGATGACGCTAGCTCCATCGGGCAGCCAACGCCCTGACATTCGTTCCACGAGTCCCAAACGGATCTTGCTTGCCAAAGTTGGACTCGACGGCCATGACCGCGGAGTCAAAGTGGTCGCTCGTGGATTACGCGACGCCGGGTTCCATGTGATCTACAGCGGATTGTGGCAGTCGATCGACGCGGTAGCCGAGGCGGCTCAGGACGAAGATGTCGATTGGTTGGGCGTCAGCATCCTTAACGGTGCCCACATGACGCTCGTTCCTGCACTGCTACAAGAGCTACATCGCCGCGATCTGGATCATATCGGCGTTATCGTCGGCGGGATCCTTCCGCAACAAGATCAACAGAAATTAATCGATCTCGGAGCTCGCGGTTGTTTTGGTCCCGGTACATCCATCGAGACGATTGTGCAATTCCTCAGCTAGGCCCACACCACCATGTCGCATCTCTCGCTACGCAACGACATTGCCACCTTGGTCGAACGTCTCCGTGGGGGCGACCGATGGTCATTGGCGAGATTGTTGACGCTAGCGGCTTCGCCTGAGCTGCATTCACATTTGATGGATCACCTCGAAAACAGTACCGCGTCGACCGACCAAATCAGTCCTACACCGGTCATCGCGGTTACCGGAAGTGCGGGCGTTGGCAAAAGCAGCTTGTTGTGCCGGTTGTCAGCTGCGTTTGCAGAACATGGCTACTATGTCGGCGTGCTTGCCTGTGATCCTGAGAGCCCGCTTAGCGGAGGTGCCGTGCTTGGAGATCGCTGCCGTATTGCAGCCGGAGCGACTTCACCCACGATGTCCCATCGCGTGTTCATTCGGAGCGTCTCCACCGAATCGGGCACGCAAGGTGTCGCAGGCAATCTTTCCGTGATGCTGCGGATCATGCAAGCGTTTGGCTTTGACCGTATCTTTGTCGAGACCGTGGGCAGCGGGCAAGGCGACGTGGCGATCCGAGAATTGGCCGATGGTGTCGTCTTGGTGGTCCAGCCACAAACCGGTGACGCCCTGCAATGGGAAAAGGCAGGCGTGCTGGAGATCGCCGATGTGATCGTGGTCAACAAAGGTGACCTGGCGGGCGCAGACCAAACCGTTGCCGACATCCATGCACAACGGCCGACCAAGATGGGTCGCGACGTCCCTGTGATAAAGATTTCTACGAACTGCGGAACCGGCATCGACGATCTTTGCAACGCAATCATCCCGCTTACCATCGTCGTTCGTTCTGATCGTGGAGCGATCAACGATAAAAAATCCAGTCACATTCCTAGGTCATCGATGTCATCTTCGAAACACCAAACTGATTCGTTACTCGAACAGATTGCCGATTATGTCTGCGGACCTGCAAACTTTGCTGACGAGGCTTGGTCGACCGCGCGGTTATGTTTGCAAGACAGTCTCGGATGCGGATTGTTGGCGCTGAATTATCCTCAGTGCACAAAGTTGCTTGGTCCGGTTGTTCCCGGCGCCACGCTCGCCGGCGGAGCTCGAGTGCCCGGCACTTCCTACGAACTGGATCCCGTCACCGCCGCATTTAATGTGGGCTGCATCATTCGCTGGCTCGATTACAACGATACATGGTTGGCGGCCGAGTGGGGACATCCGTCGGATAATTTCGGCGGGATCCTGGCCGTCGCCGACTACCGCAGCCGCCACGGCCACGCCATCATGGTACGCGATGTCCTTGCGGCGGCAATCAAAGCGTACGAGATCCAAGGCGTGATCGCCCTTGAAAATGCGTTCAACCGAGTTGGACTTGATCACGTGCTGCTGGTGCGAGTGGCCACGACGGCCGTCGTCACTGAAATGTTGGGCGGTTCCCGTGAACAAATCGTCAACGCCGTCAGCAACGCTTGGATCGACGGCGGGGCACTTCGGACCTATCGACACGCACCGAATACCGGTTCACGCAAAAGTTGGGCGGCAGGCGATGCAACCCGTCGCGGCGTGCAACTTGCTGTATGGGCGATGACGGGCGAAATGGGTTACGCCACTGCATTGACCGCAGCACACTGGGGGTTCCAAGACGTGTTGTTCGACGGGCGGACGATCCAGCTTACCAGGCAACTGCAAGACTACGTGATGCAGAACATCTTGTTCAAAGTCGCTTTTCCCGCCGAGTTTCATGCCCAAACCGCCGCAGAAGCCGCAATCACCCTGCACCGCCAAATCGGAGATCGCTGGGACCAGATCGATCGCATTCGTATCGAAACCCAAGAACCAGCGATGCGGATCATCAACAAAGCGGGCCCACTCACCAACCCCGCCGATCGCGATCATTGTCTGCAGTACATCACCGCGGTGGCGTTGTTGCACGGTCGCCTGGATTCCGATCACTATGAACAAGCAACCGCGGACGATTCTCGAATCGACCCGCTACGCCAACGCATGCAAGTGATCGAGCACCCTCAATATACCGCCGATTACCTTGATCCGGAAAAACGATCGATCGCAAATTCCGTCCAAGTCTTTTTCCGTGACGGCACTCACACGGAGCGAATCGAAGTTGAATTTCCACTCGGTCACCGCCGACGCCGACTAGAAGCGAGACCGCGACTGCAAGAAAAATTCCGTCTCAACGCAGCGACCCGGTTCCCTCGGGATCGCGTGGACTTGTTGGCATCACAGTTTGAAAGTAACTCGATCGACGAGCTACCGGTGAGTGAATATCTGGATAAGTTTGTTGAATGAGCAATTGAAACATACAATACAACGTGTGCGATACGCATCCAGCGTGCGATCGAAGCGGCGCAGCGGGACCGATCGGATGTCGCGTTGTGGGTGACGAAACACTCTGATGCGTCATGGGGATAATGGACACGCATCAATCGTTGCCGTGCACTTCGTGACGCTCGGGAACATGATTCGTTGTGGTAGCAATGTCTTAGCCAGGAGAAATCGGTGCCAACGTTGCGGGAGCTTACCGACGCTTTGATTCGCCAGGAGCAGACGCTTCGGCAGGGCGGCGGTGAAGAAGGGCAACAGCGGCAATTGCGACACGGACGCTTGCCCGTGCGGAGCCGTTTAGAGTTACTATTGGACAAGGATTGTCCGTTTTTCGAACTCGGTTTATGGGCCGCCCATGGAATGTACGAAGAATGGGGCGGCGTGCCGGCGGCCGGACTTGTCACCGGAATAGGTTACGTCGCTGGCCGAGCCTGCTTGATTGCCGCTAATGACGCCACCGTCAAAGCGGGCGCGATGTTCCCGCAGTCGGTCAAGAAGTTATTGCGAGCTCAGAAGATTGCCGCCCAGTTTCGTTTGCCGTTAATCTACTTGGTCGATTCCGCAGGGGTGTTTTTGCCGCTGCAAGACGAGGTGTTTCCCGACGAAGACGATTTTGGTCGGATCTTCCGAAACAATGCCGTACTGTCTGCCGCCGGGATTCCTCAGTACGCCGCCGTGATGGGCAACTGCGTCGCCGGCGGTGCCTATTTGCCGGTGCTTTGTGACAAGATGTTGATGACCGATGGCAGTCAACTCTGTTTGGCAGGGCCTGCACTCGTCAAGGCCGCAATCGGACAAACCGTGGACCCCGAGGATCTCGGGGGCGCATCAATGCATTCAGCGATCAGCGGCACGGTGGACTTTCACGAACCCGACGATCCCGCTTGCTTGAAGCGTTTGCGGTCATTAGTCGAACTGTTGCCGGAAACCACCAAGCGCGTTGTCGAGACGGAGGTCGAATCCGATTCGCGTTTTTATGACATTGTTTCCGGCGAGGGACGAGAAGAGTATGACGTTCGCGACCTATTGCGACTGATCGTGGACAACGACACATTGCAAGAATACAAATCCGAATTTGGACAAACGCTGGTGACCGCATTCGCCAAGATTGGATCGCATGCAATCGGCATTGTGGCAAACCAAAAACGCCGCTGTCGAACCGCGAGCGGCGAAATCCAAGTTGGCGGAGTGATCTATCCCGACGCCGCAGACAAGGCCGCTCGTTTTGTGATGGACTGCAACCAGACCAAGCTGCCGCTGCTGTTCATTCAAGACGTCCAAGGATTCATGGTCGGGATGCAGGCAGAGCAATCGGGGATCATTCGCGCGGGGGCTAAATTAGTCAATGTTGTCAGCAATTCGGTCGTGCCAAAATTGACGGTCATTGTTGGCGGATCCTATGGCGCAGGACACTATGCGATGTGCGGCAAAGCCTACGATCCCGCATTGATCTTAGCCTGGCCGTCGGCCAAGTACGCGGTCATGGGCGGCAACCAAGCGGCCGAAACGCTACTGGCACTGCAACTGCGTGAATCACAGCGGGCGGGACGAACACTGCAGCCAAACGAAGTCTCTGAGTTACGGCAATCGATCCAGACACGATACCAAGAACAAACCGACATCCGCTTTGGCGCCGCTCGCGGATGGGTCGATGCGATCATCGTCCCTTGCGAAACCAAATTGTGGTTGCATACCGCTTTGGAATTGCTGCCTGATACTGAGAATCGTGATTTTCGAACAGGAGTCCTGCAGGTTTAGAAATAGCGGCTCTGTGCACCACACAGACAAAGTCATTCCCCAACAATGGATCTCTACTCATGGTTCGCTCGGTACGCATTGGCAACGCACAAGCCTTCTGGGGCGACCGTAGCACTGCGGCATCCGAAATGCTGGCCCTGGAACCCGAGCTCGGTTTTCTGACGCTTGATTATCTCGCCGAAGTTTCGATGTCGATTCTCGCGTCGCAGCGACAACGAGATCCCCAATCCGGTTACGCAGCCGATTTTGTCGATGTCATCCGTTCCCTGGTTCCCTACTGGGCTGCCGGCGGGACCTGTCGCGTGATCGCCAACGCCGGGGGACTCAATCCGATGGCATGTGCTCACGCATGCCGCGACGTCATCGAGTCGACCGGTTGCCCAGCGCTACGTATCGGTGTCGTCACTGGCGATGATGTCTTAATCCCACTTCGCAGCGCCACCGAATCGCAAGTAAACAAACCGTTTGCCAATTTGGATACTGGCGTCGCGATTGACAGCATCCGCGATCGCCTTGTCACCGCCAATGCCTATCTAGGTGCTGCCCCGATTGCCGAAGCACTGGACACACAGGCCAACATCGTCATCACCGGCCGCGTTGCCGATCCGTCAATGGTCGTTGCCGCATGCATGCATCATTTTGAATGGACCGACAACGACCTCGACCGCCTAGCGGGCGCGACTGTCGCAGGCCATTTGATTGAATGCGGCACGCAAGTCACCGGGGGAATCTGCACCGATTGGCTTGAGGTTCCCAACCCGTCGCGTCTCGGTTTTCCGATCGTCGAAGTGGCCGACGATGGCACCTGCATCGTGACAAAGCCGACCGACACCGGCGGCCACGTGACTGTGCACACCGTCAAAGAGCAACTCGTCTATGAAATCGGTGATCCGGATCACTATCTCAGTCCCGACGTCACGGTCTCATTCACGGAGTTGCAGGTGGACGAAGCATCCACCGATCGCGTGCGTGTATGGGGAGCGATCGGTAGGCCTCGTCCTGCACAGTACAAAGTCAGCGCAACGTATCGAGACGGCTTTCGATCGGCGGGAATGCTGACCATCGTGGGGCGTAATGCAAAACAGAAAGCGATGCGAGCTGGTGAAATGGTGCTCGATCGACTGCGAGAGTCAGGCGTCGATGTGCGAAATCATTTGATCGAATGCCTCGGCAGTGGTGCTTGTGCCACCGGGTTTAACACGGCTAATTTCGTTTCCACCGCGAAAACCTTTGACGAGGTCGTACTGAGGATCGCAGTGGAAGTCGACGAGCAGCAAGACGCCCAGCGATTCACCAGAGAAGTGATGCCGTTGATCACTGCGGGGCCCCAAGGCACAACCGGCTACGCGGAAGGACGCCCGAGAGTTCATCCAGTGATCCGTTATTGGCCTTGCTTGATACCACGCGACGAGGTGCAGGCAAGCGTGGAAATCATCGAGACCGAGGCCGCAAGGAAGCTCACCAACGCTATTTGGCCGCGGCCAACGGCTTACCCGTCTTCGTCAGATCCTTCGATCCAAAATCATTTGCACGATTCGGAACCGACGTGTTTGTACGATATCGCGATGGCCCGGAGCGGCGACAAGGGAACCGGGGCAAACATCGGCGTGATCGCACGCAAGCCATCCGCGTGGGAGTTTCTGCGTCCTTGGTTAACGGCAGAACGTGTAGCTCACTATTTTTCGATTCAGGATGTTGAATCAGTCGATCGATTTGAACTACCCAAGCTGCAGGCCCTCAACTTTGTGATCCGTGGAATTTTGCAGCAAACGCTGCGGACCGACGCCCAAGGCAAAACGCTCGGACAAATCCTGCTGGAAATGCCACTACCCAAATCCTCACCCGACACCAAGAATTTCACTCCCCGGAAATGAACGCCATGGCAAACGTCATTCTCAGCGAATCCCCTGAACTGGGCATCCAATCTGTCATGCTGAATCGTCCGGAGCGACGTAACGCATTGAGTATCGAGTTGCTCGAATCGCTATGCCAAGAACTGGATCGTCTTGAAACGACACGTGATTGTCGCGTCGTTATCCTCGGCGGTGCCGGGCCCGTCTTCTCATCGGGACTTGATCTACGCGAAGCCGCGGAGACATCGTTGGTGCAGCGTTCAGCGAGTATCGTGAAACAAACGTTGGATCGACTGAGATCAACGCCGCTTGTCATCGTCGCGGAAGTCCAGGGCGGCGCGTTCGCCGGAGGTGCTGGCGTGATGGCGGCTTGTGATATCGTGATCGCCGCAGAGGATGCCAAAATCGGCTTCCCCGAGGCTCGACGTGGATTGTTGCCCGCACTGGTGATGAACGTGTTGAGACACAAAGTCCGCGAAGGAGACCTGCGTGAGCTGCTGCTCGTCGGAGAACCGATTACCGCATCTCGCGCACAACAAATTGGTTTGGTCCAGCGCATCGTGCGGGCAACCCAACTGCGGGGAACGGCGTTTATGGTAGCACGCTCGATCCTTGCGGGTGGCCCCGACACGATCCGCAAAACCAAGTCGCTACTGAGTTCGGCATTCGCCGACAACGTCTCTGGCGACGCAACCGAATTGATCGATCTGCATCTGGCCGCTCGGCACAGCGACGAGGCTCGCGAAGGCTTGGCGGCATTCAACGAAAAGCGAGATCCAAAATGGCCATAGATCACAATGTTCAAAATACGCAGCGACTTGCACAACGTGAACAACAAATGCGGAAGGCCGAGGAGTTACTCGGATCATTGCCACAAGCATTGGGAATCGCCAAAGGGTTGTTCCACGGTCGTTTCATTCACAATTGGGTATTTGCCTATCCAGCGCTGACGATGCAGCAGCGTGCGGACGTGACCGAAGCGGAGTTAAAGCTAATTCAATTCTGTGATGCCAATCTTGACCCTCAACAGATCGATCGCGCCGCCGACATTCCTCGGCATGTCATCGACGGACTTGCCGAACTCGGACTACTGGGGATGACCGCCCCCGCTTCATTCGGAGGCCGTGGTTTTTCGCAAAAGCAATATTGCCGTTTGCTCGAAGTGATTGGTTCGCGATGTAGTTCGACTTCGATTTTTGTCAACGCACACCACTCCATCGGCATGCGCGGACTTTTGTTATTCGGCAGCGACCAACAAAAACGAAAGTGGTTGCCCGATCTTGTGAATGGCAAAAAATTAGCCGCGTTCGCGTTGACGGAACCCGAGGCGGGATCCGATGCGTCCAATGTGCAAACCACCGCCACGCCAACACCCGACGGTTCCCATTTCGTGCTCAATGGGCAGAAGCGTTACATCACCAATGGCGCCATCGCGGATGTGTTGACCGTGATGGCAAGGACGCCAGTCGAAGGGAGCGACGAAACAGCAATCACTGCCTTTTTGGTCACACCCGACATGCCTGGGTTTCATGTTACCGAGCCTCGGATGGAAAAGCTTGGAATCCGCGGAACGGCAACCGCGAAATTGGCTTTCGAGAACCTGCATGTGCCCCGTGACAATATTCTTGGCCCGCTCGGTAAAGGTCTGAAGGTGGCGCTGACGGTGCTTGATTTTGGACGCACCACCTTCGGCGCTTGTTGTACCGGGGCCGCAAAAACCTGTTTACGACTTGCCAACGATCATGCACGTCAACGCCATCAATTTGGCCGATCTCTCGCCGAGTTCGAATTGGTCCAAAAAAAGCTCGCTCGCATGGCGGCGTGGACGTATGCGATGGAGGCGACCACGACCGTCACCGCAGGGCTGATCGACCGTGGACTCGAAGACTACATGTTAGAAACCGCGATGTTAAAGGTATGGAGCACCGAGCGGCTGTGGACGATCGTCAACGACGCCTTCCAAATCTACGGTGGCGCCGCCTATTTTACCGATCAACCACTCGAACGCATGCTCCGCGATCATCGCATCAACCAAATCGGCGAAGGCGCCAACGAGGTGCTGATGTCGTTCATCGCGTTGACAGGGATGCGGGGGCCTGGGATGAAGATGAAAGAGGTCAACGACGCAATCAAACATCCCATTGGTGGATTCGCCACCGTCGGGCACTTTGGAATCGACGCGGTGCGTTTGCGATTGCGAGCTCCTGCCGTCCCGGTGCGTTCACCGGCACTGCGGCCTGCCGCCCGGCGGCTGGGCAAACAGATCAAGCGGTTGGGGACGACCGTCCAGTGGACTCTGGTGCACCACCGCGAAGAGATTCTCGATCGTCAACTGTTGTTGGAGCGGATCGCCTGGATCGCGATGGAGCTGTATGCAACCGCCAGTTCTCTGAGTCGTCTCGATAGTGAACTTGTCAATGGAGACCGCAGCCACACGGCCACGGCAAACTATTTTATCGCGGATTCGCTGCGACGTGTCGATCGTTGTTTCCGAAATCTGCGTGACAATGATGACGAACGTCTACTGGCGGCCGCACGCGAACGATGACGCAGGCGTTACTTGGCAGCCAGACGAACGCCGCCGTCCAATCGCAACGTGGATCCGTTCAGCATCGAGTTTTCCAGCACATGCGAAACCAACATCGCGAACTGATGCGGCTGCCCTAGTCGCTTCGGAAAGACACATTGATCGATTAACGATTGGCGAACCTTTTCCGGAGCCGCCTGCATCATCGGAGTCTCAAACACTCCTGGGGCAATCGAAACAATCCGTATGCCATGTTGCGCCAATTCGCGTGCTAACGGCAGCGTCAGCGAGGCCACCGCTCCTTTCGATGCCGCATAGGCAGCTTGCCCTATTTGGCCTTCGAACGCGGTGACCGATGACGTCGTCACCATCACGCCACGCTCACCATCGGAATCCGGTTCACACGCTGCAATCGCGGCTCCGCACAACCGCAGCGTATTAAACGTGCCAATCAAGTTGACATCGATCACTCGCCGAAATGCGTCCAGCGATGCGACGCCTTCACGTGGCAACAAACGTTCGGCGTGCAATACGCCTGCACACGTCACCGCGGCACGCAGCGGGCCGAACTGCTGCTGGCCAGCATCGATCGCCGTTTGCAGCTCGTTCTCACTACACACATCGGTCTGCGAAAAGACGATTTGCCCCGCAAATTCGCGAAGCACCGCATCCTGGGGTGGTTGCATGTCGGCAATGATAATCCGTGCGTGTTGCCGAGCTAGATTGGCGACGCAGGCAGCCCCCAATCCGGAACTGCCGCCGGTCACCAACACACAAGCATTCTGGATCTGCATGATGCCGCATCCTCGCAATTAAGGAACGTTTCGCGACGATCGCAATCGCTAATTGACCTTGCAATCCATCGGAATCCCTAGATCCATTCTAGCGGAACCGAGGTTCAACTGCTGCAGCCAAAATTGCGGGGCAAAACCGCTGACGTTTAGACATGAGGATTAGTTGGTACTCAATCCGCCATCGACCAGACAAACCGATCCGGTCATCCATTTTGCATCACTGGACGCCAAATGAACCGCCAGTTTGGCTACGTCTTCGGGTTCTCCCAGCCGGCCTAGCGCGAACGATTGACGGACAAACTCGTCGTACTCGGCTTTGCGTTGCTCTGAGAACGACGCAATCATCTTTTGGGTCAGCGGCGTATTGATCGTGCCCGGAGCGATCGCATTGACACGCACGCCGACGGGGCCGAGCTCCAATGCAAGTGCTTTCGTCAGCGAATTCAGTCCTCCTTTGGTCATCGCATAGACCGACGCGGGCCGGCCCGGGATCAAGCGATGCGCGGATGTTGAAGAGATGTTGATCACGTTGCCTTGGGCTTTAACCAGCAACGGCAACAGCGTCTGCGTCAATAGAAACGGCGTCAACAGGTTCAGCTGCACCTGAGCCTGGATTTCATCCTGGCTAACCTCGGCAAAATCGGTAAACCGAGCTATCCCCGCATTATTGACCAACACGTCCACGGTGTCCCAAGACTGCGTGATCTCAGCGTAAACCTGCTGAATCGCGGAGGGGTCGGTAAGATCCGCGGCGGTAAAGTGGACGGTGGCACCGCTCGCACGCAGTTCATCGGCTGCGGACGCCAATTTTTCGCCGTCCCTTGCAATCAGCCACAACTCGGCCGCCTCCCTTGCAAACGCGGTGGCAATGGCCAATCCGATGCCATCACTGCCGCCTGTAATCACTGCCTTGAACTTTTGGAGACGCCCGTTCGCCATGGTGAGAGCCCTTTTTCGTTGTCTGTGAACCTGTAGATAGGATGACGTGAATACAATGCCCCGTCTACAGACACATCACGATGCAACAGGTTCGCCAGCGATTAGGTCAAAGGCAATCGGGCGATAGCGGAATCAACATTCAGCTTGGCAGCGTTGCGTTGTGATAGATTTCTTGGACGTCGTCGCAGTCGTTCAGCATCGCCATGAACTTGTCGAACATCGGCATGTCGTCGGGAAGCAGTTCGGTGCGAGTATGCGGGACGAACGTGATTTCTTCGACATCGAACTCGGTTTCCGGCAGCGTGTCCAGGATCGCCTGTTTGGCTTTGTAGAATTCGGTGGTCGGAGCGAACACGGTAACTTGTCCGTTTTCGCATTCGACATCCGTCACGTCGACGTCCGCCATCAGCAACGTTTCGAGGACTTGATCCGCACTGTCACCTTTGAAGGACAGGATGGCGAGGTGTTCGAACGCATGGGCGACCGATCCCGGGGCCCCCATTTTAGAACTAGTCTTGGTAAAGCAGTTGCGGACATCGGTGATCGTGCGATTGTTGTTGTCGGTCAAGCAATCGATGATGACCGAGCATCCACCGGGGCCGAACCCTTCGTAACGAGCCGCGACATAGTCCTCGCCCCCCACGCCGCTGGCCTTATCGAGTGCCTTTTCGATCACGTGTGCTGGGACCTGATCCTTTTTGGCTTTTTCGATCAGGCTACGGAGCGAGGAGTTCGCGGCCGGCCCGCCGCCATTTTTTGCCATCACATAGATCTGTTTCCCGTATTTGGAATAGACCTTTGTCTTTTGTGCCGCGGTCTTGGCCATTGAAACCTTGCGAACTTCAAAGCTTCTACCCATAGCGTGTTTCTCGTGGATAATGAAGGGAATAATGCAGAATTGGAGGGTGCGTTGTAGCTGTCGTCGACCAACGGTGCCCAGAGGAAATTGGAGCGAGTGGGCAAGGCGTCTCAAATACAGGCGAGTCATTTTCCCAGAAAACCCGGCGTTCAACCAGCGGTCAACGCCGCACCGCGATGGACGTTCACCCGCCCGGCAACCGTCGCCCCCAGAACAAGGAAGAATCCCCGACTGCCCCATGCGGCTACCCATCTTCCTGCCCGCTCATTTTCCTGCCCAATTCAATTACCGACGTCGCCACCAGTGATTCCACACCGCCACTCGCGTGCCCCTTGATCTCGGCCAAGTCCAATCAACGCCGATGTATCGGCGGGCAGGAACATGGGTGGGGCAGGAAAATAAGGAAGACTAGAAAGACCCGCGGCATCCCATCTTCCTGCCCCCCACATTTTCCTGCCCAAATCAATAACCGACGTCCCCCCCAGCGCCCCCACACCGCCGCTCGCGTGCACACAATCCGGCCGATTCCAAACAACGCCGATTCATCGGCGGGCAGGAACATGGGTAGGGCAGGAAAATAACGCAGGTTGGACAGGCCCACGGCATCCCATCTTCCTGCCCCCCACAATTTCCTGCCCAACTCAATTACCGACGTCGCCACAAGCGATCCCGCACCGCCGGTCGTGTGCACTCGATCCAGCCAAGTCCAAACAACGCCGATGTATCGGCGGGCAGAAACATGGGTAGGGCAGAAAAATAAAGAAGACTGGACGGTCCTGCGGCATCCCAACTTTCTGCCCCCCACATTTTCCTGCCCAACTCAATTACCGACGTCGCCACCAGTGATCCCACACCGTCGCTCGCGTGCACACAATCCGGCCGATTCCAAACAACGCCGATGCATCGGCGGGCAGGAAAATGGGTAGGGCAGAAAAATAACGCAGACTGGACAGACCTGCGGCATCCGATCTTCCTGCCCCTCACATTTTCCTGCCCAATTCAATTACCGACGTCGCCACCAGTGATCCCACACCGTCGCTCGCGTGCACCCGATCCAGCCACGTCCAAACAACGCAGACGTATCGGCCGGCAGGAACATGGGCAGAGAAGGAAAATAAGGCAGGTTGGGCAGGCCCACGGCATCCCATCTTCCTGCCCTGCTCATTTTCCTGCCCAAATTAGTACCGACATCGCCCCAAGCAACCCCGCACCGCTGCTCACTTGCAACTGATCCCGCCATGGCCAGAGGTTACTGAGCTTCCGGCAGGCTATCCACGTATTGATAGCGAGACTCTGCTCCAGCGGTTGCGGATAAACCGGCGACGGGATGCTGGTTTTCACTTGCCGGAAGATTCCGATGTTGCTATTAACCGCCGAAAAGCCCCATCCTCCTTGATCCCCACTCAACACGGACCTGAGCAAACACCTTATGGGAAAACCCCAAGCCAAAAACGACGCCGCCACCGAAACGATCACTCAGGAAACTGACACAGCGACGGCGGAAAAATCTCAAGACGACGCAGTCACAACGGAGACGCGCGGCAGCGAACCCGCAGCGAAAGAGACGCCGGCCAAACCAGCCAAGGACGCTGCAGCAAAAGAAGCGTCTGCAAAAGACACCCCTGCAAAAGAGACTCCCGCCAAGGAACCGTCTGCAAAGGAGACGGGCAGCAAAGAAAAATCCGCCAAACCACCGGCAGCCAAGCCTGCAAAGGCGACGCCCGTCACCAAGAAAGAGCCCAACGTGCGTCCGAAAAAGTCCGCAACATCGGGGAAGAACGGCTCGCTGCTGCCGTCGGAGCATCAACTCGAACACCTGAAAGCTGCGGTGTTGGCCGCTGGCAGCAGCGAAAATCTGCTCGAAATCCTCCAGCATGTCGAAGAAGCTGGCGGAAAGGTCGCTGTCGAAGAAAGTATCGAAGCCTACCGAGTCCTCAAAACCGTGCTCGACGAGTAATCCTCATAGGGCTTCAAGCGGCCTTTTTCATCCCCCCCAACGCGGCATAGCGTTGCCACGGCCGCACTGATCGGAAATAGCTTCGTCATTCGAGTTTTGTTGAAAATCGCGCGGGTGAAGTGTTTTCTCTGTAGTGGACGAGGCTACGAATCCCGGTGTGCCACTCAGTCGCTGGGACTTGTAGCCTCGTCCACTACCGCCAACGCCGGGGCTCGTCGCCTTGCCCATCACCTCCGAAGCTGACGGTCGAGCGCTCCCCATTCCAGTAGAGCTCTAGTGGAACGGCCTTGACGCACCGGAGGGTTCGTGTCATTCGGGAAACATTTTGAATTGACGAATTTGTTTTCAAACGTTTGCTAACGGGCCCGATTGCGTTACCGCCTTCCGATCTCAATGCTCGTTTCACTAAGTGCCACGAACGAGCAAAGCTCGCGGCGGTCTCGCGTCTCGCATCGGCTTGGATCGCGCCGCTAGTTTTTTGTTATGGATCCGAACACGCCGCAGTCGATCGCGACAATCGCACTGCAAAGGTTAATCCGACGATGGATGTCCCCATTCTAGGTTGGGGTTCGTCGTGTCGCTATCAGTCATCGGCAATAGAAAATGCAAGCGGTTGATATTTGCATTTAGCAACAACTCAAGGTCGCGAATTTGCGCAGCGATGCACGATTCGATGCACGGCATCAATCCGACTGACGCGATAGCAGCGCAGAAAAACCTTCCCAATGGCATCGCTTGCAAAACAACCGCGACGCTATTCCATGGCCCCTCAGACGTACGATACTGAAATGGAAAAGTTCGCTTAACAGCGTCACCGCGTTTGTTTACGAAGAGGGGTGGCCGTCGGGAATCAAGAAGCCGAGGTGGTGGGCTGCGTGCAGCCACATGAATTGCCGCCACTCGTCGGCCGTCAGGTTGTCAACAAACGGGTAATCCTCAAACGAGCCATCATACTTTTGGGCCCGTCCGATCACTTCGATACATTGATCGATGATGCGATCGTCATCTGCGCCCAACGGCGACTTTGGTTTCAAACGCTCAATCGTCGGAGCACTGGACATCCGTCGCGTTCGCAGGATCCGCCTGACAATCCAGTGGACGATCGTTGCCCGTAGAATCCACGGCAATCGAAACCCAAACCCCTCCATGCCCCCGGTCATCGTGTGAGTCAGGTGTTCGCAAATTTGCGTCAAATTCCAATTCTTGGATCGGGTGTATCCGCCGCGTCGCAGTCGCTCGATCTCCGCGACGACCTCATCACCGGTATGAAAGTCCAACTTGCGTTTGGTAGATGATCCCATAACTCACCCTGCGTATTAAATGTAACATCACGATACAGCGGCAATGGATTGGTGATGGTTCTCTGACCGATGCCATGCCACCGTATTGGTCAATAGACGTTCGCAAACCACAGTGACGCAAGAGGAAATGACAGTCGATTCGCGAGCAGTGTCGTTTTGCCGCATCGAAACGATCAAAGCATGCGGAGGTCATGGCATCAGCGTTTCCAAAGGATTGCGTTGAGCCCAACCCACAGCACAACGGCGGATCCCATCGCATCCAACCTGCGTCATCGAAGCAGCGGACAACAAATTGAATACGTTAGGATCCCAAAGAGAGCTGGCGCATCCTGCGGCATCCCCATTTTTTTGCCCCTCATCTTTTTGCCGTTTTCACTCACCAACTTCTCGCTCGGTAACACAGCGCCGCTGCTCCGTCGACTCTTGATTCCGCCGCATCCAACCAATGCCGCCGGAGCGGCAGGCAGGAAAATGAAGGCGGCACGAAAATAGGTAAGCTGGAACGTGCTTCGATATCCGCATTTCCCTATCCAGTGATATTTTTTTGGGGGCAATTCGATTCGCCTACGACGTATCGGTCGCACGCTTGAGAATCACACTAGGACTCAAGTAGAACGCCCACGCATTTTTTCGCCTGGCGGGCAAGTCGAACGAGGTCGGCCGGCAAAATCAGGCAACCAAGAAATCGATTGCCGGCACCAGCCCCAGGCACTCAGACGTCACTCGCGAAGCCTTCGTCGTTTCCACGCCAAGTAATTTGCAATAGCAGGGTGCGTTTTGAGTGTCTCGATCGAGTGGTAGTGTCGCCCGATCACCTTTTCGTCGGGAATCAGGTTGTGGATCGAACGATGACACATCTTGCAAACCGAAATCGTTTGCTGCATCTGTTCTTTCGTAAACCGCCGCTTCCACCACGTTTTGCGATGACAGTGTCGCGGGATCAGATGATGTTCGTTGTACGCATAGTCCACCTCGCATAGCTCGCACATCATCGACGCTCTCGTTAAACGCTCCGCAGTCAATCGAACTCCCTCCAAAGCTGGCCGACCTACGCCCATTCCAGTAAAGCTCTGGCGAAGCGGCCCTAACGTCACCGGAGAGTTTCTGTCATTCGGAAATCCTATTGTAATGACGAACTTATTTCCGAACGGTTCCCAAACCGTAACCGCGATGCAAAAATTCCTTCGATGGAGTTCCCTGGCTGACTCCCTCAATCAACCATTGTACTCACGTTGCTGAATTACGGTCACGCAATGTACTCCATGCCTATGTCGATTCTGATGGCAATGTCTGTGCTCCCCTGCAGCAAATGAAGCTATTTTGCGATCCGTTTGTTCTTCAAGACTTCGTTCCTCAAACAAGACAACGCGAAGTTCGCGACCACCGTTGACGCCTATCGGCTACGCTCGCCTTACTCTTGTCCGCCGTGCAGTAGCGCTTGCACACGATCCCAAACAATGCGACCAACACGATCACCAAGCTGACGCCCCTGAAGATCACCATCAGCAAAATGGATGCCGCCATAGATTCGCGAAACACCAGCTTCATTGGCCGCTTCGCGGAAAGTCTGCCACGATAACGTCGTGGCTTCCCCGGGCACCACTTCGGGTTCGAATCGTGAGCTTCCTGCCGGCAAAGAGATTGTGGCCCCGAACGTTTCGCCTCCGGTAAACAACTCCAAGATCGTCGCTCCCGCGGCGCTGAAGCTGCTATGGCCTGACGTGTATTCAGCAAATGGGGGCGAGGGATCGGATCCCGGCGTTTGATAGGTTAGAAAATCGGTGGCCGGCTGACGCTGCGTTCCCTTTGCCGGGTTCCACGCATCGATCATCCATACTTGTCGATCAACGTCAAAGTCACCAATCAGACCAAGATGCCCCAAACTGCGAATCGCCCTTACAGGCCGAGCGTAGTCGTAAAATCGCTTCGCTTCCCATGTGGCGATTCCTGCATCCATTACCGCATTACCTAACGCAAAAAACATTGCAACATCTTGATCAAGCGTGTGCCGGTCTCGTGCAGAGACGAATTGGCCAAACGTCATCCACGTTCCGGGTGGAAAGGAAGTGTTGCCTCCGTCTTCCCAGAACTCGGCGACAAGTTTTTGCTGATCCGTCAGCTGAGAACTGATCTCGACCAACTCCTCAGCCTGCTGAATGAAGTTAGGATTGATGACCGTTCCTATCAGGGAACGTGAAATTGCCAGCACTTGTCCGTCTTCAAGCGTGATCGTTTTGCTCGACATGTCGACCGTCCCGTTCACCAACAGAAACGGTTCGGGCAGCGGGGGACGCAGTGAATCTAGATCCTCGACTGCGAACGGAGCAACCTCTCCCCAGTGCGGAGTGAGGTACTGCTGAGTACGTAAATGATCCGCTTGGGCTGGCGATACGTCGATCGGGACGAACTCGGGCGTCCAGCGATCTACGATGGATGTGCTGCCAGCTTGATTCGCCGCGACGTAGCCCGAAACATCGGAATAGGGGACACCGACCGCCCCATCGACAGAGCTCCCCAACTGGTTCGATCCGTCTTCGTGTCTCACTGCGAGCAGCTCCGCTGCCATCCGATGCCCAATACCAACGGGGGTTGTCGCATTGTTGGGATCGGCACTGGGATCCAGCCCCAACTGCTGCATCAACAGATCAAATCGCTCTCGCTGCGTTGGAAACAGGTCAACCAAGACCGAATGGGCTGCATAGCTGATGGCGACTCGTTTGTTTTCAAGCGTGTTTTCGTCGTCTGGCCTTTGCAGCTGATCTCCGATGGTTGTCGAAATTGCCCGTGGATCATAGGCGGACCAAGCATCGTAAATGGCTGTATGCAGTATCCCGTACGCTCGCGAAGCCACCGTAGGACCGGGTGACGTCTCGATGACCGCATCTTGAATGGCACGATCCCACTGCACGGAAATCGTCGGAGCAACGGCTTCGACTGTGACCAACTGACTACTCGGATCGACATCGAACGTGAAATAGCGGTCCACTTCGATCGTAGGCAACGGACTTGTCAACTGATTGCCCGCAACATCCTGAAGACTGTCAATAAATTTGATTTTGTATGTGCCGTTGGCAATGGCCTCATCAAATTCAATCGCCAACTGATCCGATGCCAACTCACGCACCGCCTTTACCGCAATCACATGTTCCGAGTCAGCTCGCTGAACCCGGATGTTATCCGCACTCAGTGGAACACCAGAACGGATTGGTTCGTCAAAGCCAATGACCAAACGCGTTCCCTGTTGTTGGTACACAGGGTCGGCCGCGTGAAAAATGGGTTGGGGAGAGGTTCGATCGAGGACGACTTCAAACTCGCAACGAAAACCGGATTCTCGATCGCGAAGTTCGATCGTCTGCACTCCATCGGTAAGCGGTGCCCCCAATGCGGATTCGATCATGGTCGACGTCAGTAAAAAATCTTCACCATCATCGACCATCAGCAACTGACTGATTGCCAGGTCGTTGATTAGCACTTGAAGCTCATTGATCCCCCGAGTTCGCACCTGCAATCCCAACTCCTGTGTCACCAAATCGTACCGTTGCTCGCCGTCACCGCCAGAGTCGTCAATCAGTTTTGCTGCAATCGTAGGAGATTGCCGATCAAGGTGGTTAACGATCCGCAACGCGTCGAGTGGCGTGACATGATTGTCACCGCTAACGTCAGCAAACACGCCGGTGGCTTTGACCGACTCATCCGCTGCGGCGTGCCCGGTTTGCAAAATGCCGATCACGTCGCGGGCATCCTGTGCATCGACCGCAAGATCGATATTTACGTCCAACGGTTGGTAGGGTGATTGCAAGCCAACGGCAAGCAGCATCCGATCCTCTAGACTTTGATAGCGAGGTTGCCGATGTCCGTATCGAATTTGCTTGCGATTCATGATGGTTCGCATTCGAATATCTCATCACCATCCAAAACGCCGAGATCATTGTGCGGAAAGCGGGTTCCGCGATTGGAAGACGAGGCTTGATGTAGTAACAAGTTGAACGTTAAGCCAGAATCGTTCATGTTACACCTTCACTTTATTGATTGCACAAATCTTAACCGTTTGCACGTCCAGTCATCGTATTGTCGCGACCTCGGTGCCAACTAGCTGATACAACTTTGCAATTTTTGATCGTGCAGGCAAGAGCTAGTTTACTTACCCGAAGATGCCGACGATTAACTCGAGTCGATTTCCGATCGATGGCATCGGCCATGCGAGCTCCGCTACAGCAGTAATCGATACCTCTCACGGCTCATGGGCTAAGGCTCGCGTTTGGCCAGCCACAGCCAAACGCCAGCTGTTTCATCGCGATTACCTCCGCCCGACACATGCTCGGCCAGCGTGGCGATCAGCTTTCCGCTATCGGAGTCCCACAATTTGCCCACACTGTCGAGTCCACCGGAGGCAAGCATCCGGCCATCGGGGCGAATACGCCACCACCACTACACAATCGTTGTGCCCTTGCGCTCTCCATTTGACTCGGCGTCCCTTGCGATCGACGACACGCAGCTTGGAACCAACCAGCGCGGCAACCGAAAATCCATCGGGGCTTAAGGCGAGCGAACGAAAACCGATACAATAGTTTACAGCAGACGACTTGGACGGTGGTTATCTCCAGATCATTGCGTTGTCATTTTTTGCGGACAGGTTGGGCCAATTCATTCGCCGAGGATAGGATCGCTCTTACTGAGACTGAATTAACACTATGGCAAAAGTTCCGTATCATATCCAAGACTCGGATGCTTTTGGTCTCTTGATTGAGCGAACAATCCAAGACCCGGCAATAGTCTCGCCAGCGGTGAGACAAAAGCGTCCGACGGCGAAAACAAATTTCGGAGATTACGACATCTCAATTTTTCTGTCGCATCAATATTGCTGTCGATACCAATGGCAGCAGAACGGATTCACCGGTTTGCGTCAGAGACACATGAAATCAGTGGCAAGATTATTCCGCGAGTGCATACGATACTGCCGAACGAGCTTCTGCGAAATTTTTCCGCCGTAAAAGGAGAGAACACCGCGGCGGTTTTGTGCTGCCCACTCGATTCGCGTTCATTCGCGTGATTCGCGGGCCAACCGACTGCGGGATCGCTGAGGACTGGGGCCTGCCAGTGGCCGACGCCAACGGGCATCTCACGAAAATCGCCCCGCTGCTGATCACAAATGCGGCTGGCAAGAATTCAAACCGTCGCTAAACCGGGCTGAGAATTTTTCATCAGCTGGCCCATCAAGCGAGTTCAGAACCGAGGATCGGGCCCCGCCCGCAGAACTGCCATTCCTACAGGAAACAGCACAGCAACCGTCGACACAAAAGGCAACGGAACGGCCAGACACTAAGAAAAATTTTCTTGAGTCCACGTCGACGCACAAAAAAAGCCATAAACCTTGGCGGTTCATGGCTTCTCGGCAAGTACACCCCAGAGGATTCGAACCTCTAACCTTCGGTTCCGTAGACCGATGCTCTATCCAATTGAGCTAGGGGTGCTCGCTGATCCGTTGAAGGACCTCCCAGTGGGTTGCCCTCTTCAGATGACAGGGATTCTAGCAATCAGGTTCGTGGCCGCAAGCCCTATCTGAACCCAATTTTTTTCATTCTTCTTCGAGCACCGCGTGCTCCTGCAATTCTTCGATTGAGGCAAACTCTAACGCGCTGATGTGACTCGCTTCGAGCACCACTGGCGGCGCTTTGCCTGCGTCATACGCCTCCTTCCACCTGGCAGCACACAAACACCAGCGGTCACCGGGACGCAATCCGGGAAATCGGAACATCGGGTTCGGAGTGCTCAGATCATTGCCTCGCGATCGACTGAATTCCAAAAATTCGGCCGTCATCTTGGCGCAAATGACGTGTAACCCCGAATCAGACGCTCCGGTGTTACAGCATCCGTCGCGGTAAAACCCGGTTAGTGGATCGGTACTGCAGCTGGCGAGTTCGCCGCCTAAAACGTTTTTTCCAGCCATTGATGCCTTTTTCCCATGCGTTTGATCGTCAAATTACATCCGCAGCGAATGCAGTCGGACAGTCCATTCTAACCATTCTATCTTACCAAGTCTCTGTAGCGGGGGATGCCTCATGCTCGCTGGCATTGGGCCCCCGTTCCTAAAAAAAATGCATCGCCTCGGCTGATTCCTATCGCCTGCAATGGCGAACCGACGCGGACTCGATCGCAAGTTTGAATTCGGCAGTGCAACGGCCACGGTGTAGCCACTGTTACCAAGAGTCCGTTTTTTCATCGCTCGTGCTCACCCCCCGGCCGAAGTTTTGAAGTCGCGTTTTTATCCCAACCCGACGCGTAAGTTTTGCAGTTGCGAGTTTTTCACAACCCGAAGCGTGAGCGAAGGAATCTCGATATTTTCTCGGTTCCTCGCTGACGCGTCGGGTTGGGATATGCCGGGAAAAACGACAACAGCGCAGCCTCCAATGGCCGAAGCGGAGCTGATCTGCGGGTGGCCGGCGAAGCGGACGCGTGGGGACACTAACGCAGATTTGCCAGAGTCGGTATCATGAGGCGTCAAAGGAACGTGTCGCCGTTTCCCTTCTCTGTTTCAACCCCGGCTCTGTATTTCACGCCGGTTTGTTTCCCGCCTCTTCCGTCCCGGCTTTTCTATCTCGAGATTTCTGACATGGACGCCATCCTCAAAGGACTGACCGAGTCTCAAAAGCAAGCGGTCACGCACATCGATGGACCGCTATTGATCTTGGCCGGCCCTGGTTCAGGAAAGACTCGCGTGGTCACGCACCGCATCGCTTACATGATTTCGCAAGGAGTCTCGCCTTCGCAAATCGCTGCGGTGACGTTTACCAACAAGGCGGCGGACGAAATGCGAGCTCGTGTCGGCCAATTGGCACCGGGCCAGCCTGTTTGGATGGGAACGTTCCACCGTTTCTGCGCCCAATTGCTTCGTCGCTACGCGTCGTTGGTCGGATTGGCCGAAAATTATTCGATCTATGACACTGCGGATTCGAAGCAGGCGATGAAGCGGGCGATCGCCGCTGCCAACGTTTCGACCAGCCATACGTCGCCCGAACAAATCACCTCGATCATCAGTAGCGCCAAAAACCGCTTGGTCACGCCGGAGATGATGTTGTCGGCGTCCAGCCGGACCGGGGATGCGGTTGCCGCAAAAGTCTATCCGGTGTACCAGCAGCAATTGCTGACGGCCAACGCCGTTGATTTTGACGATCTGTTGTTCCATGTCGCAATCATGTTGCGAAACAATCCCGAACTACGCGAGGATTTGGATGCACGTTTCCGGTACATCTTGGTTGACGAATACCAAGACACGAACTTGGCCCAATACGCGATCGTCCGTGGGTTGTCGATCAACAATGCGAACCTCGCGGTGACCGGTGACCCGGATCAATCGATCTACGGATGGCGCGGTGCGGATTTGAACAACATCCTCGACTTCGAAAAGGATTACCCGTCGGTCACCACAGTTCGTTTGGAACAGAACTATCGCAGCACACCTAACATCTTGCGTGTTGCGGACCAGTTGATTCGGCATAACCAAAAGCGAAAACAAAAAGATCTGTACACCCACAATCCCGAAGGCGATCCGGTCGTTTTGAGGATGTACGAAGACGGGTACCAGGAAGCCGACGGGATCGCGGACGAAATCGCCAACGCGATTCGAGTCGAAGGGATGCGGCCGCGTGATTTTGCGGTGCTGTGCCGAATGAATGCGCTGACACGTTCGTTAGAGCATTCGATGCGAAGCCGTGGTTTGCCTTACCAAATCATCAACGGCGTCGAATTCTATCAGCGGAAAGAGATCAAGGATCTGCTGGCGTACCTGCACTTGATCAATAACCCCAGCCACGATGTCGCGTTCCAACGCGTCGTCAACGTGCCAACACGTGGCATCGGTGCGAAAACGGTCGAACGACTGCGACGCTATGCCGATGTGAACCAGGTGCCGATGTTGCAAGCGGCTCGCGATGTCTACCAAATCGAAGGGATCGCCAAGCGTTCGGCCACGTTTGTAACGCGTTTTGTCGAGTTGTATGATCGGCTGAGCAAGAAAGCGTCGGCGACGCTCGAAGACTTGCTGCGTTACTTGGTCGAAGAAACCAAATACGAGGCGTTCTTAGAAAAATCGTCGGTCGATCAGCAAGACAGCAGTGCAATTGGCAACGTCGATGAATTCATTTCCGCAGCGGTCGAATTCGACCGCCAGCATCCCGAAGATGGCACGTTAGAGGCCTTTTTGGAACAGGTGGCGTTGGTTTCGGACACGGACGCGTTCGAAGATTCCGACGACCGCGTGACGTTGATGACGCTGCATGCGGCGAAGGGACTCGAGTTTCCCTGCATCTATATCGTCGGGGTCGAACAAGGCTTGCTGCCGCATTCACGTTCGATGGATACCGATGCGGGGTTTGAAGAAGAACGTCGGTTGTTGTTCGTGGGAATCACGCGGGCGATGCAGCGGTTGCAGCTGAGCGTGTGCAAGCGGCGGACGGTGCGAGGGGACACCCGGCCGGCGGTACCGAGTCCATTTTTGAACGAATTGCCACTGGATGAACTGAGGAAAGTGGAAAGCACCGTGGACCGCGATTGGTTCGACGAGGATCCTGACGCCCACGGCGGCTATCCCGAGTCATGGGACTTGCCGGACGAAAGCGACGACACGCTCTTGGATGATGCCGGGCCGACGGTGCACGAGTCGGCCGCCAAGGCGTACGACGAAGTTTGCCAATTGCCCGAGGCGGAGATTGCCGAACGCGTCGAAAGCAAGAAACGAAAATCGGCTCAGGTGGCAGGTTTGAAGACCGCGGCCGATATGCTCAATGGAGGCGTCACGCCAGTCACCGCGTACCGCGAAGGAACGCTGGTGCGGCACATGGAATACGGCGAAGGCACGGTGGTTTCGATCACCGGTCGAGGCCCAAAGCGGACCGCGACGGTTCGCTTTGACGATGGCGAACATAATTTCCGTTTGGCGTTTGCCAAGTTGGAAGTGATCGAGGGGTAAACAGACGTCAAAACGTTGCGGAACGGGGGCTTAGTTTCTGGCGGGGCGGGCCAGGACGACATACGACTTGGTGGCGTGTTGGTTTGATCGAGAGGCGAATGAGATTGATGGACTGAGGGCCGATAGGCACCGGGTAGTGCGTGGGCCCGGCCGCTTACGCGTCTCGGCTCATCATTCGGCAAGCTGCCCGGGATTTGCGATGCCGTGAGGTTGATGGACGAAAGTCGTTGACGGCTTGTTGATTTAGTGAAGGTTCCTGCGGCAAGGGGGTGTAGGATGGACTTCCTAGTCCGTCAATGATGGATTCGACGGACTAGGAAGTCCATCGTACGACTAAAACAACAAGCCGTTGACGACTTTCGCTACGGAAGGGGGTGTGGACGAAAGTCTTGACGACTTCCGCTACGGGGAGTGTGTTGGGCGAGTCGAGGTGGGCTGTTGGTGAAATCAATGTGGTGGGCGGATCGGATTGAGTTTTGTAAATTTTGGCGAGCGATGGTGCCCGCAATCGCAATCGTCATTTATGTCCCTAACCATTTGAATCGAAGTTTGTCATGAGTGAAAACGAATTCGCCCCTACCGACGCCTTGGTCGGCGTGATCATGGGCAGCCGCAATGATTGGGACACAATGCGGGCGGCAGCCGATATTTTGGACGAGTTGCAGATCCCCAACGAACGATTGGTGGTATCGGCGCATCGGACGCCGACCCGCATGGTCAACTACGCAACCCAGGCGAGCCAGCGTGGATTGAAGGTCATTATCGCAGGAGCGGGCGGTGCTGCTCATTTGCCGGGGATGGTCGCCTCGGAAACCAATCTGCCAGTGATCGGAGTCCCCGTGCAAAGCCGAGCCCTGCAGGGACTCGATTCACTGTTGTCGATTGTGCAGATGCCCGGCGGCATTCCGGTTGCGACGATGTCGATTGGAACGTCCGGAGCCAAGAACGCAGGGCTGATGGCGGCGCGGATCTTGGCGTTGTCTGACGATGCGTTGGCAAAACGATTGGCCGAGTTTGTCGAGAAACAAACTGCCGCAGTACTCGAATCGGCGGAGCTATAGCATCAACGTGAACGAGACGAATTTGAAAAACGATCCCAATCCCGCGTCAAACGTGATGCTGCCCGGCAGCACCATTGGAATGGTGGGCGGTGGCCAATTGGGCCGCATGTTCGCCATCGCCGCGACTCAGATGGGTTACCAAGTGGTGGTGTTCTGCGAAACCGAGCAAGAGCCGGCAGCCCAGATCGCGCATCGCTGTGTCTTCGGACGGCTGAACAATATGGACGCGGTCGAGGCGTTCGCGAACCAGTGTGATGTGATCACGTTAGAGTTCGAGAATATACCCGAAGCAACGATTGCCAAGTGCCAACAGTACGCCCCCACCTACCCTTCGTCGGACGTGTTAGCGACGGCGCAAGATCGTTTGCGTGAAAAAAACACAATCCAAAACGCAGGACTTCCAGTCGCTCCGTTTGCGAAAGTCGTCGACGCAACATCATTGGCTGCCGCGGCAGACGCCGTGGGATTGCCGTTGATTTTAAAAACCGCTCGTAGCGGCTACGACGGCAAGGGGCAACATCGCATCAACACGCTTGCCGACGCAGTAAATGTCGATTGGTCGATGTGTGATGAATGGGTGGCCGAACAACTGATTGCATTCGATCGCGAAGTCTCGGTTGTGGTGGCTCGAACCGTCGACGGCCGGACGTCCACCTTCCCTATCTTTGAAAACGATCACGTCAACCACATCCTCGATGTGACCATGGTTCCAGCAACGTTGCCCGACAACGTTCAGCAACGGGCGCGTGAGATTGCGATCATGACTGCCGAAGCTCTCGACGTCGTGGGACTGTTGTGCGTGGAAATGTTTGTGCGACCCAGTGCCGAAGGCGAGTTGGAAGTGATCATCAACGAAGTGGCACCGCGGCCCCATAACTCGGGTCACTTGACGATCGAAGCTTGCCACACAAGTCAGTTTGAACAACATGTCCGCGCGGTTTGTGGACTGCCGCTTGGCAATACCGACATGATCTGTGGCGGCGCTGCGATGGCCAATTTGCTCGGCGATGTGTGGGGCGACGAGACGCAAACGCCTCCATGGGATCGTGCTCTTGCCGTGGACGCAGTGAAGCTGCATTTGTATGGCAAGGTTCACGCCAAACCAGGACGCAAGATGGGACACTTGACCTGCGTCGGCGATGACCGAGACACGGTGGTCGAGAAAGTTCGCGAGGCGCGACGCCGGTTGACGTCTTCGTCGTCGATGTAGCGACGCGTTGTTTTTATAACGGAGCGGTGCGGCGCCCCGCCCGGCGAATCTCGAACGTTTGACTCGCTGCAACCGAACGGGCTCCGCGCCGTACCATGAAAGAAAATAGATGGTATCTTCGGCGAGGCATCGGGTATCACGTCACCCCCAGCCCCGGACGCTCACGCGACGCGGCTCACTCGATCCACAGCCCACGCGCCGCCGGGTGGCGACTAAATCCGTCGAACCAGATCGGGGTGATGTGCCGCCGCGCCACTAGCGAAAACCACGCTATCGAATGCGACGTTGCGGTGTGAATCCCATCGATTTGCGAATCGCGACCGCCTAGCGGCGGAATGATTCAGGCGTGGTGCTCGAGACGAAACTGAGGTAAAGCGTTTCGGCACCGCGGCGTTCTGGTTTGGGACGCAGAAGTTCCGCAGCGGCCTCGAGCAAATCACGACGGCTGACTTGCCCAAGCAAACGACCCTCCTCGATGATCGGCAATCGGCGATAAGGCGAATTGAGAAACATCTGGGCGATACCAAGCAAGTCGGTGCTCGGTTCTGCAGTCAACGCATCGGTGTCCATGTAGGGTCCGATTTGCCGCGGTTTCGCAGCGCGACGCAGGTTGTCGCTGGCGTGATGCTGCTTGGCGCGTTCAACGACTTCGCATGCCAATCGGCATTCGGCCCGCAATACGTCACGGCGACTGACTTGTCCCGCCAACCGTTCGCCCCGCAACACCGGAAGCCGACGATACGGTGTCTCTTGAAATTTGTGGGCAACGTCCAATAACGAATCATCTTCGTGGATGATACGGTTGCGATCCAAGTTCATGTATTGGTTCACGCTTGTTCCGGGCAGCTGATCATGCAGCGCCGCAATCAGGGCGCGCATCGCGGTCTTTTCGGAGAAGATGCCTAGATAATGTCCTTGGTTGTCGACCACCGGGGCCCCCGAGATTCGCCGACTCAGCAGATGATCGATCGCTTCAAAGACGTCCATCTCAGGATCAATGGTGACGAGTTTGCTGACCATGAACTCACGAACGCGTGTGATGTGTAGACCTTCGTCACGTGCCGTTTCGACTGGTTCGGTCAACGCGTTCATGCAGCACTTTTCACTAAACACACCTAGATAACCACCATCGGAGCCAAGTACCGGCGCCCCTGAGATGTTGTCTCGCAGCAGTCTCGCAACGCTGTCCATGACATCACTCTCCGGAGTCAACGTCACAAGATTGCGACGCATGATATCGCTTGCGGTCTTCACTTCGTTCATATCCAAGCCCTTGCAGTAAGAGAAGAATCGAACCCACAAGTGGGGCTCAAGGTTGGTGATTGATCCCAACCTAACGCGGCGCAAGGTGTAAAGTCAAACTTTTCCCGCAATTCGGCTTGTGAAACATTGCGCAAAGGCGAATCGAGTCAATGAAGACTGCAGAAAGCGGGTGGGCAGCCGCGATACGCAAAGGGGATAGCCCTGGTTGTGCGTCTGGAAAGTCACTGCCGCATCGGCGCAAAAACCGTCATTTGCGAGTTGAGGGTTGAGGTGTGAAAGCCAACGCGGTGAAGCAATCTTTTAATGAGCGATGCTGCTAACTTGGCGGAGCAGAAGTCGGCTACGGCTTGTTGAGTTAATCGAAATGCAAATCGCAACAGGGAGCCGTGGGCCGTAAGGCATCGGGTAGCGCGCGGGACCCGGCCGCTGACGCGTCGCGGCTCAGTAATTCAACAAGCCGTTGACGACTTTCGTTAGGAGGATGGCAGAGGGACTCGTTGCCTCGTCCACTACGATGATGGTGGCTTCCTCAAGGGCGGAAGCTTGTTATCGGTCCAAAAGTCTTGACGACTTGTTGAGTTAATCGAAATGCAAATCGCAACAGGGAGCCGTGGGCCGTAAGGCACCGGGTAGCGCGCGGGACCCGGCCGCTGACGCGTCGCGGCTCAGTAAATCAACGAGCCGTTGACGACTTTCGTTACGAGGATGGCAGAGG
This sequence comes from Novipirellula caenicola, assembly GCF_039545035.1. Taxonomy (NCBI): domain Bacteria; kingdom Pseudomonadati; phylum Planctomycetota; class Planctomycetia; order Pirellulales; family Pirellulaceae; genus Novipirellula; species Novipirellula caenicola. The sequence goes on from NZ_BAABRO010000010.1 coordinate 302,779, forward strand.
GACTCGTTGCCTGGGATGGTGAAAAGCGGATTTTCCCCGGTTTGTTTTTGTTACACCCCTGCATAGGCGATCGTGCGACGCGATTGGGTCGAATCCTTCAAGCCATGTTGCACCAGCCAGGCTTGCAAGTCTTTGTTG